>JAHJSS010000060.1 GCA_018830225.1 Nanobdellota archaeon
ACGCCTTAACAAACGCTTAACCTTTTTAACCAGCTTAACCTCTTTCTCCATGGTGGGGGAACACTCCCCACCCCCAGAACAGCCTAACAGCTGTTCCGGGTTATAATTTTAACCATCAAAAAGGGATTCGGGACATAGCCTGTTGTTCTTCAGCAGCAATATTTTTAAACCATCCGCTCATCTGCTCCTTTATGGAATACAAAAAGCTGGTGGAGCTGTACCAGAGGATAGAGGGGACCTCTAAGAGGCTCGAGAAGACATTTCTTGTTTCTGAGTTCCTGAAGGATACTGATATTGATGACATCCCGAAGATAACTTTGCTTCTCCAGGGCAAGGTGTTCCCGCCTTTCGATGAGCGGAAGCTTGGCGTCGCTTCAAGGATGGTGATAAAGTCCCTGAACAAGTCGCTTGGCATCTCTTCTGATGCGATCGAGAAGGAATGGAAGGAGACTGGGGACCTCGGCCTAACTGCAGAGAGCCTTGCTAAGCGGAAGAAGCAGGTCACGCTGTTTTCGCAGACGATAACTGTCTCGAAAGTGGTCTCCAATCTGAGGAAGCTTGCAGGTCTTGAGGGTGTAGGCACTGTCAACCAGAAGGTCGCTCTAATCTCTGAGCTCCTCACCAGCGCGTCACCCATTGAGGCGAGGTATATAGTCAGGACAGTCCTTGAGGACCTGCGTGTAGGCATCGGCGAGGGAGTGCTCCGTGATGCTATGGTCTGGGCTTTCTTCGACGACAGCATCCATATCAACTATGATCCTGAGAAGAAGGCGATCAATCCTGAGAATCGTGAGCTTTACAATGCTTATACAGATGCTGTGCAGGAGGCGTTCGACATATTGAACGACTTCTCTGAGGTTGCGAAGATAGCCAAGACTTCCGGCCTTAAGGGCTTGAAGTCGATAGGCCTGTCTGTCGGCAAGCCTGTGAAGGTGATGCTCTACCAGAAGGTCAAGGATGTCGCTGAGGCTTTTGAGAGGGTCGGCAAGCCTGCTGCTTTCGAGTACAAGTATGATGGTTTTAGGGTGCAGGTACATAAGGACAAGAAAGGGATATCTGTGTTCACCCGTCGGTTGGATGATGTGACTTCCCAGTTCCCTGAGGTTGTCGAGTATGTGGGCAAGCAGGTTCGCGGCGCGTCTTTCATCCTTGATGCTGAATGCGTAGGTTACAATCCAGAGACCAAGAAGTATCTTCCTTTCCAGAGCATCTCCCAGCGCATAAAGCGCAAGTATGACATAGATGATATGGCCAAGAGGTTTCCCGTCGAGGTCAATGTCTTCGACATCCTTAGCTTTGAGGGTGCTTCCCTGATCAAGAGGCCGTTCAGCGAGAGGAGGAAGATGATAGAGGACATAGTCACTCCTGCTCCGTTCAGGATAGTCCCTGCCAAGCAGATAGTGACTGATGATCCTGCCAAGGCCCAGAAGTTCTATGAGGAGGCCCTTGCCGCGGGTGAGGAGGGGATGATGGCCAAGAAGCTTGACGGCATCTACAAGCCTGGTTCGAGGGTCGGCTATGGTGTGAAGGTGAAGCCGGTCATGGAATCTCTCGATCTTGTCATCGTAGCTGCTGAGTGGGGTGAAGGCAAGCGGTCCGGATGGCTTACCAGTTTCACTCTTGCGTGCTATGATCCTGATTCAGGCTCTTTCCTTGAGATGGGCAAGGTCGGCACAGGCATGAAGGAGAAGGTCGAGCTTGGTGTGAGCTTCGAGCAGCTCACTGAGCTCCTGAAGCCGGTCATAACCAAGGAGAAGGGGCGTAATGTGTGGGTCAAGCCTATGGTTGTCGTCGAGGTTAACTTTGAGGAGATACAGAAGAGCCCGACATACAGTTCAGGCTATGCTCTCAGGTTCCCGAGGGTGATACGTATCAGGGATGATCGCAGCCCTGAGGAGTGCTCTGATCTTTCTCTTGTCGAGGACATGTATTCGCATCAGAGGGGCCGCTAGGGTCTTGAGGCAGGTTATTCTTTTTGTCTTTTCTTGTCTTGATTCTGGTCTTGACCTCTGAGTACGCGAGCACAGAGATTATCGCCACGGTCAGGAATGCGATGGTCACGAGCTCTGGTTTCATGTCTGCCAGGCCATCTCCTCCTATTTCTGTCTGGTCATCTGGGTGCTGCTGTGCCTCTGCGTCTGTTGCGTCTATTGTCAGGGGAGTCCCTTTGCTGCGGGTCGCTTCTCCGCCTTCCTTTCCTTTTATCTCTGCCTTCACCGCGACAGCAGGCAGGATGCCTACCATCTTGTCTTTCCCCTTGAGCATTGTCTCGACGAGAATCAGCTCTTCCTGCAGAGCATCATCCCCTGCTCTGCACCTGACATCGGCGCTGCCTTTCGACATTATCTCCCCTTCTTCCGGAACGCAGGCCATGTTTTCTGCGTTTATCCTGAACTCGACCTCCATGTCGTTGGGATTGAGTATCCTGAACGTCTCCTCAGTCCCGTCGAACACCAGTCTGTCAGGAATTATCCCCACCGCCAGTCCCCAAACTACCTCCGGAAGGATGAACGGCAATGAGACAATCATTGCCAGGATGATTGCGGCTGCTTTCTTCATCTTCAGCTGCTCACTGCTGCTATTGTTATGGTGCCTGTGTAGTTTCCGTTCTGCGTGGTCAGCGGCACGTAAAGCTGGAACCCGAGGCTTATCACGCTGTCTCCGCCGTTCTCCAGGCCGAGGCTCATGATCTGCAGTCCTGTCGAGAGGGTCCCTGCCAGGTCGCTGCCGAAGTCATTGTCGAAGCTGTACTTGATGTTGTCTGCTGCGATGCTTTTTGTCCCGTCGACAAGATTGGTTCCGTAGACTCCTAGGTCTATCTGAGTGTTCCCGATGTTCCTGACTGTCGGCGTGTCTGTTGTCGAGAGGGCGAAGTCGCCGCTTATATCTGTCGTGCCTCCCAGCCTGGCTCCGGTGAACTGCAGTGATGCCGAGTCGACCGATATCGCGGTCATGCTCAGGTATTCGAACGCTGTGCTGAGCGTACTGCTCGTGGCAGAGTCTTCTGCGGTTATTGTTATGCTGTATGTGCCTGCGGCATCGTGGAATTCCATCAGGATCGTCGTGTTGTATCTTGCTGTAGTGCTGTTGAGGTCTGATGTTTTTTCCATTGTCAGGTTCTTCTGTCCTGCAGGACCATTGACTGTGGCGAAGACGCCCATTATGCTTGTCGTGCCGTCGGTGTCAGTGACGTCTGCGGATACTGTCACTTCCTTGGTCGATTCGGGTACAGGGCTTATCTGCACCCCTGCTGTTGAGGTGTCTTCATCCCCGAGCACAGTGACCGCATCCACTGAAGGGGCGTTGTTCTCGACATCCACTGTTATTGTGATCGATTGGCTTGGGTTCTCTTCTCCTCCTGCTGTTGCGCTCGAGTTCTGCGGCTCAGGGGTTGATTCTGCGAAGTCTGCGCTGTTGTCGTCGGAGTCAGCTGTCAGGTCGGTCCTTCTTATGCTGTGCCCTGCTGCGACAAGGGGTGTTGGAGTCCATTCATACAGTCCTTCCCCTATCCCTGCAGGATTTCCCCATCCTACAGCATCTATTATCGTCCCATTAGGGAGTGCAAGCGCCACTCCTGCATCTGTGTTCGCCATCGTTATGGCTTCTTCGTGGTCTGCCTGCGGCCAGCTTGCGTCGTCTTTCAGCGTGGACCATCCTGTGTCTGCGATAAGGTAGAATGTGTGTGCTGGAAGTGTTGTCCCGTCAGGTATTGTCGCGTCTGCAGGGCTGCTCTCTGTCTTGATTACGTATCCGCTTATGTCTATCGGTCCCGCTGTAGGGTTGTATATCTCGACTGCTTCTCCCCCTGTCTCTGTTCCTGTGGGGTCGTAGAGCACTTCGCTGATTATCACATGCTCTGCTGCGAGGCACATGCCTGGCATCAGGAGGATGTTCAATATGTATATGGCTAAAGCTATCTTGTTTCTCATCTTGTTCCACCTCTGTTTTGGGGCTGGCAGGCATTTTCCGTTTAGGAGTCAAAGCTTGCCTGCACAGCCTTTCCAAGATATGTTGGTATTTCCCCCAACAATGGCTGTTTGTATATGTGTTTCTGCGCTTAATAAATTTTTCTGAGAAAAAACCGGACGTTTTCCGACGAGAGAATAAGGATTTCCGGCATAGATGTTTCTGGAGTTATTTCTTCTTTTTCACGACTTTATTCCACATCTTATTCCCGAATGCCGCTGTGAGACCTAAGGCTGCCAGGATCAGCGCGTAAGGCGCGAATCCTATCTCGTGGTGAGCTTTCTTGTTCATCAGCAATACTCTCCCTTATACGCTTTCTCACATAGGTATTTGTTGTCAGGGTCCTGTATCGTGTTGCAGTACGCTACGTTGTTCTTCGCCTTTGCGAACCCTCCATAGCATACGCAGTACTTGTCAGAGTACCTGTCCTCGCTTATGGTGTTGCATGCTGCTATCTTGTCGCGGCTTATCGCCACGTCGAGTATGCAGGTGTTGGTTGTCTTGCCTACAGGCTGGCATATCTTGCACTGCTCTGCCTCGTGCATGTAGTTGACTGTCTTGCCCATTGCCTTCAGGCATTCTGTGTAGTGGCATCCTGATATGTTGCAGTAGCTTGAGTTCTTGACTTTCTTTGCGAAGTCGTACGCGCAGTCTTTCATGGTATATTTGTTATCGTATCTGTATCCTGAGCATGCTGCGTAGTATGCTTCCAGCTCGAACACGTCGACGAATGCCTTGACCTTCCATTCGCCGCCCATGAACTCCAGTGTGGCTCCTGGTATCTTTATGTCCTGGATGTTGGTGTGTATGGTCATGTCGAGCTCTGCCGTGTCCTCATCGCTCATCTTTACTCCGTTGAAGTCTACCTTGTTCACCCTCTTGTAGAGCGGCTCGAGCTCCATTATCGTAGAGAACTCTGTCGATGTCTTCTTCTGCTTCAGCGAGGGCGTGAAGAATGCGTACATGACATTGTACTGCTTCCTCTGCCAGTTGTCTGCGAACAGCTTCCCTGTCTTTTCAGCGCTTTCCAGGGTCCCTTTCTGTCCTTCTGCGGTCACTTCCTCTTTTGTCTCTTCAGTCGTCTCTTTGGCTTCCTGCTCTTCAAGGGCATCTGTTGTCTCTTCTTGCGCAGGTGCTTCTTCTGTCTTGTTTTCCTCTTTCTTCGCAGGCCTCTCATCTATGTCGCAGATGCCGTTGTGGTCTGCGTCCATGCAGCAGCCGTCCCCCTTCTGTATCAATGGGGCGGTGCATTCGAGGACTATGCTGGTGCTTCCAGGGGCGCAGCCATAGGTGAGCGCTGAGGGAATCAAAAGAATCAATAGCATCAAGGGAATTGTCAGCTTCATTGTTCCACCTTTCAAAGAGCCTTTTGGGCGCTTTAACCTGCAGTGATGCTTCTGTTATTTATTTTCTCCTATTTCTGGATCCCTTCTTGCCGACCCGGCAGATGAGGATATGGGTGCTTATTCATACAGTCTATATGCTGATGGTTGTAATATACGCTATCGCCGCAGTGAGTACCACATTGCCGAGAAACAGAGGTAATATTATCTTCCTGAATGGCACTCCTGTTATCCCCCCTGATACTGTGAGCAGGTTGTTAGGGAATGGTGTGAATCCTACGTAGATGAATATGATTATTTGCAATATCCAGTTTGGTTTTCCCTCTACCCAGTGAAGCACTTTGCGTGCCTGTTTTTCGAGCTTTTCAGAGAGAACGTTCCTGCTTTCTCTTCCGAAGAAGAAGTATAGGCTGTTTCCTACAGTCATGCCTGTTCCTGCTATCAGCCCGAGAATGAACGGGCTGAGCCCTCCTGCTGCGAGCGCGATTATTGCAGGATAATATGACAGTGCAGTGAATGTGGCTGCCTCTCCGAAAACCCCGAAAAGGAATGAGAGTAAGTATCCGTTTTGCACACCTATCCGCTCTACAAGTCTCTGCGGGGTGATGAAGTACAGCAGTACGCTCCAGAATATTATGAATGAGAGAAGCAGGAAGAATATTACACTGTTTCTCGCTCTGTTTTTCATTTTGCCCGTGGATTTAGTATTGACCATTTATCCTCACTCATACCGAAGAGTCTGTCACTCACTTTGTTCGTTCCTTGACTTTACGATGTTTTTACTCGTATCTCAGGGCATACTCACTGGCGTTCGTAGCTTTGAGCTGCTCATTTTATTCGTATCTCAAAGCATCCACTGGCTTCAGCCTCGACGCCTTCCACGCAGGTATCGCCCCTGCGAGCAGTCCGACCAGTATCGATACAGAGACTGCCATTATCACTGCATTCATCGATACGAACCCTCCGCCTCTGAGGAACCGCACGTCTCCCAGCAGTGCTGGTATGAATCCTGAAAGGATGCCGCCGAATATGATTCCGAGTATGCCTCCTACAAGTCCTATGATTGCTGAGTTGAACAGGAATATGATCAGTATGTCGCTGTTCCTTGCGCCTATCGCCTTCATTATGCCTATGTCTTTTGTCTTCTCGAGGACTGAGGTGAACATGGTGTTGGCTATTCCGACAGCCCCTACTATGAGTGATACTGCTGCGAGAGCGATCAGGAACATGCTCATTGTTGACATCAGCTCTGCCCTTGTCGCCTGCATCTGCTTGTTTGAGCTGAGCGAGAAGTCCTTTGTCCGGTTGTTGACATGCCTGACCATCATCAGCTTCTGTTCTATCTTTGCCAGGTCTTCCAGGACAGTGTCTTCATTTTTGACCTTTATGATTATGCTGTCATAGATGCCTTGATCCTTTTCAGGTATGACCTGGAATGCCATCTGTATGGGCATGTATATGCTTCTTCCATTGTCGTCTATTATGCCGACCACCCTGAATGAGCGGTTCTCTATGCTCAGCATCTTGTTTATTCCTACAGGCTGGTCGAAGTATGAGCTTGCGAGGCCTCCGCCTATGACCACGACGTTCTGGTCTGCAGGGTCGAGGAACCTTCCATCAGCCAGTGTCGATGTGGTCACATGTGACCAGACCTTCTGGTCGACGCCGGTTAGCGTGACCTTGCCTGCCCTGCCAAGGTACGAGACCTCGACAGTGCCTCGTATCTCTGTCTCTATGTATGCTATCTCTGGTATGCCTTTGAGTGCCTGGATGTCTGTCCTGTCAAGGACTACCTCCTCTTTGGTAGCTTTTGCTGCGCCGCCTCCGCCGAAATCCCCTCTGCCGAATGTGCCTCCTCCTCTTGAGAACCCTGCTGTCAGCGTGATCAGGTCTCCTCCGAGTCCGCTGAGCTGTGATTCCATCTCCTGCTGCGCGCTTTCGCTGAGTGACACTATCGCTATGACTGCGCCTACCCCGATGACAATCCCGATTATGGTCAGCCAGCTGCGCAGCTTGCTGTGCACGACCATATTGAATGCGTGCTTGAGGCACTTGCTTATTCTCATTTTTTTCTGAACAGGCTGGACAGGGTGAATTTGGGGTTGAGCAACTTGTACTCCTTGTATTTCTTGCGTGCAATGTACAGTGCGAAAAGGGTGAATATTCCTATGATGTACCATTTGTACTGGGAGAAGAAGCTTGTCTGCTGTACTGTTGTCCTTGCGCCTGCGGCGCGGAATGCTCCTGTCTCGTTCACGTCCATGCTGGCGCCTACAGAGACGTCTTTCTCTACTGTCAGTCTCTTGCCCATGGTGTCTGTGTATGCCACTTCCACAGTGACTGTGTCAGGGGTCATGCCTGCACTGCTGTCCCTTTGGCCGGTACGCTGTGCCTGTGCAGCGCCTGTCGTGGCCTGCGTCAGCTGACTTGACATGGCTGGCTGCAGTGTGAAGCTCGCTACTGTGTAGTCTCCCTTGTCGAGGTTGCCTATGATTGCGCTGTTCGATCCGGTCACTCTCCAGCCGTCCTGTTTAGGTATTATGACCGACACTGAGTATGCTGGGTTGCTTCCGACGTTCGCGACTGAGAATGATGTGTCGCCGTTTGTGCTCTCTGAGAATGCGACATCAAAGTCTGTGCCTCCGCCCACGTAGACTCCTGCGTGGTCTGTGATGTTGGTGTATGTGTTTGTCACAGGGTCTTCGTATGCGAGTTTCAGGTCGAGCTTGTAGAGGCCTGGTGCTGCGTTGGTGTCTGCCATGACGTCGTATGTCAATGTGATCTTCTCTCCCACTCCCAGGTATTTGACATATTTCTTGTCTGCTGAGCCTACTGGCAGGACTGCGTCGTTTGCGTTCGACCATGAGAATGATAGTTCCCTGAGCGGGGCCGACCCGACATTGGTTATCGTGAATTCGAGTGGTGTCTGCTGGCCGGGTCTCAGCTCTACCTTGTCTATATGTATTATCTCTGCGCTTTCCCTGGCGGTGAGGTCATAGCTGAGTGTCTTCCTTATCGTGGCGTAGTCTTTCTCTTCTGGTTGGTATATCAGTATGTCGAAGTCGTATGACCCTGCTGTTGCATCTTTGTCTGTGCGTACGTTGAACTTGATTATCTTCTGCTCATTATTGACCTGGAATCCTTGGAGCAGTCCTGTGTTCTTGATGTATGTCTCTCCAGGGAGTTTCTCTATCGGGTATTTTGGGACGAGTTCCACGTTATATCCTAGGGCTGCCTGTCCTCCGTAGTTCTCGATTCCTATGCTCAGTTCGACTGTGTTGCCTGCTACTGCAGGGTCAGGGATCTGGTTCACGAGGCTTGCGGTGATTACCTGTGAGTTCGCTATGTATGTGTATTCAGCCCTGATCGCCGGTATGCACAACATCAGTGCAAGCAATATTATTATTGTTGTTTTGTTCATTTTTTCACCCTGGTTTCCTCTGTTTCTTGTTTGTTGATGTGCTGATTATCCTGCCGTCCTTCAGCTCTATGTGCGTGTGCGCGTATTGCGCCAGGTGAAGGTCGTGCGTGACCATTATGACTGTCTTGCCTTCATCTTTCCAGAGCTTATAGAGCATCTCGATGACCTGCCTTCCTGTGACGCTGTCGAGCGCCCCTGTCGGCTCGTCCGCGAGTATTATGTCCGGGTCTCCTGCGAGGCTCCTTGCTATGCTTACCCTTTGCTGCTGGCCTCCTGACAGTTGTCCTGGCCTGTTGAACAGCTTGTCCTGGAGTCCGACTATCTCGAGCACCTTTCTTGCGCGCTCTTCTGCCTTGCTGTCAGGCATGTCCTGGAGCTCAAGAGGCAGCAGGACGTTCTCGTATGCTGTCATTGTCGGAAGCAGGTTGTAGAGCTGGAATATGAACCCGATTGTCCTGCCCCTGAGTCCTGCGAGATCCGACTCGGATAGCTTGGTTATGTCTTTTGACTTCAGGAATATTTTTCCTTTGGTGGGGACGTCAAGGCAGCCTACCAGGTTCATCATTGTGGATTTCCCGCTGCCTGAAGCGCCGATTATCGCTACGAAGTCACCTTTCTTTATCTGGACGCTTACGCCCCTGAGCGCAGGTACCTCTACCTCGCCCATACGGTATATCTTCCAGACGTTCTGGAGGTCTATCAGTATGTTGTCATGGGGCATGATTACCTCCGCAGGTGATTGCCCCAGGAAGCGAATGGCATGAACCCGCCTCTGGTTTTCCCGGGCATCTCGCGTTCCTTCTCGCAGCCTTCGCCAGACCTCTCACCACATGTTCCAGGACCTTTTGGGCCGCGTGGGCCGAACATCCTCCGGTCCATATCAGCCATCCAGCCATACGTCTCTGTCTGCGAGTGGAGCATGATCTTGCCTGAGTCCATGTCTATGAGGTAGCTGTGCCTTGAGGAGTTCGCCTCTGCGAAGACCTGCATTATGTTCCTGTCATCTCCTCCCTCTCTCATGCCGATCACCTTATGTGATACTCTTACTGTGTATTCTGAGATGTTGAGGCCTCTGCTCTCAAGGTCCTGCATGACTGCTGCCTCTGCTGAGCTGGTCTGCTCTTCTGTGGCAGCGGCGAACGATGCCTTGAACCTGTGCAGCTTGATTATGCCGCCGGCAACGATGAGTACGAAGACGACGACCATTGCTATTGCGACGATCTTCCACACGTTCCTCTTTTTTGTTGCAGGTATATTTTTTTTCATGGTTCTTGCCTCCTGGATTATTGTAATCGCTTCCGCGATTAGGTATATGATGCTGAAACCGCATATATATTTTCGCTGTAACTGGTTTCAGTTTTGTGAAACAGCAAGAGAAATGTTTAAATAATAGGGAGATGATTCAGGTGCCATGAAACAGTTCAAGCTGGTCATGGCGATGGTTGTGCTGGTGTCATCCATACTTCTCTTGTTGATGATGCTCTTCACGCCCCAGCCCATCCAGATAACGCTCGAGACAGGCAGGGAGATAACTACTGAGAGCATGGAGTACTACACCCTCACAAAGGTTCTCCTGCTCGTCTCCAGTGCTTTTCTCATGGGTTCGATGTCGATCTATCTTTTCTATAACGCAGACATCAGGAATGGGATACTTCCTGCCTCGCGGGCCGATGCGCAGTATGGCGCTGTCCTCAACCTGCTGAAGGGTGATGAGAGGCGTGTCTTCCTGACTCTCACCGAGTCTAAGGGAGAGATGCTCCAGAACAAGCTGGTCTCGAAGCTCGGCCTTTCCAAGGTCAAGGTCACGAGGGTCCTTGCAGGCCTTGAGAGGAAAAGCCTGATAGTGAAGGAGCGCAACGGCCTCACCAACAAGGTGAAGCTGAAGGGCATCGAGAACTGAGTTTCTGTCCTTTTCTACATCATGCTGTCATTATGATATAACGCCCCCGCTGGGAATTTCATGCGGCAGCATGGACGCTTTCCGCAAATTGAACCCAGATATCAGGCTCCGCAAGCCCACAGTCTATCCGTTAGCCTACGGGGGCATTGTAAGCGATTTATGGACTTTTATTTAAAAACCTTTGCAACTGCACAAGCTTTTTATACCTCTTGTTTTTCCGAGCTTGTATTGATGAAGAAGTACCGTAAGGTGTTGAATATATGTCTTTTACCATCGATGATATATTGCAGGTCTCTGACCAGGAGATGCTATGGAAACATATGCCTGACAAGGCCCAGGTCCGTGCGAAAGTCCTGGGAAAAGGGTACCGCCAGAGGGATATAGGTGAGAGTTCTGAGAGGTTTGTGGAGTCCTTGTTCCGCAGTCTCTGCCTTAATTCTGCTGTTGTGTGCCTGAACGGTAAGCTGGACATTTACGCAGGGATAGATTCTTCATCTGATGTGGTGGTGTATGATTCTTCATCCCATCTGGATGATCCTTCGCTGTTTTCCCTCGACTCTCCTGCTCGGATCAATGGGGGCAGGCGTATTGCTGTTCCTGTCGCTCATAGGGGTTCCAGGTACGGTGTCGCTGTTTTCGATTCTTTCTCATTCCCTCTTGAGGAGGTCATGGTGCTGAGGGATTGCTGTTTTGATTTTGCCCAGCATACTGACAATGTCTGGGAGATTCCTATATTGCGCGACCTGGTCAATACAGATTCTCTGACCGGTGTTTACAGCAAGAGGAAGCTTGGGGTGGATTATCCGCAGTTCGTGAGCAATTGGAGGAACCTTGGCCAGGATTTCGGCCTGATCTTCGCTGACCTTGATCTTTTCAAGGATATCAATACCCGTTACGGGCATGGCTGCGGTGATGCTGTGCTGAGGAATATTGCCGAGACCATGCGGTCCTGCGTGAGGTCTGCGGACTTGATTTACCGTTTCGGCGGCGAGGAGTTCGTGTTCATTCTTCCTGGCGCTTCGCCTTCGGTCACTGAGGAGCGGGCGAGGGAGATCAGTGACCGCATAAGGTATGAGCGTTTTGTCGTGGGCGGCAGGCAGCTGCCTGAGCTCACTGTCAGCCTGGGTCATGTCTCGACGAGCGAGGATGGCCTTGAGAGCGATGACTTCATGAACATCGCCAATGAGCGTATGCTGCTCGCCAAAGGTTATGGGCGTGATGTGATAGTCTCTAACATAAAGTTTGACATCGCCACGGGGATAGCGGGCATGCCTTCTTTCTTGTCCAGCCTGGAGAACAAGCTGGCGCAGTGCAACAGGTCCTACAGCAATGGCAAGAGGTCTTCTCTGGCGGTCCTTGTCTTTGATGTCGTGCACTTCAGCGAGCTCATACAGAATCTGGGCAACAGGCCTGCATGGGACGTTTTCAGTGACGTGGCAAAATGGTTCTTCAGCGAGAGGGTGGCGTTTGATTATGTCGCCAGGGTATATAACAGGGATAATATTGTGGTCTCTTTTTCTTCCGGTGGCAAGGAGCATTTCTATGATGATGTGTGTGAGCTGGGTCATGCTTATCTGGAGAAGCTGAAGTCTATCAGGCTCGTCGCGTCTGGAAGTGATCTCAATCTTGATTTCGCGGTCGGCGGGGTGGTCTATGATCCTTCATGTGTAGATGCTGAGTATGAGGTCAGGAATCCGAGGCATCTTTTCCATATCGCGATGAAGAAGGTGGAGAAAGCGTGTGTCAGGCCTGATAGGAGTGTCATCGAGTATTACCACAGGCCTTCTCAGCAACTGTTGCTGGGCCCCTTCTGTAGATGATCGGTCCGTCGCTGACCTTGAACCCCGCTGCCTTGAAATTCTCTCTGACTATCCTTGCGCAGCTGTATGTCGCCACGACGCCTCCTTTCCGCAGCACGCGGTACATCTCGTCAAAGAACTCTTTTGTCCACAGCTCAGGGCATTTCTTCGGCGAGAACGGGTCGAGGAACGCGCAGTCAAAGCTTCTGTCAGCGAGATGCTTTATTGTCTCTCTTGCGTCGCCCATTATCAGTTTTACATCAACAGTTCCCGCCATCCTCTCCCCGGCCACCCGCCCCTCTGCAGCAGGTCTGTGGTATTCTCCTTGCTCTACCACTTTCTTCATGATATCCTTGCACCTGAAAGGGTACTCATCTCCCATCCTGACTATCTCTTCGACGATGCCTCTGTTCTGCTCGAGCCCGACGATGCGCAGCCTCTTTCCCCTGAACCTGTCGATCGCTGCTGCAGAGTTGTACCCGAGCCCGAAGCAGATGTCGAGGATGTCTGCCTCTTCCCTGTCCTGTATCCTGCAGGCTTCTGAGTATTTCTTGTCCGCCTCTGTGAGCGCCCCGCTTGTGGAGTGGTATGTCTCGTCGTAATCCTCTGAGTAGAATGTTGTTGAGCCGTCCCTTGTCACGACTTTCCTGTCAGGCATTTTGTCTCTTCATCACTCTTATCCTATTTAAGATTAGCGGGTTGGTTCTTGAGAATGTCTGGCGCTGGATGTCGATGAGTGTTTCAGGCGTGGATTTCGCCGATGTTGTCTTCCGGCTTCTGGTCTGGAATGATATTGTATAGCTCGGAGTCTGAATAGCTGTTCCCTTCCATGAGCTTGTATCCCATCCTGACAAGCTTTGCTATGAATGGGTACAGCAGGCCTTCCTTTGCTGCAGGGCATCTCTGCGATACTTTTATCATTTTGTCCTCTATGAACAGCGGGAACTTCTTGCAGGTGTCAGGCCTGCCTCTTTTCGTATGGATTGCGCACTTGTAGTCCTTGAGGCTGGGGCATCCGTTCTCTAGCAGGCTCATGTTCATGGAGTATTTCCCTGCTGGTGTAATGACTATCACGCCTTTTTTCATCAGCGCGGCAAGCATTCCCTGTGTCACCAGCTCTGATTCATTGGCTGTCATGACCAGGTATCCTTTCCTGCAGCAGTATGCCTTGCATTCCTCTGCGCAGTACCTGCCTATCGATTTCCGCGCCTTGTTTGCTATCTCTTCTGCGTCCATGGGTGATGCTGTGATTTTGGGCCACTATATAAATTAGATTGTTTCAGCGGCTGTGCTGTTTGTTTTTGGTACTTTAACGGTTTGGTAAGATTTATAAGATAGATGTCATAACCTTTTTTATCATGTTTTTGTCCTGTGAAGAGGTGCTGTGATGGTCTTTGAAGGGCTTGCTGGTGCTGACTTATACACTTGGGTTGTGATACCCCTCCTCATATTCGTGGCGAGGATATTCGATGTCAGCATAGGGACCATCAGGGTCATATTCATAGCCAGGGGCTACAGGTTCCTCGCCCCGTTGCTCGGTTTCTTTGAGGTCCTGATCTGGCTTCTTGCGATACAGCAGATACTGGCGCACCTTTCCAACATACTGTTTTACCTAGCTTATGGTGGCGGGTTCGCTTTCGGCACTTTCATAGGTATAGTCCTTGAGGAGAAGCTCTCTGTCGGTAAGGTCATCGTGAGGGTGATAACCAAGCGGGACGCCTCAGCACTTTTCAAGGCTTTTGAGAGTGAGGGCTATATAGAGACTGTGAGCAAGGCGCAAGGTCCTGACGGCAAGGTGAATGTCCTCTTCATGGTCATAGAGCGTCCTGACGTCCACAAGGTCGTAGAGATCATAAAGAAGCACAATCCTCACGCTTTCTATTCGATCGAGGACGTGAGGTTCGTCAGCGAGGAGCACATACCGAAGTCTTACCGCAGGAAGTACACCAACGTGTTCGGCTTCTACAGAAAAGGTAAATGAGCATTTGTTTGTCTTATCTTGGCAGCTGCCACCGCTTCATGCGTGCAATCAGACAAGATATGCTGATGGGCTGCTTTATCATGCTCTTCTGCGCTTATTGCGCAAGCACAGTCGGAACATTCATCGATTGGCATGCCGACATGATCAGTAGCAGTGTGGCAGCTGCCGCTTTTCAGGGCAGAGCTGCGATAGTAGCTGAAGAAACGCGGAAATGATACCTTAGGCCAGTCCGATACATTCCATCTTCTCGTGGCCGCACTTCTCGCAGCGCATTATCTGGTATTTGGAGTTACCGCTGTGCATCACTCCTGCGCCTATCATCTTTCCTTTGCATTTCAGGCAGTTGGACATTGTCGCACCTCTGTTGTCTCTTTTTCTTCATCCTGCAGCGGATGTCTTGATGTCATGTTCGACCAGCTTCTGGTCTGCTGAGTAGACTGCCTTTCCCTTCACGAACTTGCCTTCCAGGGCCTGGGGCAGCCAGTGCCTGTCAGCGTCCCACATCCGGTCATAGTCGAGGTCTTTCAAAAGGACCCATTCAGGGCGCATCTCATCTGTCTCTCTCGGCTCACCCGACCATTCATTGATGAAGTACACATGGACTACCTGGTCCCAGTCGGGCCTCTGCGGGAAGTAGAATGATATCTCTCCCATCTTCCTTAGGCTGGACTCTTCCGCGTCTATGCCGCATTCTTCACGCAGCTCCCTTATCGCTGCTGCCTCAAGAGACTCGTCATCTCGGGGTTTTCCTCCGAAACCGTTGTACCTGCCTGCGCCGAATCCTCTCTTTTTTACGCCTAGAAGTATCTCATCATCTCTCAATAGATAGCATAGTGTGACCTGTCGCATGTCTAACCCCTTATGAAAATGAATAGCCCCGCGCGGACTTTCGAGCTGACATCGCTGTCTGCTGTTCGAACCGCGGTCCCCGGATGTCTCCAACACGCGCGTCGCGCGTCTGGGACAGTGGAGTACTGTGTTGCCAGAGTCCGAGATGATTGGCCACTACACTACGGGGCTGTTTTGCAGCCTTTGAGGGAAAGGAATGTATTTATAAAAGTTACCCCTTATAAGCCCATTTATATGGACCTGCTGGCAAAGGCAGTAGAAGATCTGAAATTCAACGGAACGCCTGATGAAGAGAAGGATTCTCATTCTTCCAGAACATACTTGACCAGTCGACAGAGCAGGAGTTCGAACACTACTAGCAAGAGCTGGGAGGAATGATGAGGAAAGCAGCGTAATCATCAACTCAGGAAAGATAAAATTCATGCCGCCTTATGAATGATATGCTCGTTTTTTGATGTATCACCTGTCAACACGAAGCTTTTTATAGATTTATTATACTCGTATACTTTCCAGTGTTTTGTGTTCTCGTCTATTTGATAAAGACATATCCCCTGCTTTATGCATATCTGCTTAAGCATTTCGATATCCTCTGAAGGAGTTTTCAGGGTATAAAATACACCGTCCATCTTCCAGTTCTGAGGAAGCAGTTCATTGTAATCGTGCTCTGAAGTTAAGGCAAGCCTGACTGGGATTTTATCCCCTCGTGTGTGAGTCCTGAAGAGGCTCGTGTCGGGCACGTCAACAGTAAACGCGTCAGAAGCGAAAGCGGCATATATTTTGCCTTCAGATAACACATCTCCCACAGCATACTCGCCCTTAATCGCAATCCCTGCGTTATAGAGCGGGCTTATGCTTGAACAGCTTATCGTGTATTTCTCACCCCCTGCCAGGTCGCTCTCTATGTTTTCAAAAGGGGTTCTTGATTTAATAAATGCATTTGTCGCATGGATTATTAGAAATCCCTTGCTCCTTATTTGACGAATTGATTTCCAATCTTGCGTCTCTTCAAAAATCTTTATTTCATCAGCCCGGAATGGACCCTTCTGTTCGCCTTTTCCTTCAGCAGCAATATCTTCTACGACATGCCCCGCAGGAGTAATCCTAATAACACGATACATATACTTATTATCTTCACCATTCAGGGTTACTATCTCTCCTATTTTGAAGCTTCCTAAAATATTTTTATCCAATATTTTAACATATTTATGAAACTCTTTTACATTGATTTCTTCAGCTTTTCGCCCCGCATCTATCTCCTTGACGAAAAACCCAGGCAATAATGAAATGCCTTTTTCGTACCGGTCTGCGAACATATCCTTGGAGTACGTCACGTATTTGAATAACACATCCAACATCAAATCACGTTCCGGCTCATCTTGCTTGGGAATTTCAGACTTTTCAAGCAATTCTAAGAAATCCAGAACCTCTTGAGTTTTAAACCTTCCAAACAGACTGTATAGCTTACCAATGTTGTTCCGTCCCTTCACATTACCGAACAGATTAAACCAAAACTCCCTGATTTTGGAAATATCAATCGGCATTTCGAATATCCGCATTATTATTTTCCAGTCAATCGCGTTTTCCGCAGGATTAGAAAGGACATCATTCAAGCAGTATAGGAAGTTGGAACAGAATGACCTGGATTGATAATCAATCATGACCTGTGTAAGTTCGTCAGACCTTACCAATCTATTTCGCTTTACTGAATAGTTTATCTTTTTTCGGGACTTTTCATCTACCAGCACACATCCTAGGATAAATGCTATCACATCAGGCGGAGGCGCAATACGGCTTCTTGCAGTTGGAAGAATAAATCTTTCGAATTCTTCGATGGTAATTATCTTCTCGCTGGCTAGTTTTTTCAGAATTCTTCTTCCAGAACTTAATATGTTGAAATAGATTTGATCATTATAAACATTTAAGGCTTTTTCGACAATCTGATCAGCACTGAAGCTTTTATCACTCCATAATTCCTGAACTCCAATAAACCATCGTACTCTCAAGTTCAGTTTTACGGAAAAGGAGCTACTATCCGCTGGTTCGTAAGACGCGAGCTTATGCAGGACATTTATAGTGTCATTCAATTCAAATTTACAACAGTCCATCAGTTCCTTTATATTATCAATATGCGCAATGAAAAAAGAGAAGTCATCATCTTCTATGTTGTCCAGAACTCCCGCAAATTCTTTCAAAGCATTCCCGCCGAAAACCCTGCTAAGCTCAGGGTTATTCTTAAGGAGTTCTGCAATTCGCCCGTCATTTTTCATGCATATCACTGCCAACACATGATCTA
>JAHJSS010000061.1 GCA_018830225.1 Nanobdellota archaeon
CAGAGCCAGCATCTCCACCCTCTCCAGCACCACTTCCAGCATCATCATCTCCTGCTGGCGGAGGAAGCGGAGGATTCACATACTTATTATCTTTCAAACTATCAGGATCAACCTTACAATGCTTCCACGGATTAAACTTTTGTTTCATCTTGTATCTCCTGCTGCATAGCTCCTGTAGAACTTCTGTGTTATGTCTATCGCTTTCTTTGGCATCTGTGATGCGTCAGTTATCCTTACGACTGTGCCACCCCAGCTCTCGATGTCTCTTGTCGCTTCAGTGTCTTCTCCTATCTGAAAGTGAACATAGAACTTGTCGCTGATGACCCTTCTGAAGTCATCTTTTATGTCTGTCCAGTTCCATATCTCTCCATCGCTGATTGTCATGAGCACGCTTTCTGGCTGCCTTGCGTTCCTTGCAAGCACACCGACATCTATCTCTGTCGTGTTGCCAAACTCGGGCTGGAGCATCCTCTTCTTTATCTGCAACCTATCATCATACGCCTTCTCGCCTGTAGCTTCTGTCCTACCGGAGAAAGTGATCATGTTGTACCTTGTCCTCGTGGCCACGCCCATCCTGTGCAGTGCCTTCTCAACACCATAATATGTAAGTAATGCGTAGTGGTATTTGCTGTTGTCGCCCCATGGAACGATGTTCGTCCTGCCAACACCCTTCTCATTGGCCTCTTCTGTCATGCTTCTCGAGTTGTCAAGCACCGCAATATTGAGTTCTGGGTAGCTTTTTATGCTCTTCTTGTACTTCTGTGTCATCTCGACATGGCTTCTCGGCACTGCGAAGCATGGCTTTCCTTCCTCGTCCAGGAGTATCCTGCCGAAGAGTATGTCTTCAATGCTGTCTTTTTCTGTATCGAACGGCCTTGCCTGTATAGGAGATATAGGCATGCTTTCTCCTTTTCTTGGGCTTTCTGCCTTGATGTACAGCTCTGAGGCCTGTGCCTGGTAAAAGTAGTCCAGTGCATTCCAGTCCTCTACAAAGCTCGGCAAGCCTTCTCCGTCCTCGTTTCTTCTCTGCATGACCTTCTTCATATTGTCATTGTCAAGCACTCTTTTCATCAAAGGATCGTCAATCTTTCCAGGATCAAATCTTCCCTCACCATCAAACTCGACAGGCAATTCATAGCCTTTTCCTCCTGAACCACTGCCAGGCAGGAACTCAGGCACATCCTGATCCATAAGCTTCACGAGATGCTTTGCAAAACCTGAAAATGTCGCAGGCCACCTCTCCTTGTCAAACAACAGCCCCAGATTATCACTTTTAACGTCAGTAAGGCCAACTTCACGTATGCAGTCAGTGACAACCTCATCGACAACTTCATCATTGGTGTAATACTCGCTTAGAAGCTGTTTCTGCTTTTTCCTTCCCCACAATTGCATGTTCAGCTTGACAAATGCTTCGTAAAGCGGTGAGAATTTTCCTTTGTTAAGTTCTGCCTGCTCCCCGAAGAACATGCTCAACCCATTCAAGTGAGTATAATTAGAACAATTGAGATTATCTATAACATCAGCGACCAGGTTTTCAAGGTACAAAGCACCACCCTGCGAAAACATTCCAGCAGCAAGCATCTCTCTTGACACTGCATCGACGCAGACCTCTTTACCTTTCAGGTTTTCAGGACAGCCCAGACCATCAACATCATTCTTCAGCCTATGATGCCCGACTTCATGGAAGCCAATGTTGTCCATCACCATCCTATAAGGATTCCTGATTTTTAGCCTCTCAGCAAAACGCCTTACCTTGTCATACTGTAGGATATCCCAATCATCACCAACCTCGACACTTATCTCTTTGTTTGTGTGGTTAATGCTCGCGCTGACCGTATTGCTGCCACCGACAGGCACAACCTTGACGCGACTCTCGCTACCCTGAGCCATCACTAATGCCTGGACGTGAGATTCCAATCCTTTCACATCAATCATTTCTTGCATTTTTTGTTTGTTCATTAATTATGAAATAATTTGTGAACACCAGAAATTTCCAAGAGGAAATTTCTCGTTCCTGTGGAACTCCGGGTTTCCTATGGAGCACATGGAACCCATGTTTTCCGCGTCTCGGCGCGCTACGCGCGCCTCAACTCGCCTTACGGCTCGCGTACCCCACGCGCAGCGTAATTGCTACTGAGGTAGTCGATGGAATCGATATTGAATTGATAATCGTTGCTGCAACCCAGCCACGCCGAACAGGTACTATTGTCTGCTGGGTATGACCATACTGTCCTGCCAAAATACTTAGCAAGGTCAATCAATATCCTTGGGTTTTTTAATCCTGTCAAATCCTGGGTGTAATTGGCTTTCACAGCATTCTTCAAAGCATCGTCCAAACTTGAACTAGCACGATCCATGTCCGTAGGGAACGGCCTCTCTATCTTCTGTCTTGCTTTATTTATGTCTTTTTTTCCGCCGTGGCTTGTGAAGTCGTCCTTTGAAGGATAATGAATAATCCTGCCACCCGCACCGTCGACAATAGTGTTATTATTATGATATCCATGACCTGGACCATAGTTCTTGTACTGCTGCAAGACTTTCTCAAACTCTTGATTGATGATTTCAAAACTACCATCCTGCTTCTTCCTGACACTTGCCTGAAACAGCTTCACCAACGCAACAGTCTGACACGCATAACTCGGCAAGAACAGGCC
>JAHJSS010000062.1 GCA_018830225.1 Nanobdellota archaeon
GCCCTGCGCCTGTGAGTGCCCTACCCAGTACCATATGTGCTGCCTCACCGCGACCACGTCGAGGGTCAGGTCGATTAGCACTATAAGCAGCGCGTCCATGAACGGCCTTGTGAGTGTCTTCAGCTTGAGCATGTCTGAGAGGTGCATCGCGGTGTAGATGAGCACGGCCCAGGCCAGCGCTATGGACAGGGGCGTCTTCCATATCCAGAGCGTGAATCCCTGGTTGTAGAAGTAGCTTCCGAGATGGCCTTGCGAGAGGAACATGTTGAAGTTCTCGAATATTATCGCGTAGATGAACGCGAGCACCAGCAGGAGCAGCTTTTTCCTGTTCCGGTCATAGTTTCTCACAGCGTCTGCTAGCACAAGGCAGAACAGGACTACCATCGCCACTTCCATCGCTGCGAAGAGCATGTTTCACCTCTTTCATGCCTGGCCAGAAATGTGACCGTAGCCGCCTGTTAGCATGCTATCGGATAATTACATGATCAATATTGATTTTAGCCTTCGGCAACTTTAACGGTACATCAATCAGGCGTGCGTGGCGGCACGGGAGCTTTTGCGACTGAAAGGAGCAAAAGCGGAGTAGGGCACATTTCTGGCCTAGTCATCGTAATATGCCTTGTTTATTTTCAGTATTTATAAAGCTTCTTCAGCTTTCCGAACGCATACACCTTGTCCGCGACGATGTAGACGTCAAAATTCCCGAGGTCTTTCTGCAGGAACGGGCTGAGCAGCTTCTCGCTATTCACGTCTGTGCCTTCCATGAGCGGGTTAAGGCTTGGCTGCACCACCAGCTTATTCCTGTTCCATTTCCCGACAATGAATGCCTTGTATGTCTCTTTCCTCAGCTCCTCGTGGAGGCTGACTGCGGGGTGTTCATGCCCGATTATTATTGTCTTGACCGCGGGAGGGATTTCAGGTATCCTGTCTCCGTGGCATATCAGCTTGTCGCCCAATATCATCTCGTCGACAAACAGCACTTTGCGCCTCTCTGCTATCGGCCCCAGGACAGTGTCGTGGTTCCCCCTGACAAGCACTATCCTGCTGCACTTCCTGGCGAGCCAGTCGAGCATCTTGAGCGTGTTGCGCCATTCCTCGTCGCTTATCCTGCCGAACTCGTGCTTGAGGTCCCCGTTTATGACGATGACCTTGACCTCTTTCCTCTGCGACTTCAGCTCCGAGAATATCTTTTCGACCCTGTCGACAAGGTCCCTGAAGTGGAACTTCGGCACGAGCATCCCTTGCTTCACGAGCGAATCCTCTATGCCTATGTGCAGGTCAGCAAGGACAAGCACCTTCTCCGAGGAGAGGTACAGTGCAAGATCCGCTGTCTCTATCCCTTTGAGTATCTCAGAACCCATGCTCTTTCACGTACTCTATTATCTCGTCTGATATGAACGGCTTCCCGTCGACAAGAAGGTATTTGTAGGGCAGTATGATCTCCTCGCCTTCGTCCATCTGGACCACGAAGTCCTGCACGAACTCCAGCTCGCTGAGCTTCTTTCCCGAGATTATCTGCTTCGCGACCATGACCGCGTTGTCTGTCGAGAACTGGTCCTTGCCGAGGTTCCGCCGCTCTGCACCGGGCACCACTAGCTCGCGCGTCCTTGCCTTTGGAGGGTAGTCTCCGAGTATCCCGCCGAACACGAGGTGGTCGAACCGCTGCGCATCCGCAGGCTCAAGCGTCTTCTCTGCCGCAGGGTCGAGGACGCACACCCTGCTGAGCTTGAGGTCTGCGGCCTTCTCTTTCCTGGTCTCTATCCCTTTGAGCCTGCTGGTGTCCTGGCCATCGACATTGGTCACCAGGAAATTCTCCCTGCCGACGCCTTCTGCCGCGTGCCTGTACTCCACGACGCACCACTGGAACATCTCAGGGTCCATGTGCTCTATGATGTATTTCATTATTCCGCTGTATGTTGTCCTGTTTTATAATATTTTTTGTTTTGTTCATGCCGATTTTGTCTTTAGCTCATCTAATATGTGTATATTGTGTTTATAGGGTTTTTTCTGATGGAGACTGCAAAACCAAACTTTTATTAATGATTGCATCTACTTCTTCTTAACGACTGTTTGAAGGGTGATGTAACTTGAAGAGAGCTATCTTTTGTTTTTTTGTTGTGGTTTTGGCATTTTCTTTGCTTCTGGGCGGCTGTTCTTCAGAAGGGCCGGGAGATGATGTCAAGACGAAGAGGTCTGTTTCTGAGAGGTCTGGGCCTGCAGTGCAGGCGGAAGCGCCTGAGGCTTCAGCTCCTAAGGGAGAGGGAGAGCCTGAATGCGAGATATTCGAATTCCCTGAGGGCTGCAAGAGTGATGATGTCGCTTGCATATATGACCGGTGCTGGACAAAGGAGGAGTTGGATGAGGAGTTTGACCTATGCTATGCTGGTGAGCAGAGCTTCACAGTTTGCATGAACGCTCCTTGTCAGGGATGCCAGTCTGGCTACATGAGCTGCTATGATACCCTTCCTGCGAAGAGTGATTTCAGGTTCTGTGCCGAGTGCGAGACCGAGTATCACTGCAAGCAGGGCACTGAGTGTGTCATGGGCAGATGTATCTGAGGTGGTTTTTCATGAAGAATAGGTTTGTTTTAGGATTGTGTGTGTTGTTGGTTGCGTTCTCTTTGCTTCTGGGCGGCTGTTCAGACAGCGCTTCTGAAGCTCCGAAGAAGGCGGTCGCGCCGAAGCAGGTGAAGGAGCAGGCTGCTGCGCCTTCTGGTCCTCAGGGTTCATGTGAGGAGTTTGAGGAGTGCCCGTCGGGGACAGCGACTTGCATTTTCGGCAGGTGCTGGACTGAAGAGGGCCTATGGGCTTCTTTCTCCGAGTGCGACTACAAGACGGGCAGTGCCCAGGAGTGCGAGGCAAAGGATTGCGCTGGCTGCAAGAGCGGCAAGTTCAGCTGCTTCACGACTGGCTCTACGGCGAAGACATATGATATCTGTGCTGAGTGTGCGACGGATTTCCACTGCCAGGATGGCAGGTCCTGCGATATGGGGAGCTGTGCAGGGGGCAGTGCACCTGTACCCGCGCCTTCTGCGCCGGCAGCAGTGGACACCGAAGTCGGCTCTGGAGACCCCATCCTTGGGAAGTGGAAGTATCAGGGATATCCGTATTTTTTCAAGGAGAACGGCGACGTCATGCTCGAGACCAGCGGTACTGTCAATGGATTGTGGGAGAATGTTGGTGGCAGGGAATACACAGTCACCTGGCCTAGTTACGGTAATGTTGAGGAAGTGACGCTCTCTGAAGATGGGAGCCTCCTTACTGGTGTCAGGAGAGGCAGCACAAGGGAGGTCGAGATGAAGAGGCTCGAATAGTTTTTTTGTTTTTGTTTTTCTTTTCTTTTTTTGTTTTGTGGTGATTTTATACGGAGGGATCAATATGAAGAAGTTTTTTGCATTGTTTGTTCTGTCTTTGTTTGTCTTTATGTTGGCGCTTTCAGGATGTGAGGAGTCCGCGCCCGAAAGTAAGGATTCAAGCAGGCCTTCGGCTGTTCCAGAAGCTCCACCATCCGCAGCACAATCTGCTCCGTCTGCAGTTCCAGAAGAGCCGGAATCCGAGCCTTCTAATTATCAGGAAGTTATGGCTGAGGCTGAACGTCAGATGGGCGAGGCTGCTGAAGAGGCTGATGTCGCTCCTTCTGGTTCCGGCGGTTCATGCGCTGTGCTTCAGCAGTGCTCTTCCGGCGATGATCTCTGCTGGATGGGTAAGTGCTGGACAGAGGCTGAGCTCTGGGCTGATTTCAGTAAGTGCAAGATGATGAAGTGCGACGCGCCTTGTGCGGGCTGTGAGAGCGGCCATGAGAAATGCACTGTCGCCACGAGCGCAGGCTCTAAGATGTACAATGTCTGCGTCGACTGCGTGCAGGGTGTTGGCTGCAAGGAAGGATTCACCTGTGATATGGGTAGGTGCGTCTAGGAAATGCCCTGTCTTTTTTTTCTTTTCTTTCTCTCTTTTTCTCTCTTTTTTTATAGCAACCTTCGTATTTGTTTAGCTTCTCGCATCAGCGCCGCCAGCCCCGCCTAGCGAGCTGACTGCTAAAATATGGCTGAGAGTCGCAGTTCAGCAGAGCGGGGCAGGCAAAGAAGCGCAGCGAGCGCGGGCTGGCGGCGCGGGGGTCTGAAAACAGCTAAACAAATACGGTGCTGTCAAGTTAAGTGTCATGCCGCCTAGTGAGCTGAGTGCAAAATAGGCGCTAAATGTCGCAGTTCAGCAGAAATAGGCAGCGAGAGAATCGCAGCGAGCGCGGCATGACACACTTCTTGACTTTACCAACAAATACCAACCTTTTTATTATCCGCTTGATTTCCTTTCCTGTATGAGGGTCATCAGCAGGAAAGAGAGGTATGGTGTCTTTTTCGTGTTCCTTGCGGTATACATATCTCTCGCCATCTACAATCTAGTTAATGGTTCGCAGTGGTTCTTCGACAATCTTGTCGCGATAGTGTTCCTGGTGTTCATGTTCCTCATCGCCCGCTGGCTCCTCCTCACCCCTGGGAGTTTCATCATGTTCAACCTCGCCCTGACATTGCACAACCTGGGCACTTTCGGCCTGTACGGGACGACGCTGGACGGGTTCTTCTATGACAACATAGTGCATTTCTTCGGCGCGCTCGTCGCCGCTTGGATCATATTCAACTTTGTCTCGGCAAGGCTCCACATAAAGTGGCAGAAGGATGTGAAGCGCACGGTTGTTGATGAGCACAAGGTCGTCCTCATCTTCCTTGTCTTCGCTTCAGTGGCCATGCTCGGCTCTGTCGTCGAGCTTGTCGAGTTCGGCGGATTTGTGTTTCTCGGGCCTGGCGAGGGGATTTTCTTTGTCGGTTCTGGCGATGGAGGTTATAATGTCGAAGATTTCAAGATGCAGTACTATGACACCATGGAAGACATGATCGTCAACGCACTCGGTTCTTTTGCAGGTGTCTTGATGTTCTATAGGCTGAGATACAGGAAAGGTGAGTGGGTCAGGATAGGCCATTGAGCCCTCGAGCCCAATAAATTTATAAAACAACACTCATTATCCTGCGCTGAAGAGGCAGCGCAAACCTTTGAGGTTTGCTGGTCTCAAAAAAAGTTTTGAGGTGTTTGATGGATCCGCACACATTAGAGCTGATGACTGCGATAATATTCGTGATAACCTACGCTTTTATCGTCAAGTTCTACCAGAAGAAGGTGTGGGTCATATGGGGCGGTGTCATTCTTGTGCTGCTTCTGGGTTCTGTCTCCACGTCATCTGCGTACAGCTCGATCAACTGGGATGTCATCGGCATATACGTGGGCATGCTTTTCATAGCAGAGGCGCTCATCCACTCCAAGATGCCCGACTACCTGGCGATATGGCTCGTGAACCGCTCGAAGAGGGTGTGGGTCGCGATGCTCTTTGTCTGCGCATTGACGGGCATCCTTTCGATTGTCATCGAGAACGTGGCCTGCGTCCTCATCGTGGCTCCTATCGCTTTCGCGATCGCGAAGCGCATCAGGGTTTCTCCTGTCCCCATGATCATCGGGTGCGCAATCTCATCGAATCTCCAGGGTGTCGCCACCCTCATCGGCGACCCGCCGAGCATGCTCCTCGCAGGGCATGCAGGCCTTACATTCAATGATTTTTTCTTCTTCCAGGGCAAGCCCAATCTCTTTTTTGCTGTGCAGCTTGGCATGATAGCGAGCCTTTTTGTGCTCTATTTCTTCTTCAGGCATTTCAGGCACCAGACGCATGAGTTCAGGGAAGTGAAGATAAAGAGCATGTTCCCGACGATAGTGCTCTTTGCGATGATAGCAGCCCTTGCGCTCACATCCTCTTTCAGGAATGGCATCAAGTACTCTGCAGGGGCCACGTGCATGTTCTTCGGTGTGGCCTGCCTGCTGTGGCTCATCAATGAGGGGAGGAAGAATGAGAAGCACCTCCTCCACACGATAATGCGCTTTGACTGGGGCACTGTTTTCTTCATCATAGCTGTTTTCATAATGGTCGATGCGCTCACTCGGACCGGTGTCATAGCAGACATAGCCAAGGGCATATACAGCATAACCGGGACGAATGTCCTTTTCACTTTCGTGACCCTTGTGGTGTTATCGATGGCGATGTCCGCGTTCATAGACAATGTGCCTTACATCGTCGCCATGCTTCCTGTGACGCAGATCATAGCCGAGAATGCTGCAGTGTCTCCGTTCGTGCTGTACTTCGGCCTCCTCATCGGTGCGAGCGTCGGCGGCAACATAACACCTGTGGGCGCTTCAGCGAACATCGTGGGTGTGGGTCTCCTGAAGAACAGGGGTTACCAGACCACTTTCTGGGAGTTCGTGAAGATGGGTCTTCCGTTCAGTGTCTTTTCTGTCCTTGTCAGCGCTGGCTATATCTGGCTGATGTATGGTGTTTAGAAAAAGAAAGAATAAAAAAATAAAAAATTAACGATTCTTATCTTCTCTTATCTTCCGTACTGCGCCATCATCGCGCTGAGGTCCTGCGGCTCTGCAGGGAACTCGAAGTCAGAGGCTGACAAGCTCGTGCTGTACTTTGTGGCCTTCATCTCTATCTTGACCCCGCCGTTCTCTGTCTTCATGTACAATGGCACGCCTTCCTTGCTGTAGCATGCTTCGATCCCGCCGTCAGTGCCGTACGCTGCCCACTTCACTTCGTAGCAGTATGCTGTCGTCCCTGCGATGCTTCTTGTGCCCTTGTATGTTGTGTCATACTTGCCAGGATCATCTTCGAGTGAGCTGAACTGCTGTGAAGGGTCACTCTGCTGCTGTTCGCCTTGAGGCATTGTCATGCACTGCCATGCGCCATCTTTCGTGCAGGTGGTCATCTTCCCGTTTATGAGGTAGAACCTTCCTTCTTTTCCGCCTGTTGCGGAGTCCATCCTGTACTTGTTTTTGGCGAAGTACTGCGTCATGGTGTAGCTGTCGCTCGAGCCGCTGCCTGACATGGAATAGTCATATGTCACGCTGAACTCGAGACCTTTCTTCATCGAGACCAGGTTAGTGAACTTGTCAGCCCAGTCTCCGCCTTCTGAGGCCTGTTCTGCTGATGCTTCAGCGCTTCCTTCTTCCCCAGCAGCTTCGCTTTCGCCCGCGCTTGCAGGGCTTCCGCTCGGCCTTGATGTGGTCTTCTTTTCACTTACATCTTCCTTGCAGCCGGCCAAGCTGAACGCCAGCAACAGGAGAACTAAAACAACAAATGATTTTTTCATCAAAAAAGCACCCCCTGATATTAGCCTATTGACTCGGCTAATTTTTGTTATGCTCTGGTTTGGTAGGTTTGTATATAAACTTAACCGGAAAGCTATTTAAATATGTGTGCTTCAGCATGTTTCTTCTGTGTTGTTTTCTGTATTTATAAGACATTGTTGTTTTAAAAAGAAAGATTTATAATTATTCTGTGGCCGATTGGTCTGCATGGCCAAGAAGATACTCGTAACAAGCGCATTGCCGTATGTGAATAATGTGCCTCATCTGGGCAACATAATAGGCTGCGTGCTGTCCGCTGATGTCTTTGTCAGGTTCTCCAGGGCAAGAGGCAACGAGACCCTCTTCATCTGCGGCACTGATGAGCATGGCACTGCCACAGAGACCAAGGCGCTGGAGGAAGGCCTGACTCCTAAGCAGATCTGCGACAAGTATTATAAGATACACAAGGACATCTATGAGTGGTTCGGCTGCTCTTTTGATGTGTTCGGCCGCACGTCCACTGATACTCATACTGAGGTCACTCAGTCAATATTCAAGCGCATACTGGACAAAGGGTTCATAACAAAGGGCGAGCTTGAGCAGACCTACTGCCCCAAGTGCGACAAGTTCCTCGCTGACAGGTTTGTCGAGGGCACCTGCCCTCACTGCGGGTATGAAAGCGCGAGGGGTGACCAGTGCGAGAGGTGCGGCAAGCTGCTCAACCCTGTGGAGCTCCTGAACTCAAGGTGCAAGGTGTGCAGCTCCAAGCCGGTCGTGAGGAAATCAGACCATCTTTTCCTTGACCTGCCGAAGATAGGGCCTGAGCTTGAGAAGTGGTCTGTGCAGCAGGCAGAGCAGGGTTTCTGGACGCAGAACGCGGTGACGGTCACGAAGGCATGGTTCAAGGAGGGTCTCAAGGAGCGCTGCATCAGCAGGGACCTGAAGTGGGGCGTCCCGATACCTCTCGACGGGTACACCAGCAAGGTGTTCTATGTCTGGTTCGATGCTCCGATAGGCTACATCTCAATCACAAAGCATGCTTTCCCTGACAGCTGGGAGGAGTGGTGGCGCGGTGGCGACGTGAAGCTGTACCAGTTCATGGCCAAGGACAACATCCCTTTCCATACCATAATATTCCCTGCGACTATGCTCGCGACCCGCGACAGCTGGACCATGCTGCACCATATAGACTCAACAGAATATCTCAACTACGAGGGCGGCAAGTTCTCTAAGAGCGCGGGCACTGGCGTGTTCGGCGACGACGCAAAGAGCACAGGCATACCTGCAGATGTCTGGAGGTACTATCTCATCTCAGGCAGGCCGGAGGGCGCTGACGCTTATTTCAGCTGGAAGGAGTTCCAGGACAAGAACAACAACGAGCTCCTCGCCAACCTGGGCAATTTCATCAACCGCACCCTTACCTTTACGCAGAAGTATTTCGAGGGCAAGGTGCCGAAGAAGGAGCTGGCAGACAAGGACGATAAGCTCATCCAGGAGGTCAGTTCGCAGATAGCAAAGGTGATTGAGCTCCTCGAGAATGTGAAGGAGCGAGACGCGCTGAAGGAAGTGATGCAGATATCGCGCCTCGGCAACCAGTACTTCCAGGAGAACGCGCCCTGGAACCTTGTCAAGCAGGATGCCGGTGAGGAGGGCATGAGGCGCTGCGCTACAGTCATCAACGTGTGCTGCAATCTCGTCAGGACACTTGCCGTCGTGATAGAGCCTTTCCTGCCGTCCACCAGCAGGGAGATTTTCGGACAGCTCAACATAGACTGTTCAGGCTGCAGCATCGAGTACAAGATGCATCTTGACCTTGAGCCTGGCCACGCCATCGGCGAGCCGAAGGTCCTGTTCCGCAAGCTCGAGGACAAGGAGATCGACGGGTTCAGGAAGAGGTTCGCCGGCAGGAAGAGGTCTGCGGAGCCGAAGACAGAGGAGCCTGTCAAGATGGAGGAGTTCCCTGCTGACCTGCGGGTGGCGAAGGTGCTGTCTGTAGATGACCATCCTGATGCTGGAAAGCTTTACGTGCTGCAGATAGACCTGGGCACAGAGAAGCGTCAGCTTGTCGCCGGCCTGAAGGCATACATACCGAGGGAGAACCTGCTCGACAGGCATATCATAGTGGTCTGCAATCTCAAGCCTGCGAAGCTGCGCGGCATAGAGAGCAGGGGCATGCTGCTCGCTGCTGACGACGGGAATAAGGTCGTGCTGCTCGAGGCTCCTGATTCCGATCCTGGTGATGAAGTGACTCTTAAGGGCGTGCCGAACACAGAGCATTTCCGCGAGCTCACTGTCGACGAGTTTTTCAGGCTGAGCCTTGTCGTGGATGAAGAGGGCCATGTTGTCTGCGAGAACTTCAGGAAGCCTCTCAAGACTCCCTTGGAGTTTGTGGTCGCGAAAGGCATCGGCGCTGGAGCCAAGGTAAGATAATCACACTCATTCAGCAGCGGCACCGTGAATTTGCGAGGCCCTGCGAGTAAATATTTGAGGCCGTCGCGGGGGATGCCTCCGAACGGAGTGAGCGAGGCACCAAAGCGCTTGCCGCTTTGAGTGTCCCTTACGGGGAGGCAGGCCTTGTGGAAACTGAATCACTGGCCGAGCTTCACGTGCCGCTGCTGTAGCAGCTGGAGAAGATTATGAGGTGTGAGTGATTGTTATGGTTATCGACACTGTTGTTTTGAAGGCGAGCTATGACCTGATGACAGAACGCATGGCTTACGACTACACCCTCATGAAGTTCGCCGAGGATGTGGCCAAGGGCAGGGAGCTGAGGACATTGAAGCTGACCCGTTTTGTTGATTCTGACGGCTATGACTACCTGAAGTTCAACTTCCCTGTGTGCGGGCATCTATCTTCCGCTGACCTTATGGTTGTTTACTGCGCCATGGCTGGCTTCAGCACCTATGTTGTCGGGAATGCTGAGAGGGGAAGGCGTGATGATGTGATCCGCAGGACCCTCGGCCTGGATAATATCCGGTCCGTCCCTGAGCTTGACGTGCCTGTCGAGCTGGACGCAGGGGCATCTGCGAGGGATGGGCTGAGGTTCACCAACACCCAGCGGCGTGGGTTCTCAGCGCTTCCGGCAGAAAAGCGTCATGAGCTCATCCTCGAGGTCGCTGCTGACCAGCCATTGATGTATGATGTTGCGCGCCATGCTGTCGACCTTTCGAGGGATGCTGATTTCGCGATTAACTTCAATGCAGTCAACCTGATGAAGCTGCGCATCCCGTCTTTCATCCGCAACGGCTATGACAGGGTGGTGAACTCCGCAGGAGATGATGTCCTGATAAAGGAGAACAATAATTTCGCCCAGAACATGAGGTCTGTGGAGCATAACCGTCCACTTTTCAGGTTCCTCTATGAGAACAGGAACGGCGGGCGTTACTTCAGCTTCAGCCACTTGGCTACCAGCCTTGGGTTGAGGGGTGCTGCGGTCAGGGCTGCGCGTTTCCTCATCGAGGGTATGCATGTGACCGAGCCTTACGCGGGCGCGCTTGTCGACGAGCTTCAGATGTACGCGAAGAGCCGCAGGACCCTCGGGAGGGCGGCTCCGTATTGTGTGCTCAGGTCTGTTGTGAACTCCTTGCTCTCGCCGTCTCTCTTCAGGCAGCGCGCGTATGTCGACGCGACTAATGATGATATCTTCTCGTGCTGGGACATGGATGGGCTGAACAATGACTATCTTGCTTATCGTGATCTGTTCAGGAGGAACTTCAATGACCTCGGGAGGATGATCCCTTTCGCAGACCAGGTGTACATGGTGCATGATGCGTTTGATAAGGAAGGCCCTGGCAATGGCATGATGGTGGATATGCTCTTCGACAGCAAATACATCAGTCTTGTCAGGGGATTGATGTGGCGTATCCACAACAAGAGCTATATGCGCGACCTGGGGATTTCTGATGACACTATAGACATGATTGAGCAGTCAGGCATAGAGGACGTGCTGTTCGACCGCGCGCCCCCTGAAGTGAAGATGATAGATGATCTTGAGCGCCACCTTGCTGAGTCCTGCCTGCCGGGCTATGCGCAGAACAGGGACACTTATGAGCAGCTGAGAGCAGCATAAGCGTTCCACCTCTTCTTGTGTCAGCGTGGCAGCTGCCACCGCTTGAGCGTCGGTCGGAAAAGTTAGGCGGAGACCGGCCCAATCCTCAGTAATATGCAAGAAGGTGTAGCCTCCAGCTGATGATGATGCGCAGTTTGCCGGCAAAGCACCATTAGCAGCGTGGCAGCTGCCACCGCTTTTTGCTTGGCGGCTGCTACCGCTCTTTGCGTCGGTTGGTCAGAGGAGCAGAATGGGCTGCACTTCGACAACAAACAGTGGTTATTGCGCAAGCAGGGTCAGGAGATGCTGCGGTTAGCATGCCTACTTAACCATTAGCAGCGTAGCAGCCGCCATCTGCCGCGTGGCAGCTGCCTGTGGTGGTGTGGTGCTGCTGACGCAGTGGCGCGTGAAGCTCGGCTAGCGCTTGTTGTTCCGCAAGGCCTGCTTCCCCGTAGGGGGCTTCCCCCGCAACGGCCGCTACCCATAACCAGAAGAGCCTCGCGAACTCACGGCGCCACTGCTCATTTGTTTTGCGGCACTTGTGCTTCAGCGTTTCGTTTATTTACTCTCCAGTAGTTTCTCGTCGGTATTCTGTGTGTTTTGCTCTATTATTATTTATTAACCTGATTTATAAACAGAACAGAAAGGTTTATAAACAAATAAAAGTTTGGTCATTCTCTAAGGGGGAAGATAGGAAGCCAAAAATTCGGGGTTTCGCTGTAAAGCGAAGAGTGTTAGCGTTAAAAAAGAGTGGGTAACAGTAATGGCTGAAAAAAGGGGTACTGCTAAACATAAGAGTGGAACGACAGTTTCCCACAAGTCTGGTTCTAAAAAGACCTCTCTAAAGCACAGGCTGCCCGGAAAGGCCGTCAAGCTCAAGACAAAGCTCAAGTCAAAGCTCAAGTCAAGGTCTGGGGCAAAGGACAGGCAGAAAAAGAAAAGGTTCCTTTCGAAGATAGCCAAGCCTGAGCTTGTTGAAGAGACCATAAAGAGGGCTCCGCACGAGCTTGAGGAGGAGTTCTTCGTACCCTCGCCGATACACCGCGGCAAGTACAGGATACCTCTTGGCATAAGGTTCCTGATAGGATATCTCGGTTTCCTCTCGCTGCTCTACATAATATCTTTTGTCTACGGCATAACATTCCCTACGACGATACTCTTCGGCAAGATGATATCCGGCTCTAGGGCGATGATAATCAACGCGGTACTGCTGGCGATCATCCTGTTCATGGTCTATGGCTTCTGGAAGAGGAAGGCCTACACTTTCGACCTGAGCATAGGTTTCTTCAGCTTCACGGCGCTCAATGCCACGATCTCACTGCTGCTGTTCGAATCTGCTGAGCACCCCCTGTTCAAGCAGCTCCTCCTGCTCTCCTTTGTCTCGCTTGTCATCATGGACATAGTCATCATCTGGTATATCCTGCACGAGAGGAAGTATTTCTACGCAGAGAAGTTCAAGGACAGGCCTTTCCATCACAGGGACAAGGTGTTCCTCTATACTATCATAACATTCTGGACGCTCGCCCTCCTGATAGGCATAACCATCGGCGTGCAGTTCTACAAGGACACTACAAGGATGATAGACAGCAATATAGCCGAGCTGAAGGGCGACTACTACCGCGGCCAGCTCCTCTGCGAGCAGAAGTCAGGCCCTGACAGGGACGTGTGCACGTTGGTGGTCGCGACAGCATTGAGCGCCAAGCAGAGGTCAGAGGCAGAGATGCTCGGCCTGTGCAACAGCATCCAGTCTGATTTTTACCGTTTCACATGCATGAGGTCGATAGCAGGATGATCAAAAGAAAAAACATAGAGCAGATCAGGAAAATGGTGTTGCCTATCTTACGCAGGAATGGTGTCGCAAAGGCGGCCATATTCGGTTCGCATGCGACCGGGATGGCAACTCCGTCCAGCGACGTGGATATGCTCGTCAGTTTCAGGGGCCGCAAGAGCCTCCTCGACCTTGCGGGTGTCGAGCTTGAGCTCGAGAAGGTGCTGGGCAGGAAGGTGGACCTTTTGACATACAAATCGCTCCATCCGTTGTTGAGGGAGAGGGTCATGAAAGAGGAGGTGCGGATATTATGACTGGTGCGGCGAAGGACCCGATGGTGTTTGTACGGCACATCCTAGATAGCATAGTACTAGTGGAATCATACATGAAAGGGGTGAATAAGGCCAAGTTCCTCGCGGACAATAAAGTCCAGGATGCAGTCATACGGCGGCTGGAGATAATCGGTGAAGCTGCCAAGAATGTCCCTTCTGGTTTTGCCGCCAAGAACGTGGGTGTACCCTGGAGCGAGATGGCGCGGATGCGGGACAAGCTGATCCATAAGTACTTCGGTGTTGACCTCGACTTGACTTTTGATGTTGTCAAGAAGGATCTGCCAAATCTCAAGAAGGAGCTTCAGAAGGCGCTTAAGGATAAAGATTAAGATGATTGATGGGTGAAGATAGGCTTTGAGATACAAAAAAAGAGGTGTATTCCCTGGGAGGAAAGCCCAGATAACCGTGTTCATGATAGTGGGCATCATACTCCTGTTCTCGTCAGCACTGCTGTTTTACATAAGAGGCCAGATCGTGACAGGCATACCTGCTGAGTTCATCCCGACGATAGAGGAGGTCCCTCTAGAGGCACAGCCGATAAAGGTCTTCGTTGAGGACTGCATGAAGA
>JAHJSS010000063.1 GCA_018830225.1 Nanobdellota archaeon
GAAACAATATTTTAGGACACCAAAGACCTGCGGTCTTTGAGTGTGTCTCACATCTACAGCATAGACGAGCCCGAAGACCGGTCTACCTCTCGATATGGGACTCAGGGAAAAACGGTTGTTTATAAATGTTTTGTTGGCTGGTGCGTATGAGTGTCTGCTGATTATCAGTTAATTTTAAATACTATCTTCAGCGTGATGCAGGCATATACGGGCATAATGACCTGGAAGAAAGGTGATTTCATGAAGAATATACTTGTCTCAGTCATTCTTTGCGTCTTTTTCATGGGGTTTCTCGCTGTTGCGGGATGCACAAAGATAGAGACGGTATATGTCTGTGCCAGCGGCAGGGAAGTCCCTGAGAAGGAGATGTGCCCGACGAACAAGGTCGCCGGCGTCAAGAAGCTGGATGCTGAGGGGTATGCAAAGAACTATGTCAACGCATACTTCCTTCCCTATGGTGGGAAAGCGCAGCTTATCAGCTCATACCTCGATACTGATAAAGGGGACCATTTCGCGACTTTTGTGGTCTCAGAGAAAGGTGGCTCGCCTTACGAGACTGTGGTCACTATCGACGGGCTGACCGGCAAGGTAAACTGCACCGAGAGGTGCGATTACGTTAAATAGAAATCATTTTAGTTTTGTTTGTGTCTTTCTCTTGAATCTTATCCTTCCTGCCTCTATGCTGCTGCATATCTTGTTGAGCGTCTCCAGTTCATGCCGTATTCTCGCATATTCATTGAACCCTTTCCTGCTCATCCGCAGGTTCTTGTCCTCGTAGACTATATATCTCGCATTCTCTAGGTCCTCAAGGTTCCTGTAGAGCGCCCTCTCTTTCTTCTCGACTGCCTGCAGGCTCCTAATTACGTCGATGAATTCCGCTTTAGATATTGATATCAGGAGAGGGGTCTCAGAGAACTTCCGGTCTGTCTCTTTGAAGAATTGGCCTAGGACAAACAGCAGTTCCTTTTTTTTGCCGCTCAAACCCATGTTCTATCATATATATTTTAGTATATAAAAAGATTTCCTTTACAGACCTTCATACCCCTTATTTTATGAGCAGATACAGCCCGACGATGAACGTGGCCAGCACCCCCAGCCAGGCCAGCCTGTCGACGACAGGCAGGTAATGTATTGCTGCGGACACTATCAGTATTATGCCCAATATCTGCTTTGTTGACATCTTTGCCATTCTGACACCCCCTAAACTACGATGAATATACTATGAACAATATGAATAGCCCCGCGCGGAGTTTCGAGCGAAGCGAGAATCGCTTCCCAATTCGAACCGCGGTCCCAGCTTCCAAAGAGCTGGATGATTGGCCACTACACTACGGGGCTATATTGGCTGAATTCTGAGAATTTGGAGTGTTTATAAACGTTTTGCTATTGTTTCCAGAGCTCTAAAGCCTCTTCTTCCATGAAATGGAGCTTTCCAGGCACTATAAGGCAATGCAGAGGCTCTCCGAAATCATCTGCCAGCAGCTCTTTTGCCCTGCCTGCCCTGATCTTCATGTCCTTGCTGCCCAGCCTGGCGCATCCTACACAGAGAGTCTCGTCGGTGAACACATTCTCTCCCCGCTTCTGCTCTACGTCCAGGAGCGCTCGTATTGCCTGGTTCACGGTCATGAACTGGGGCCTCTCGGGCCGTCCCGCATTCTCTTTCCTGAGCTCTTCTCTCGACGGCTCTTTGGTCTTTATGTCAAGGAGGCATAATGTGTGCAGGCCTGCTTTTTTGTTCTCTTTCACGACGTCATATGGGGTCTGGACATCCCACCCTTCCTGGGGAAAGACTATTGACGCGGTCCTGCCGTACTTGTACAGCTGGAGCCCGACCACCCCGACGGCGGTTAGGACAGAGGCGTTATGCACTACATCTACTTTGACCCCTTTCTTGACAGCCCTCAAGAACAGGTCCAGGTGGGTCGTCGCAGATATGGGGTCCCCTATCACCAGGAAAGCCACATCACCCCTTGAAGCCTCATCAACAAGCACATCCCCCTTTTTCTCGACAAAATCCCTGTCTGCCAGGTGCACCTTTTTCCCATAGACCATTTCCAGATCATCCACCTTGCAGTGCAGGATGGACGTGTAGTTTTCCAGGTACACTTTGTCTGATCTCTTGACTATCTCTAGGCCCTTAAGAGTGATGTCTTTTTCATCATTCAGCCCTATTCCTATCAGGTATAATGTCATGTGTTTTGTTGTTGTTCTTTCGTATTTATTCTTTTGTATTCGTCACAGGCTTTTCATGTTTTCCAGCACCACGCAGGTTAAAATTACGTATTTTTTGCTACTAAAAACTATACTAATATACAAATAATTACTACTGATTATTGGAAAAACTGCGATTTTGGTTGTGATTTCTCCTGAGTTTGATTTCCAGCATTTTCTCGTCGATAAAATTTTGTGTTTGTGGATCTTCAATGAAAATCACGATTTTTCCTGTCGACGTCGCTCTCCCGTCGAGAAAGAGCATTTTTACACCAATATACGAAAAACTATACTATAATATATTATTCAAACTATATTTCTGAACCCAGAAATGTTTAAATACTTAGTTTTCTCACCTTTAAATAGAAAGTCGGAATCAGAAGCCGGTTTTTCCCCAAAAATCGACTCAGCGACTCAAAAAAATTTCATGGTCTCCAAAAGTGTACGGCCCAAAAGCTGTATTTAATGCTTTCGGTAAGGTTTTGCCTGAGGCCCGTGCACGTCAGAGATGAAAACAAGAGATAAGAGGTAAATCAGTTCAGTATAAAACAAAAAAAAGGGGGTTAGACAAAATGGACTTTTTGGTACAGAACGCATTGAAGACTGCGCAATCAGCGCAGCCAGAGATTGAAGTGGGACAGGCCAACATCAAGGTCATCGGCGTTGGCGGCGCAGGCAACAACATGGTGAATTGGCTCTATAAAAAGGGCATACAGGGCGCAGAGATAATTGCTTGCAACACAGACCTTCAGCACTTGAATATAACAGATGCTGATAAGAAGTTCTTGCTTGGCCAGGATTTGACTCGTGGTCTAGGCTGCGGTGGATTCCCTAACAAGGGGCAGGAAGCTGCAAAAGAGAGCATCCAGAGGATCAAGGAGGCGCTGAAAGGCTCAGACATGGTCTTCATCTGTGCAGGAATGGGCGGCGGAACAGGTACAGGAGCTGCACCGGTCGTTGCTCAGGCCTCTAAAGAGACTGGCGCCATAGTGATAGGTACTGTCACCATGCCTTTCAAGATTGAGAGGGCTAGGGTCGACAAGGCTGAGTTCGGTCTCCAGCAGCTGAGACAGGTCTCTGACACAGTAATTGTTATAGATAACAACAGATTGGTGAACATTGCAGGTAACCTGCCTGTCCAACAGGCGTTTGCCGTCGCAAATGAGCTGATCTCAACGATGATTAAAGGAATAGTGGAGACGATAGCTATCCCTAGCTTGGTCAACCTGGACTATGCGGACGTCAAGGCGATAATGACTGATGGCGGAGTCGCTGCCATAGGAGTCGGTGCTTCTGACACTGCAAACAGGGTTGAGGAGGCCGTCAGGGGTGCGCTGTCGAACCCGCTGCTTGACATCAGCTATCAGGGAGCTACAGGGGCGATCATCCATGTGCATGGAGGTCCTGACCTGACTCTCGACGAGATTTCCAGGATAGGTGAGCTGGTCACGGAGTCGATGGATGACGATGCGAACGTCATCTGGGGTGCCCGCGTCACTGAAGACATGAAGGGTAAGGTGACCGTCATGACAATCATAACTGGTGTGAAGTCGCCTTGGATCCTGGGAAAACAGGACTATAGGAAGCCGAGTCCTCAGGCTATGCATCTGAGCGACGAGCTTGGCATAGAGATAGTCCACTGAAGAAGTCACTCTCACAAGCTTACTTGTGAAGCAACTTCTTTGCCTTCATTTTTTAAACCACCCCCAACAGATTAAAAACATGAAGGCAAACACAACTTGTCTTCATTGGGTTCATACCCAATGAAGATTTTTATTTTTTCTTATTCTTCTTCTGCGGCCCATCTAGAAAGTGAGAGTTAAGATGGTTGTATATGTTCAGGTGTAGAATTTCTTGTGCTGTTTTGGGTGTGTTGCTCAGTCGAACTTTTCGGTGTCTTCGAGGACTTCCTCTTCCCCGCCGATCTCTTCGTCCAGTTCCTTTTCTTTCTTCTTCTTGCGTGATTCCAGCTTCTCTTTGATCTTTTCGTGTATCTTCTTCAGCCCTGCTTTGCTCTTGTCAGCGAGCTCGAGGCCGACAGTGGGCCCTTTCTCGACGGCAGCCTCCTTCGCTTCCTGAAGTTTTTTCCTTATGACCTCGCTGAAGTCGTCGAACAGGAGGTCTATGTTGACTATCTTGCCCTTCCAGCTGTTTATGTAGACAAGGTCTACCAGCCGGTGCCTTTTCGGCATGACTGGTTCTTCATCGGAGTATCCTATGGGTATTATTGCCTGCGGCCTTGCGCTGTCCGGGGCTCCTGTGACGCTGTTGACCATGGATTCGTCGAATGCTCCTACCCAGCATGATGCGAGTCCCTGGTCTGTCGCTGCCAGCAGGATGTTCTCGATTGCTGCGGCGCTGTTCTGTATTGTGTACAGCTTTTCGCCTCTCAGGCCGTAGAACCTCTGCGTGGGTTTCGGTTCAGAATATACTATGATTATGACCGGCGCTTTTGCTATCCAGTGCTGTTTCAGTGCTGCGTTGGCCAGTGCTGCCCTTTTTGTCTTGTCGGTCACGACCACGAATTTGCAGTCCTGGACATTGCCTGAAGAAGGGGCCAGCTGTGCTGCCCTCAGTATGTTGCCTACCTTTTCCCATTCGACTGGCAGGTCATTGAAGTTCCGGGTGGATCTCCTCTTTTCTATGCACTCGAAAGTCTCCATCGCTTTTTAAATAACTATTTGGGTATTTAAATGTTTTTGTTGTTCTGGCTCTGTCCCGAGAGTCTTAAAAAGCCAAAAGAAGAGATTGTGGCAGGCTAGCCTGCCATAGACTTCTGTGCGGATTGTCCGCACAGAATGGGAGCTTACGCTACTTCCGTACTTTCTTTTTATGCTGCTGTTGCCTGA
>JAHJSS010000064.1 GCA_018830225.1 Nanobdellota archaeon
TAATTGTTCATTATTTCTCTAGCAGCATCAAAGCCGGTGCCGCCAATTAGCACGCCTTAAACTTAACACTTAAAATCAATAATTAAGGTACGCCTTCGGCGAACCCTAACTATACAATTTGGGCGTGCGTCGGCGGCCTGGAGCTTGGTGAGCGACTGCAAGGAGCGAGCCAAGCGTAAGCAGGCTTTGATGCTGCAGCAGACAGTTTTGTCACGCTTTCTTACATTCCCGTCGATAAAACTCTATAAACCATGCTCGCGTATATACCTCTAGGCAGTCTTGGCACTGCACTAATGTCACAGGGTGAAATATATGCAGGACGCGAACAACAACGCAAGCATGATGGCCCCGATATATGCGGGGAATTACCAGTCAAAAGAGGATGGGAAGAAGAAAGGCGACAGGAACAAGAGGCAGTATGATGAGGCAACCAAAAGGTTCCTCAGAGAGCTCGGCATAGAGCCCGTCGAGGACGAAGATGATCTCCTCATGCTTTCCCCCAGATCGACACATCTTGGAGGCGGCGGGATGAGAATGCCAGGGATGATGCCCTCAATTCCGTACAGCACACCTCAGTCGATGATGGGCAGAGGAGGATACAACCCGATGGCCATGCAGCCTAGAGCGATGCCGCTGCAGATGCCTTACATGGGAGACGGCAACACGTCCACAATCAACATAAGCTACACAGCGCCTGACGGGACGATGTACCACCTGGGAGTAACCGCGCCGCAAGAGAACAGAGGCAAAGCGCTCTACAATGTGCTGTGCGGACTATACGGACTGATGATGGCTGAAGGCGACAAGTCCGGAAAGTACAAAGGAAACAAAGGAGGTGGAAAAGGATATGCAGGCAGCGGCAGCTATGCTGCTGGAGGGAAAGGGGGGAAGTGATGAGTGGCTCTGTTGAAAATCTCACTTTCAGTGGTTGCCGCCAGGCTCGCCTAGCGATTGAATAATAAATCGGCCTGTCTCCCCGGATGGGGCAACCCCCGACAACGGCCAGGAACATTGACTCAAAGCGGCTCGCGAAAGGCGGCAACGCGATTTTCAACAGAACCTGATGAGTCACAACATTTAAAAAAAGAGGATGATTCCCCCAATACATGATAGAGCTCGAGAAGACATACCTTGCAAAGACCCTCCCGAAAGGCCTCAAGGAGTGCAGGTCAAAGGAGATAATAGACATATACATACCTAGGTTGCACCCTCACCCCAAACTGAGGATACGCAAGAACGGCGACAGGTATGAGATGACAAAGAAAGAGCCTGTAGAGGACGATGCCTCGGAACAGGAAGAGCAGACCATCACACTGACAGAGGAAGAGTTCAACGCGCTCTCAAAGCTCGACGGCAAGAAGACCCACAAGATGAGATACCATTACCCGTTCAACGGCAGGATGGCAGAGATAGACGTGTTCCAGGGAGCGCTGAAAGGGCTCGTGGTCGTGGATTTCGAATTCGACACCGCAGAGGACAAGGACGCTTTCGCCCTGCCTGACTTCTGCCTTGCTGAGGTCACGCACGAAGAGTTCATCGCAGGCGGGATGGTGTGCGGAAAGTCATACGAAGACATCGAAAAAGACCTGAAAAGATACAGGTACACAAAGCTATAGCAAGCCGCAAAAATATGTCAAAAGCGGCAGGGGACCACCGGTCAAAGACCGGTGGCATGTTCGCTTCGCTCACCCCTGCCGCCTTTTGAGCATGCTCAGCATACCACCACTAACCACCAATCACAGATTGGTGGTATGCTGACATATGAAATTTGTTGCTCCTTGCTAATAAGCAAGTCTCGTCTGAACAGGCAATTGCCAGATTGTTGAAATGTTCCAATATTAACGAGACTTGCTATATTTCTTGACTGAAAGTTAATAGATGCTGAAGGAAGTCCCTTTCACAGACAACTGCCTCTCAGGCTTCAGAGTGAGCGGCCTGAATATGTTGTCAGTGATGACCAGTGTGCCCTTGAACTGCTCGACGATGTTCTTCTCAAGCTTGTAGAAGTAGTTGTCAGGGTTGATGAATATGACATCATAGACCGAGAGGTCCTCTTCAAGATAGTCGGCATTCTTCAGGACATAATCAAGGCTGAGCCGCTTCCTCATCTCCAAAGCATCCTTATGGAGCTTGTCATCAGCCTCAATGCCTGCGGCACGGGTGAAGAGAGAGGCAACAGCGACGACAATGCCGTCACCAGAGCCGAGATCGACAAAGCTATTATATCTCTCCAGGCCGATTTGCCTGAACAGATTGAAGACATGGGCAGGATTAGATGACGCCCAATAACCTACCTTTGTAGGGCGCTGGGCCTTGTTGGACATGATGAGCCTGCTGCGCCTCTTTGAGTATTCCCTGCTTATGAGGTTAAACTTGTCCTGCATGGATTGCCTGAAGACAGCAGGGTCTTATTAAATTTTTGATTTGCAACGACACAACCACCACTGCCACGCTCGCACCGCAACTCTAACCTCTTATTCTTGCCCAACTGCGATTCTTTCCGCGTATTTTCCCACAGCTCGCTAGGTGGCAGTGGTGGCGGTAGTTACACATCTTCGGAACAGATTGCCTAAAAAAGAAATCACTTGTTGGCTATTATCTCCTTGACGGTGTGGACAAAGTCCTCTGCCTCTTTCCTGTACCTGTCGTAATGATCACCCGAGACCTTATTGACCTCACCTGACATGATCATGCGACCGACATTCATGAACTCACCGACAACAGAGAGGTGGCGCTTGTGCATGACCCCCTTGCCCACAAGATGATGTTTCATCAGGGGGATTATATGATCAGGAGTGTCAGGGACAATACTGTAGTGGAGGAGAGCGGCGTGCGCAGCATCGATGACAGCCCAGTAGAGGTCAAGCACTGCCTGCCTCATGTTCCAGTGGGCGTTCGATATCGACATGGGCCCTCTTCCGAGGTATATCCACACAATCTCCTTGCCCGGAAGTATCTGCCTGGAGCTGAGCATCTTCTTCGCCATCCCGAAACAGCCGATGTCAAAAACAGCATTGCCGTCACGCAGCATGTTGATCAGTATCGGATCCCCTTTCATAGAGTAATCCCAGAATTTTGTGAGCGGCATGGTGGTTATGTGGAGCCTCTTGGACACCTTCGAAGCGGTCTTCTCTGTCACGACCCTGTAAGCCGTGATGACCTCAGGAGTGAGCACGTTAACCATATCGTCGAACACTATCAGGACGTCGATGTCGCTGCCGAAAAGCGCCTCATCACGGAGGGCCCTCTTCCCGGGCACGAAGCCGCCGCGCACAGCAGAGCCGAACCACACCACAGACTTTATCAGCGTGCCCAGCTCTTTCCTCATCTCATCAGAGAACCTCTTTACGATGTCCTCTATCTCTCCTGGCTTCGCGACATACTCTTTTGTTGAGGTTCTTATGTTCATTCTAAAGGCACCCCACTCCAAAACACCCAATCATCTGTGGGCCTGTACTCTCCGACGACATAAGGCGGAGGGTTCACGTGGCCGAAATAAGTCTCTGCGACATCGCTCCAGCGCGAGCCGCCCGGGGTCGCTGCAAAGTAGCTGTCAGCGATATCAGCGCCGAAAGCCCTCCAGGTCTGCAGCAGTATCCTGCCCCTTCCGAACTGCTCCTCCTCATGCCCTTCTGATACGACAAATCCTGTGAAGCCGTGCGACTTCAGGTAATCGACAGCCTCTACAACAGGGAATATGCCCTGACCTGCAGGCAGGTGACCATGAGCAGAAGTCGCTGAGTCGACAGCCTGCACGCTCCCTATGACACCTTCCTTCTGCATCTTAGCGACCATCTCCATGTACCAGCCCTTGAAGCGGCCGAGACGCTGCTCCTCTGACTCCTGCGGATGCTCCTTCTTGAAATGCTGCAGCCACATGCCGAGATGTGAAGTGTCAAAGCACCCCTTGAGGTGCTGGTCAGCGAAACTCTTCGCCTCATCACTGGAAATGCCCCTCTCCTTCTGAAGACGTTCAGTCATCTTCTTCCTCGATTCCTTTATGAGCTCGATGAACTCATCAGGATGCCCGCCGTAGCCAGTAGGCCAGCCTATCTCAGGACCGACATGGATAGGCCTCTCAACCCGACGGTTGTTCCTTGTCTCGTCAAACGCACTAAGACCTGCCTCAGCATAAGACTCGACAGCCTTATCCTTAGCGTACTTCTTCAAAGACACTACCTCATCCATCGTCCTCCTTATCTCATCCGCCTGCGCGTCTGAAGCAGCAGAGGCCTCGTGAACGTGCTTGAGGCGGTGCTGTATCTGGTCAAGGTTCTGCCTGATTATTTCGGTAGGCTTCTTGTACTCAGGAGGTATGAACATGCCGTGCATCGCAGGGTCTTCGCGCAGCATCTTCCACTGCTCTTCGGGTGGTATGGCCTTCTCCACCTTCCCGTAATATTCCAGAGCTTTCTTCAGCGCCTCCCTCCTCCTGAGCTCCTCCTCATACTGCGTGGTATAGAAAAGCGAATGGCCTCTCGCCTGCATCCACTTGTTCTCGAAATTCAGCCTGAAAGCGTACTCAGCAGGGTCCAATGGCTCCATAACCACACTCCTCTCCTTAGCGAGCTCATTGAAATCTTTTGTCCTTTCGACTATCCTATCCCAAGGGACCCTTTCTGACTTGAACTTCTTGTTAGTAGGATCCCATTCAGGGACGCGGTAGAGCAGCTCCTCATTGTTGAAAGGGTCTATCCACTTCCCGTCGACATCGACCCAATCGCCCGCCTTTATAAGGATCTTGTTGCCCTTCATGTCCTCACCCCAATGTTCCTTTCCAGCCTTCTTGAACACTGGCTCGAAGATGTCAGAAGAGTGCCTTATCTCCTGCATCACGTGGCCTGTCCTCTTGTCGACAAGATACTCTGTCGCGAACTTGTCCTCTGTCTCGTAGGCCTCGAACTGGCCAGCCCATTTCCCCTTCTGGTTCCAGGACGCGTCGACGATGTTCCTGGTGAACTCCTGAGACCAGACATCGACCCCTCCTCCGCCGGAGACATCAGCAATGAACTTGATCGCGTCCTTCACCTCCTGCAGATCCTTATGCCTCTTCTCATCAGATATGTTGAAACGCTGAGGGTCAAAACCTGAAAGGTTGGTTATCGAAGACGTCGGCATCTCAACACCCTCGATAGTGACGTTGTTCGCCCTGGCCAGCTCCCTCAAGCCCTCACGAACCTCCTTGCCGTACGCCTTCGGCCTGCCGCCTATCGCGTTGTATGAAGGCTGGTTGAACACGAGCTGGATCTTGCTGGTTCCCTGCCTTATCGCAGCATCAACATTCTGTATTATGTTGCCGCCAGTCACGGGATCCTTCTCGACGACAGTGATACCCAGCTCATTGATGGGGATTATGGGCTTCTCCAGCCTAGGCGCAGCATTCTGAGGCTCGCTGTATTCCCTGTCCATCGGCGTGTAGCTCGGTCCTGTACTGAACTGCATGTTTTCCTAACCTCTCATCCAAACGTTCATCTTCAGTCCTTGACGTGCTCCTTCACGAACTCGTCTATCTCCTTTATGAAAAAATCAGCATCAGCGAGATACGAATCAAACTCCCTGCCAGACATCTCAAAGACTTCCCTGTGCATCACCTTCTTTGCGGCCTCATAAATCCTGTCGATGATCTCGCCGCACCTCCTGTGCACAAGGTTGCGCGCGACCAGCTCCCTCTTGACTGTCTCGGCGAGATGGCTGGGAGATGGCGGGACGATACCTGCGACCATGACAGCCGCGTGGGCCGCATCGGTAACCGCCCAATAAAGGTCCACAACAGCCCTTGCGACGTGCTGGTTGGCATCCTTCACAGAACGCTCTGCCTTGACAAAATACACCTTCACGCTCTCCTTGCACGGCCGTATCTTGCCTGTCACGAGCAGGTCCTGGATAGGACGAAAAAACCCATTGTCATGCACCACCAGGGACTCCCTCAAAAGCTGCATGGTCCCCTCGTCACGGGCATTGAAATTCGTCCAGAACTCAGATGCGAGCAGGGTGCCGCACTTCAGCGGCAACGTGCTGGAGTATGCCATCTCTGAGACATCAAGCTTCAAGCCCTCGACCTGCTGGTCAAAAACAACATTGTTGAGGTCATCTATCAGGAAGGTCAGCTCTATCGACTCGGCTGCCGAAGAAGGCCTCTTGATGACTGATGAGAATATAATGCCCTTATACTTAGAACGGACCTTGTCTGAGAATCTCTCTATATCCTTGTACCTATGCTCAGCGACATGCTCGATATTATGCACGGGTTTCATTTTCAGATTCTCTTCCATTATTATGCACCGATGCCGAAATAATCATTTAAAGTTTGTTTACCATTCGATAATAGTCTGTAACAATGACCTGTCGCCATCATGGCCCTCCGCCGGGCCCGAACCATTTCATCTTGTAGCCCATAGACCTCAACAGCCGCATGGACTGGACAACATCCTCAACAAGCGCCTCTGAAGGCGTCGAGTACAGCTCCTGGTTGGGCTGCGCCTGCATGCTCTGCCTGAGCACATCATACGCCTCCCTCGCGTGATCATAGACCTGGAGGAACTCATCCTTTGTCGGCGGAACATTGTCCTGCACATACCACTGCTGGATCTCCTGGAGGGTGTTCTGCGGCAGGAGCTCCTGTATCCTCCTCGCGTAGTCGGCTCCGCCTCCCCTCTCGACCTTGATCTTATCTGCAGCGACTTCCTCCTCGATGCCCTTTGACTTCCCGAACAGCTTGTTTATATCTATCTCTTCCTGCTTCGGGACCTCTATCTCCTGGAGCATCTCGTCGAGCTTGATCTCCTTGAGCGACTCCTCGATGATCCTCCTGGCCTCATCCTCCTGCTTATTCCTCTTGGCCTCAAGCTCCTTGAGCCGCCTCAGGCGCTCCTTGGGCGGAAGCTTCCTTATCTCCTCAAGCTCTTTCTCGTCAGCCATCTTGGTCAATTCCGTGCGAGGGCAAGCATCGGCTCGGCTCGCGAATCTATTATCGCCAGGGCTGCCTCCCCGGAGGGGCTATCGACCTTACTTCGTGCGGTCGGAATGCTCAAAGCAGTCCTGCTTTGGCACACCAAACTGCTTCGCAGTTTGAGTGCATCCAGCAAGCTGGATGCGTCCCCCGGCGACGCCCACGCGTGCTCTGGCGAAGGAGCCTCGCATATTGATGCTGCCCTCGCCGAAATAGGTTTTACCATGTTATCATCTTGTGCGCCTTCTTGAAGTTCTTGTAAGTGTTCCAGATTGCGTTCTTCATCGGCCCAGCAGCCTTCTTCCTGTCGCCGCCAAGCTCCCAAGAGGTCGGCTTCCCCTTATCCTTCTTCTTGAAGCTGGGCAATAGCGCGCCGAATATCTCCTTGAAGCCGCCGAACAATGCTGTGAACGGCTCTACCGCTCCTTTCATCTGCTCGAACCTCTTCTTCTCAGCAGCCTTCTGCTCCTCTTCCTTCTTAGTGTCTTCAGGGAACTTCTCTCCAGCCTCCTTCAGGTAGTTGCGAAGGTCATCTCCCAGGGCCTCGATGGCCTCTTTCAGCGACGTGTCGACATCCCCGAGCAGGTCAAGGGTCTCCTGCTCCCTCATCCTCACGTAATCGGCCATCTCCTCGTCGGTCCAGACATAGCCGCGCATCGTGAACTCTGTCCTGCCGACATGCACCGGCCCCTTGTGCTGGTAGCCCTCCTGGTGGAAGTCCATGTGCGGCTGGGTCCTGAACAGGACGTCCAGCACGACGACCGAATGGCAGTGCTTCGCCGACTTCCTGCTGCATACTATCTCTATCTCTGTGAAACTGCCCTCGAAAGCGCCGATCAGGTCCTCGCTCATCGTGCGGGTGAAGTTCTGCTCCAGCCTCCTGACATTCCTGAGGTACGGCTTGACCCAGTTGATGTACATCTGTATCGCGTTGTAGTGCTGGCGCAGGAACTTGAGCGTGAACTTCCTCCTATTGCTGATCTCACTGTACGTGAACTCCTTCCAGACAAGGTATGCCTTCAGCTTCTTCCTGAGCACATCCTTGACCTTGACATTGAACTTGAGGCTGTCGACGTAACGGTCGACCTCATCCTTCCTCATGGGCGGCGCAGCAAAGAACAGGTCAGGAAGGGCGGTGTAGCCGAGCGTGCTCGCGAGCCCGTAGACAGAGCCCGGCGACTTCACGCCCCCGTCCTTCAGGTCGACCCAGTAGCTCCTCAGCACAATCTCAGCCGACTGGCTCATCCTCCTGTCGAAGACGCTGGACTTGGACTCTACAGCCTTGTTGCTCTCATTGTAGAGTGCGAGCCTCTCGTCGAGTATCCTCATCTCACGGACTATCTGGAACAGCTCCTTGGTCAGCTTGCCTATGGTCGCGAGATAGTTCGAGACCTGGCCCTGCTGGATCGTCAGGCGCTGCTGGGCCTGGCCCCAGAACGCGGACTGCTCAGAGGCGGTGAATATGTCCGTGATCTTCTTAACATCGTGCAGGCCGAAGTCCTCCCTCAGGCTTGCGAGGAGCCAGAAATAGACCTCCTCTATTGACTGGTTGAAGGACTGGTAGACAAGCCTTATCTTGTGGATGGGCTTAGGGAAATTAGTGACTGGAACAAGCTCTTCGGGCAGGTTCGAGCCTCTAGCCCTTTCATCCCAATCATGGTCCTTGAAACCGAAATCCTTGCATTCAACCATGCTGATCCTCTACCTCTTTTTTGCCATGATGCATTCGCCAGCTGAACAACAATTATTGAGCTGTGTTTATAAACATTATGGTGATTTTATTGACGACAGTGTGACATCCCTGCACACCAGCCACACTCACCTCTTGTAAAGCACAGCGACGAACCCTACCTGGTCGACAAGCTCTGACCCTGTGCTCTCCGCGAGCTGCCTTGCCGCCTCTTTCCTGTCATTCGTATCGATGAAAGCCTTCAAAAACTTCACCTTGACGAGATTCCTCTTCATAAGCAGCCTCTTCACCTGCAGCACTGCAGCGTCGGTCAGGCCGTTCTTACCTATCCTGACAAGGGGCTCCAAAAGCCTTGCCTTGCTCCTCAATGCCTTGATGGTCTCGGGAGTCATTTTCTCTATGAACCTATGTGCGTCGGGTGGTCCTGGCCGACACCCTTCCTCTCGAGGAGGTCATTGATGTGCCTGTATTTCAGCATCAGCATCTGGAGCTGGTTGGACTCGAAATCAGGGAGCAGGCTGGCGACCATGTCGCCGCCGAGGAAATGCGGAAGTATCACGTAATCAGCACCCTTCCTGTACAGCTCAAGCGCCTGGTCTATCTTGTGGGCAGTCACTATCGTCGGGACGTACTTGTTCGCTGCCTTCACCTTCTGCAGCAGGAGTATATTGTCCTCATATGAGTTCGCAGTCGATATAACTAGCTTGGTGTTCCTCATCTCAAGCCTGCCCATCACCTCAGGGTCGCAGATGTCGCCATATATGCAGGCCACACCTATCTTATTCAGCTTCTTGACGACATCAGGGTTGAAGTCGACCACGACGACGCTCTTTTCCTGCGCCTTCAATGACTTGAGTATGCTGTACCCTATGCGGTCATAGCCGCAGAGTATCACATCATATAGCATCTTTTCGCCGCTCTGCTTCCGGTGGTGCGCGGCATTGAAGCCCATCCTCTTCAAGAGGTTCACGAAGTGATGATAGAAGCTGTTCTCGTAGTCCATGAAATACGACGTGAAGGTCATGGTTGTTATCGCCAGCAGTATGGTCAATGTCAGGATGCCCTGCGGGAGCACGCCTGCGTTGACCCCCTGCAGCACAAGTATCAGAGAGAACTCAGATATCTGCGCGAGCGATGTCGCGGTTATGAACGATGTCCTCGGCTGATTGCGCAGGAGTATCAGGGTGACATGCAGTATCAGAGTCTTCCCGACCATGACCAGCAGCAGGAGCACCAGCAGAGGCAGTATCATGGATGATATCCCTCCCAAGGTCAGCTGCAGCCCCAGCGAGGTGAAGAACATGATGGAGAAAAAGTCCCTCAATGGCTTCACCTTGCCCACTATCTCGATGTTGTACGGCAGGTTCGCGAGAAGCACGCCTGCGAAGAACGCTCCTATGGTTATCGACAGCCCTATCGCGCTGAATATCAGCGAGAACAGGAAGCAGACCCCCAATGATATAGTCAGGAGAAGCTCCCTGGACCTGGCGGCGAACTCGAACACAGAAGGGAATATGAACTTGCTGGCGAGCACGCCGAAAAGTATGACCAATGCCATCTTGGCGAAGAAGAGATAGCCTATCGCTGTGCTCGACACAGACGCAAGGTAAGACAGGGCCAAAATCGCGAATATGTCCTGGACCACCAGTATGCCTATCGTCATCCTGCCGTGCATGGTGTTGGTCTCGAGGTTGTCCGACAGTATCTTTATGACTATCATGGTGCTGCTGAACGCGATGACCAGCCCCAGGTACACCGCCTCGACCTTTGTGAAGCCGAGCAGCTTCGTGACAACATATCCTATCGCGAAGACAGAGGCCATCTGCACAGTGCCGGCGACAGAAGAGACAAACCCCAGGTCCTTGAGCTTCTTCAGCTCGAGCTCGAGGCCTACCATGAACAGGAGGAACGCTATCCCTATCTCGCTGAGGTTCGCTATCAGCTCGTGGTTCGTGACGAGGCCCAAGACATTGCCTATCACAACCCCTGAGATTATGTATGCTGGTATGAGCGGCTGCTTCGTGAGCTTCGCTATGTACGTGCCGAGGCCGGCAAAGATCACGAGCATGCCTATCTCAAAGAATATGTCCATGTCATCCCACCTTTCGCCCGGCCACGCCGAGCTTCTTTATCTCGCGGAGGAAGTCGCTGGCTATGAAGCCGAAACCGAAATTAGACCTCTTCAGGAGGAGGTCGCCTATCCTCTTGCAGTTGTGCGAAGCGAGCCCCGCGGACGTGAACAGGTCTGCAGTCTGCGCCAGGTACCCTGCACAGAGCCCTGCAAGTATGTCACCTGTCCCGCCGACAGTCATCCCAGCATTCCCTCCCTTGCTTATCATCGACCTGTCCTTTGATATGACCAGGTCACGGTGGCCCTTGAGCAGCAGGACATTCCCTGCACTGAAAAAGTCAGAGAGTTCTTCCTGTATCATGCACACCCTTTCTCCGTCAGAAAGCTTGCTGTCCTTGAGCCCGCTGGCGAGCGCAGTCCTCTTGTTCGCCCTGAGGAACATATCAAACTCGTTTGCGTGGGGGGTGATTATCGCGTCCTTGAGGTTCCTCACCTCTGCAACCTTGACAGCGTCAGCGTCGACCACCATCGGGACCCCCAGGTTGGCTACGCCTTTCAGCAACAGGTTCACTATCCTCGCACTGACATCAGACATGCCTGGGCCTATGAGCACCGCATCGGAGCGCTTGCTCAGGTCAAGCATCGTCCTGATGTGCGGCTCTGAGATGTAATCCCCTTTCAGCTTGACAGTGATCAGGTCCGGCGAGAGCGCGTTCATCGCCCAGGCGGCCTTCTCAGGAGCAGCTATCCTGACTATGTCGCAGCCAGCCCTCAAGGCAGCGAGGCCCGCGAGAGCCGGCGCTCCAACATAGTCTTTGCTCCCTCCTGCAACCAGGACAAGTCCATTCTGTCCTTTATGAGAATCAGGCTCCCGTTCCGGGAGTGCAAGTCTCGGTCTTCTTCCTGCTCGTGTCATATCCTCATCATCTTTCAACCATCTTGAGAACTATATTCCCCTGCTCGTCGAGCTCTACCTTTATCTTAGAACCTTTCTTCCATCTTTTGGCATCGACAAGTGCCTTCGGGAGAGTTATCTTGTACTGTTTGTTGTTGTCAAACTGCAGCTTCACCAATGCGTATCACTTGTTCCCTGCTGATCTGAATGAAGGCATTTTTGGAAGCGGCGCATGTTTGATTCATCTATCAGTGCCACGGAGGTATCAGCGCATCGTAATGGGGGTGATAAGCAGCGCCGCTTCCATCATGCCTAACCTCTTTTTTCCCCTACAGTGTTCGGACCACGGCAAGGTGCCGTCAAAAATTAAATATGTATAATTCAATACATATTTTTATGTTTTTTTTGATGTATTAAATTATACTTTGATTTATACATATTATCTATTTAAAGGTTTCGGTCAGGTCTCCTGATGGTTTTTTGTTACCACTTATAAATAACTAAAATACCACAACATTTAAATAAAAGATGACCTAACCAATAATAGAAGGGGTTAAAGCGCAAAAGCAAGCTAATAAACTTACTAAAATTGCGTTATTTTAAAAATTTATCAGAAGTTACTAAAAAACGCCTTAGATATATTTATAATTAAAAGAGCCCTAATATACATTGCTTAAGCAAAAAGAGCTTTCTGCTAAGAAACCCGGGTTGAAACATGGAAACTGCAGCTAGACTGGAAGGAGAATGCAAGCCAAAGGACATCGGCGAAGTAGTCCAAGATGTATACGCCGGCCGCACCGGCCAGCAGGCCGCAGAAAAGACCGGCAACCAGACAATCCATCTGGACCTTTCTGACGTTGAGATAATCAAGCAAAGACAGCGCCCGAAAGTGACAGGCAAGTGCGTCGGCGACGCATACACTCAGGGGGAGATACGCCGGGCTGTTGAAGAGCGCTGCATCAGGGAAAACGTCGCAGTCACAGAACTGCTGACAGCAGACGATAAGTGCGGCGGGTGCAGCATAACCTACAAAGGCGAATGCAGCTCATACATCGGGCCTGAACAGGCGCTACTCAATGCGATTGTCTCTGTCGACAACAGCCTGAAGGGCGAAGAGGCGCTGCAGGACATCAGGTTCCAGCTCAAAGAGGCTGCACACGGAAGGTACATGATCGAAGGCGCGTACCTAAAGACAGACAGGTTCCCTGACTCATATTTCAGGAAAGATGTCCCGCGCAGCGAACTGAAACTATCCGAGTACTGGCCGATCTTCGGGGAAGAGTCCAACTTCCTGGCGCTGCAGGAGAGGGATACTGTGTCGGGCAGGAGAAAACCTGACGTGATAGTCAGGATATTCAGCGCACTGACAAAGATAGCCAGAAACGGCAAGGACGGATACATCCACATCAACCCACACATCACAGAACCCGCGTTCATCAAAGCTATAACAAGAGTCGACCCTGACATGATATATGAGGAGCTGCACACACATGTCATGCTGGACGGAAGGCTATCTGTCCCGCAGCTTGTCGCCATCGACGTGATAAAGCTGCCCAACAGGAGCACTCCAGAGGCAGACCCTAAACAGGCAGAGCACACGCTGCCCCTGCTCATCACAAAGTATATCGAAGGGACCACACTCGAGAACCACATAAAGGCAAGCAACCTTTCAGAGCGGGACACGCTAATCCTCTTCGCAAAGGTGGCACGGGCAGTGGGTGGCATCCATGATGCGGGTATCACCCACAGGGACATAAAGCCCAGGAACATACTGGTCACTCCCAAAGGAGATGTATTCATAGTGGATTACGGCACTGCAACTGAAAGCTACGACACCCCTCCCGACGCAGGAAGGCTCAACATCACACCATATTACTGCTCACCAGAGCACCTTGTGTGCTCAGTCGACCCGAGGATGGACATATTCTCTCTCGGCGCGTCTTTCAGCGAGATATTACTCGGCGAGAGCCCGTTCCATGACCTGGCAAGACAGGTCGAGGACTGCATAAGAGAAGGCAAGAAGGAACGGGATGAGATGCTGGAACTGGTGAAGAAGACACCTATCGACGTGGCGAGAGACCTCCTGACAAAGCTCTACGCGACATTGAAGAAGGAAGCATACATCTCGAAGGGAGGGGACGGAGGACAGCATTTAAGGATGCTGTCAGACGACCCGAAGAAGAGAGATGAGCTGGAAACAAAGCTCCAGAGCACATCAGAGAAGACAAGGGACGTGATATTCAGATGCATGAGGGGAAACCTTAATGACAGGTACAATGACTGCTATGAGCTCGCTACAGCGCTCGACGAGGCTGTAGATTATCTGGACAGCCAGTTCTATGATCTGGTCATGCAGATACTGGATAAAGACCCGCTCTTCGGCGATGATGCGAAACGAGATGGGCGTAAAAGACGCGGCAGAGCAAATCCTTACGTGAAAAGACCTGCCTGCACGCCAGCAAAAGATGGTGGTGCAGATGATGAACTGGCCACCCTATTAGCAGATACACTAGCCCTGGCTCAAGATGCTCCTGACAACAGGACAGACACAGCAAGCCCTGCAGAAGATCACGGCGGCAACGGAGGCAAGGGAGGCAGATACCGCCAGGTGTTCGGCACATTAAAATCAGTCCAGAAAGGAAGAAGACCTAGAAAGCAGACCTAGAAAGCGAAGAATCAACAACCGCGCCCTAAAGGACGCGGTATGTTGGTGTAAAAATTCAGTACCGAATTGGCCTGAAGGCCAAGGTATGAACTGAATTTTAACAATCAACAACCATCTCCAATCTATCTCTTTCTGCCTTTAAGGCGCGCTGCCTTCTGGCGTATGATAATCCAGACATCACCCATCCTGTCAGCCCTCAGGACTATCACACCGAGAACAATCATCAGGACTCCTTGAAGGAACGGAAGGAAGAGCCCTGCTATGCCAAGAAGGATAAGACCTATTCCCAGTCCGTACTGCATCGCTTTTAGCATTTAAAATCCTCTTTAAGAGAGTATAACCAAAGGTCGTATTTAAAACCGAGCATAAGAGATGAGCAGGGCATACGCACAAAAACAGAGTCCGGCAGTCAAAATAGTCACTTAATAGTAGTTACAAAAACGAAAGGTTTAAATATGACCAGTAAACCACTCTATCTATATACTTACCAAAAAAGAGCGGGTGGACGGTTTTAAGCGCTTCCCATAAAAAAACAATGCATAGCGCTTTAAAAAATCATATTCACTAAAGTTGAGAGGATGGTGAGAGAATGTCTTTAGAAAAGGAATTAGTCACTAGAAAAACTGCTGAAAAAGAGATAGCAGAGATGAAAGAAAGGGCGCAGGACGCATTATTCTTAGGTCTTAGCAGCTTCCTTATCAATGAGCAAAGAATCATATCTGAAAGGACAAGACCGAGGAAGATAAAGAATTCCCTCGCTGAGCATATACAGTCAGCGTTGCCACAAGAATATTTCACAAGATCACAACAGGCAGCCATAGAGAACGCAGGATTCGAGATATGGCAGGGCCATCTCGCAATGAGCGACGAAGAGAGAGCAATGCTCTCCACAAGCCCGACACATTCTCTCAAGGACAGGGTCGCGGAAGCAGTCCAGGAATACTTCCAGAGAGGACAGGCTGCAGAGCACCCCAGCAGAGCATACTCAAGATTGATGAGTGAGATCAACGGCGAAGCACAGCCTCGCCCGTTCTGGCAGAGGATGGCAAGCGCCGCTGCAACAGTCGCGCTCGTGGCCGCACTATGCGCAACAGGATGCAGAGCAAACGTCACAGACTACAGCGACGGGGGAAGCTACTCGCACCCCCTTCCTACGATGAACATGCCAGTAGATGCGGGAACTGTCTACGGCAGCCCAGACGCTGACGCAGACGAACCGCTGACCGGAGGCATAAGCGGAGACATACCCGAGGATATGCCTCTGCCTGCAACTGCTATCGACACAGAAGGACAACCCCTATTCGAAGACATTTTCGGAGAAGACTACTCATTGCTTCAGCCGCCAGAGCAGCCGGATGAATGCGCTGCGGACAGCGGAACAGAGACCGGAACCGGAACAACGCCGGCAACTGAACCAGCAAGCTGCCTGACAGAGCTGGTGATACCATTCGCATACAACTCCCCAAACGTAAGCCCAGAGCACCAGGAAGCGATAAGGAGCTTCGTGAGGCAGGCTCACGCCGACGGGACAGGCACGATATACGTCGCCACATTCAGGAGCATGGAGAGCAGGGATGACGGGAACAGCCCGCAGCTCGACGATGATGATTACAACTTAAGGCTGGGATGGCAGACAGCAGATGCTGTCGCAGAACTCGCCACTGCAGAGAACAACGCGCTCGGCGGCAACGCCCAGGTGCTCAAGACAACATACGGCGAAGGAGCATCACAAGGTCCAGGCCTTGCAGAGAACAGGATAGCAGTTCTCTCGACGCAGCCTCTGCCAGACCTTGACCAGGACGCAGCAGCGGCCGCAAGGATAAGAGGATACGCACGCGGAGCAATATCAAGCGATTGCGGAGGAACACCTCCAGGCACAGCGAGCGCTCCTGAAGAGACGCCAGCAGCTGCGGCAAGCACACCCGCACCAACAGCTCCGGCACAGGACGCACCAGCACAGGCTGAAGCGCCTGCACCAGCACATACTACACACGTGCCGTCGCACGCGCCAAGCGCACACGCGCCAGCGCATGCACCAGCACATCCAGCAGCTCCGGCGCACGCACCACACCACCCGGCAGTCACACCGTCGACACATCTGGGACCTGCAGCCCCTGCCAATCTGGGAACTGCACCAGACGGACACCCAATCATAACAGCACCGAACGGCGCTGTGATACACTACGGCACGCTAGGCCAGCCTTCAGGCGGATTCGTCGAGTCAGGGCCAGTTTATGTGAGCCCTGAAGGCACAGGGACAGAGGGCACAGCTCCTGCACCTGCAGTTGAGCCTGAGACGCCTGCTCCAGCAGTAGAGCCTGCGGCTCCAGCAGCTGAACCGGAAGCGGTCGTCCCCTCACCTGCTTCACCCGCAGATGAAGAGCCACTCGTCGGAGAGACCGTGCCTGCCAGCATCGTGGAGAGGACAAGCGCCCTCGAGGATTTCGTCGAGCACGCGACAGGCCAGCTCCACAGCCTATACACATTCATGGATCTCATCGAGAACGAGTGCACCACCGGAGGATCGGGAAACACTCTCTGCGCCATAGCAGAGGAAGAGAATTACGTGAACAGGTGCGGAGAAGACGGAAGCCCGAAGATCGCATCCGGACCTGGGGAGACGCCTGTCTGCGAAGAAGCGCTGCGCTACGCAAATGCAGACTTCGAGAACACCATGCTTGACATCGACCTGATAGTCACGAATTACCACGGGCTAATCCAACAGCTTGAAAGCGCAGGGATAAACCCTGCAAATGTAGCAGGGCTGCAGGAACTCGGAGACGCAATACACAGTCTTGAGGAAGCTGTCGACAGCGACAGCGGCTCTGACACAACCTCCTCAAACTCATACGCCCCGTCAGGCAACAGGTATGCATCACTGCTCGCAGAGTACGTGAGCACCTCCCCTGAAAGGAGGACAGTCGCAGATCTGAGGAGCGAAGGTCTTGACGAAGCGCTCGCGCTCGCACCAGGCCTGCGCGGAGCACGGTCGACACTCGACGCTGCGCACAGGGAAGCGAGAAGGGCTGACGCCTACACGCTCTACACGAGCGGAACAGCTGTGAGAGACATAGCTGCAGAGCACGACGTGAGCACAAGCACGGTGTACAGGGACATAAGAACATATTCCGAAACACACAGGGCGTAAGACCCTGACATACGGACTGATGCAAACATGCCAGAACCATTGAAGCTGACGCCGAACAAGGCTGCAGAACTCGTCCTTGAAGATATACTTAAGGATGATTCAAAGAAAGAGGCAGCAATATTTGCGACGAAGACCACCGCAGGAATTTCTTTGAGGGACAGTTCAGACCCTGAATACACCACAGGGAACGTGGTGCTGAACATGGTGTATGAAACACCGCTCGAGGGCATGAACGAAATGAAAGCAGCCTTTGAGACTAAGCTATACGCCCCGCTCGGCTTCATAATGCACGGCATAGAATCAGTTGAAGAATACGAAAGGCTGGACGAATACGAGAGATTCTTTGCCCAGAGCATGCAGATGATACAGCACCTCGGCAGGCTTGCGAGAGCAGTATTCATCGATGGCGTGACTATTGAGGAAGCATGCGAGAGATACCGCAGCAGAGGAGAACCTCCCAAAGACATGAAAGAGCCAGGATACGTGACTGCGACCGGCGAAGAGGCAGTGTCATTAGAGACAAGGGAGGTACAGACCCCTCCAGGCGGCAGACCATCCGCTAAGGAAGACCCAGTATCCTGCGAGACAAGGGTGTTGGACACGAACGAAAAAGAGCCATAGAACAGGATATTTATCATATAGAACAATAAAAGATCACTCTTTAATTTCAAGCTCGCCGCTCGGCAGGACCTTTATTATCTCGTCAAGCTCGCCGCCAAACTTTTTCTTGACTGTCTTCGCCATCTCTGAAGGCCGCTTCCTACCCTGGACAAGAATGAGATATCTCTTGCAGTGCTTCTTGACCGCAGAGACCGGAGCGCACATGATCCTGCCGTCGTCAAGAGCCCCGACAGCGCAGTTCGGCAGCGGAGTGATGTAATTCGTCTTGCCGCGTATCATGAAAGCGCCCTTAGGCATGTACTCGCCAGGGTTCGCCTCCTTGCTGACCTGCTCAGGCCTGACCCAGAAAGTAGGGGTCGTGCCGAGGCCCATCTTCCAGGCCCTTGAGAAACAGAGAGTGGCGTCAGCGACCTCCTGAAGAGTCTGCTCGCCAGGCTCCTTTCCATCTGTCTTGACTATGAAGAACGGAGAGCCGGCCATGTCTGTGTGGAACACTATGTCATGCCTGTCAGTATGCTTCTTGACGACGATCTCGTTGGTGGTAGCGTCGCGGCCGCCTATCACAAGAAAGCCCTCGCTCGAGAAGAACCACCTGAACTTCTCATACCACTCAGGCTTGCGCCTCTGCTTGGCAGCGAGAATCTCGTGCTCGGTCTTTATCTTCTCAAGCTTATCCTCCTTGTCCTTCAGCTCAGCCTCGCGCTTCTTCAGCGAGATATCAAGCGCCTTCCTGGCTCCCTCAAGCTTCTTCCGCGCCTGCTTCGCCTTCTCGAAGTATGTCTGCGCATTCTGCTCGACAGAGAGCTTAGGGTTGATGATTATTTTCATCTTTACCTATCCCTCGTCTCCTCAAGGATTATCTTTCTTTTGAAAGCCCCACGTTTCTCGGCGCGCTCCTTGCGCAACTGCTCAAGCATGTCCTTGTCAATCCCCTTATGGTTGCATATGGCATTGATTACCTCAAGGATGTCTGCGAGCTCCTTAACCTCTTCGCTGTCCTGGAATTCCTTGACCTCCTCTTCCAGCTTCTCCTTTAGCTTCTGCCAGTACTCCTCATCACCAGCGATATGCGTGACAGGGACGTGATTGTCCTCCCTTATTATCTCAGGAATCCTGTCACGGACGAGCTTGTTGTGCTTCATGAGGCTATAGAAGGAAGAGGAGTATAAAAAATTATCCCATCGCGCCCTGGGCCAGTGTGATGATGAAGAACGCAAGTGTCATGAGTATCAATGAGTGCTTTGCACCGGAGCGGAGGTCGCCCTCTGCAAGCTTGCCCAGGACAAGGCCTGCGAAGCAGGCCTGGATGAGCGCAAGCATCAGGAAGACACCCCTTATAGAAGTCAGCCAGGCGCCAAGCGTCCCTATGAAAGCGCCAAGCGAAGAGTAGTCTATCTGGATAGCGCGTATGGCACCGCCAAGGGCTGCTGAAGTCAGGGCCATGCCCCCTTCAGTCACACCTTCGATATTCTTGGACTCTATGTCAGCGATGTATGGTATGAGCAGGTTCTGGATCACGACCATCACGCCGAGGAACACTATGAATATGATATAGCTCTGGACGAGCTGCGAGTGGATGCTCGCCTTCCTGGCCAGCTTTATCTTCTTTATCTCTATCACAGAAGTGGTCACGGTCTCGAGGACGTCCTCTATGTTGCCGCCGGACATCTCCGCCTCGATGACTGTCGCGATGCTCCTCTTTATCACGCCGTTCTTGGTCTCATTCGCGAAATTGAGGAGCGCCTTGTGCACAGGTATGGCCCACTCGACCTGGTTCGCGAGCTTGATGACAAAAGGGGTCAGCGCGCCATAATCCGTCTTCGACACGTAGACTATCGCCCTGCCGACAGGTATGCCTGACTTGACAGCGCCCACAAGGTTCCTGACGAACTCAGGGAACATGGACTCAAGTTCCTTCTGCTTCCTCGAGTTCACGAAGAAGTCTATCCAGAACTGGCTCCAGCCGATGCTGACAGCGATGACTATCAGCGGGATGAACCACGCAGTCCTCAGGAAGAATATGAAATCTATGATGAAGAAGACTATGCCGAACACCATCGCGATGATGTGCCTCTTCTCAAACACCAGTTCCATGTTTATTGTACCTCTGACATTCCTTATTTATAATATTATCATATTTGATTATCCGCCGCTCGCAGCGCCACGCCAGGCTCGGCGAGCGCTTGTTTGGCAGACAGGCCTGCCTCCCCGTAGGGGGCGACCCCCGCAACGGCCGCGCGGTCGTCGGTGTAGCGCCTCGCAAATTGGCGGTGGCGCTGCTAATCATATCTCCGGCTGCGTGAGCTCCAGGAAAGTCAGGAAACTCACGTTCAGGAAAGGGATTATCACATAAGTGCCTATGACTATGATCACATTGACGTTCATGCCCCCTATCTTGCCGCCCAGCAGGCTCACCATAGAGAGCGCAGCGACGAAGAAGAGAGGGGCAGCGATAAGTATGCCTGTGTATATGTCTGAATAGGTCGATATCGTCTCCGTGTACTTCTGCCTCTCGAGCGTGTAGTTGAGCATCGCCTCCTCAGCCTTCTGCGAAAAATAAGCCTTGATGTCACCGCCGGTCTGGGTCGTCGAGACCATGCCCTCAAGGAAATCCTTGAAGTGGTACGACGGAGTCGTAGCCGCGACAGCCTTCAGCGCAGTGAGGACATCATAGCCGAAGATGTCTACGTAGTTCACTATCTTCTCTATCTCGACAGACACCTCGCCGTACTCCCTGGACTCAGAGATGAGCCTGAACATCTTGACAGGGGCCACGCCAGAGGACGAGACCGCTGCCATGTGGTTGATCGCGAAAGGCAGGTTCGTGTTGATGGAACGCCTCCTCTGCTTCATCTTGGAGTAAGGATACGCATAGAACCCTGCGAAGGCAGCAAGGCCTGTGAGTATGCCCATCATGAAAGTCCTGAAGAACACCTGCTGTAGCGGAAGCGCGGTCACGCTGAAGAACATCCCGAACAGCAGGAGGCCAAGGAGCGTGCTGCTGATCACACCCAGCACCATCATGTTGACATAAGTATTTGACAGCACCTTTATGTTTGCCAGCCTCAACGCATGGTACAGGTCCTTGAAGAAATCAGGGAACTGTTCAAGGAGGAAAAGGCTAATCCTCTTGATAGATATGTTCGCGAAAGAGCCGAAGAAAGAAGGCTGGTATATCTTCAGCGCCTTCCTCTTCTCCATTATGGAACGTATCCTGGTCGCCTCCTTGGTCAACGCGGTGGCGGTTATCTTCTCTATCTGCGCGCTGATCTCGGGCTTCGCCTTCCTCCTCAAGGTCTCAAGCTGTATGGTGGACATCAGGACCTCAGGAGATTTCTCTGTGAACTCGACACCCTTCCTCCTGTTCAGGAGGTTAATTATGTAGTCTATGCCGAACATCTTGCCGAACTCGACACCAGGCTTCTCAGGCTTCTTCAAAACACTGATGACCGGCTTCTTCACAGCCTCCTCGATAGGTGTCGTCGGCTTGGGCGTCTTCCAGAGGAAAGAGAACCAGCGCTTCTTGAAACTCACTGCCTTGGCAGGCTTGGCAGGCTTCTCAGGGGCAGGCGCCTTCAGAGGCAGCTTCGGCAGGTGCTTCTCAGGCTTTGCCTCCGGAATCGGCCTGGCAGCCTTGATCTCCTCAAGCCTCTCCTCAACCTCTCTCTTCGCGAACATGTGCCTGAAGAACAAGGATATCCTGTCCATGACAGAAGGCTTTATCTCGACGAGCTTGACCTCTGGGAAAGCAGCCTCCTCTGCCCTGGCAGGCGCAGCCTCAGGCATTGCCTCGACGATGGCCTCAGGCTTTGTCTCCTCAAGCTCATGGAACTCAGGCACTGCCTCAGGAACCTTCACCGGAGGCGCAGGCTTCGGCTTGACCTCGTGGACGCGCTTGGGCGCAGGCTTCACAGCAGGCTTGGCGGCAGGTACTGCCTTGGCGACACCCATACCCACATAGTCCTGATTGCTGTATGCCTCATAGAATATCTGCGAGTTGTATGCCTCTATCCTCTTCATGAGGTAGAGGATGTAAGAATTGTAGTAATTGATCCATTCCTCCTTTGACTTGCCCTTAAGCAGCTTCTTCAAGGTCTGCTCGTACTCGAAATAGGTGAACCTGCCTCTCTGGTATTCATCGAAAAGCCTCTCCATAGTCCTGACGAGGTTCTCCTTGTAGAAGCTGTATGTCTCTATCTCCGACACGAGTTCAAGGACCTTGTTCGCAAGCACCTGGATGTTCTTCATTTTGAGCTAAAAATGCAGCTAGTTTTGCGTTCTTCCCCCATAAGCAGCATGAAACACATGATCACTTAAGAGCCTCGTGGGACTCCAGCTTGGTGAGCAGGTTCTTGACGTGGAGCGAGAGCTTCAGGATGCGCTCCCTTGCGAAGACAGCCTCTTCCCTCTTGACAGTGAGCTCCTTGCGGTCCTTTGCCCTGGAGCTGACCAGCTCATTGTAGAGCTCGTCGAGCGAAGCTATCTCACGCATGCTCTCGTCCAGCTCTATGATGTGCCTTGAAAGGTCTTCAGCCCTGCTCATCTTATGTTGAACCTCTTCAGGACCGCCTCAGGGTCCTTGTAATAATCGTTTATCACCTTGTTGAACTCCTGGAATGAGGAGAGGTTCTTTTCAGACATCACATTGAGCAGCCTCGCGCGCTTGTTCATCTCGGCCATCAACTGCTCGCGGGTCATCCCTGTCCTCTTGGTTATCCTATCGAATATGTCAGGCTTGCCGCTGAAGGTTATCACGTCCTTGACAGGGTCCCACTCGAACACCGCGTTTATCTTCGCCTTGCCGAGAGCCTGCTCCACCTCGAGTATCTCGTCGACCTCCTTCAGCCTCCTCACGTTCTTTGTCTGGTCCTTGACGTGGATGCAGATGCACACCACGTCGAGAGCCTCGATGAGCGAAGGCGACAGGTTGATGGGAGGGGTCTCCAGCCTCTTGACAACTGTGTCGACAGAGGCCGCGTGGAACGTCGAGAAAGACGGGTGGCCTGATGCCATGCCCTGGAACAGGACGTACGCCTCCTGGCCCCTTATCTCACCCACTATCACATAGTCAGGTGCCTGCCTCATGCTCTCCTTGAGCAGGTCGAACAGCGTTATCTCGCCATACTGCGTGCCGAGGACAGTGGGCATGCCGAAACCTGCCCTGGTCACTGCAGGGAGCCAGTTGATGTGCGCGAGGTTGAGCTCGCGGGTGTCCTCTATCGAGCATATCCTCGCCTCAGGAGGGATGAAATCCACTATGCAGTTCAGGAAGGTTGTCTTGCCTGAAGCGGTCTCTCCGACGACCATCACGTTGAACTTGTTCTCTATGACAAGCCACATGTAGGCGAAAGCCTCTGGGGTCGCTGTCTTCGACTGTATGAGATGCACAGGTGTCCAGGGCTCCTTGGTGAACTTCCTTATCGTGAAAGTCGGGCCCCTGGTTGTCACGTCCTCTGTGTATGTCGCGTTGACCCTGGATCCGTCAGGCAGGGTGCCGTCAAGTAGCGGCTTGGCGTACGAGATGTAGCGCCCTGTCTTCTGAGCCAGCTTCTCGATGAAGTCAGTCATGTAAGAGGCGTCCTTGAACAGCACATTGGTCCTGAGGTTCTGGTATTTCCTGTGGACGATGTACAGCGGGAAGTTCAAGCCGTTGCACTCGATGTCCTCCACGTAATAATCATTGAGCAGGGGCTCGATCTCATTCAGGCCCACTGAATTCCTGTAGACATAATACATAATCTTGTTGTATGTCTTCTTGCTCACCTTTGTGCCCAGCTCGATGAGTATGCTCTGCACGTTCTTCTCCAGATACTGTATCAATATGTTAGACTTCGCTGCGCGCACGAAGCTTATGTTGATCATCTCCTCAAGGCCGAGGTTTATCAGCTCAAGGATCTCCTTCTCGGTGTCGTCGAGTATCGGCTCTTCCACAACATACAGGAGCTCGTTCTCCTTGTCATCCCAGTAGATGTGCGCATAGGCGAACGGCGGGACCAGCGGGTAGCGGACATTAATGGTCTTCTTCTCCTCATAAGGCGGGAGCTTTATTATCTTCGGCCGCAGGTCGATATAGAACCCTTCCTTGGGCGTCTCTGCCTCTACTGCCTTCCCTGCTTCACCTCCCTCTGGAGGCGCATTCTCTGTGCCTGTCTCCACAACACCCTTCTTTCCAGCAGCCTCAGCAGAAGAAGCAGGGGGCGCGGCAGCTGCGGAATTGTTCTTGTTGGCGCCGAGTATGGTCTTCCCGCCTGTCTGGATGTTCTTCATGTTGATCTCTTCCTTGGCAACACCCAGCCTCTCAGCAGTCGACTCAGCCCTCTTCGCGACATCAGCCATCTTGGCCTTGGCCTCTGAGAGATTGGCTGCAGGAGCGCCGGGACTGAACACTATCTTAGGTCCCTCACCCTTAGGCTTCGCAGTTATGACTGTCTTCTCCGCAGCTGGAGCTGCAGAAGCAGAAGGAGCGGCGGGAGCTGCAGGAGAATTGCCTGGAGCAGAAGCTGGAGCAGCCGTTGCCGCGGGTGATGCAGGAGCATCCTTCGCCTTCTTCCTGAAAAATGGAAATGCCATTATGTCACACCCTCATCTTATCCTGGCCTGCAGGAAATCCCTGTTGCTCTCGAGAGTGAACTCGACAACAGTGTAGTAATTCGCGCCGGTATTGTTGACGTAATAGAGCACACGCGCGGCGCCGAGGCTCGAGCCCTCATCCTCGAGCACAGAGAACCCAGGCGCATCCCATGACGCGCTCGAGTTGAAATGGAACTCAAAAGTGCTGCCGGCAGCGGTCTGGTCCCCTGTCTCAGGGTTGGTGAAGACCAGCCGCATGATCATGCCGCTCTCATTCAGCACGCAGACCTCGCGGTCCTCGCACTTGTAGAATGTTGCAGTCAGATAGTTGTTCTGCAGGGTGTAGTTCCCGTCAAAGGCCCTCGAAGAGACATCAGCATTCGAGGAGATGTAGAGATTGCCGAGCTCAATCTGCTGGCCGGACTCAAGAATCTTCGCGTTCGTCTTCAGGTCCCACTTGAGGGAGCCGTCCCTCAGCTCAAGGTTGCCCTTCTCGATCTCGATAGGCACCACACGCTGCGAACCGACACCCTCCTCGCTGATCTCGTTTATCTGCTGGTTGAGGTTGAGAAATGTGTTCTTCGAGCGGGTGAAGACTGTCTTGTCCTGCAGGTCCTTCAGGACAGGCACGCCAGCATTGAGGACTAGGACCATGACTACAGTTATCACAAGTATGTAAAGGATGGCTGAAATCCATATCTGAGCCTTCAAGTCCATATCTTCGCCTCTTTTTCGGGGATGGTCATCCTGTCTTCGGTTCAAAGCTGATGTTCTTGAAATTCACTCCTCTGCACCCAGGGGGATACACGACAGCCCATTCGACGACCTCCATCGGGACGCTGACAGGAAGGGTCACTCCCTGGCTCAGCCCACCGACATCGACCTCTTTCTGGCCGCCTATGCTCTCGACGACCATCTTGTCTATGTCTGCGCCGAGGGTGTTCGATATCTCGAAATAAAGCGTGCCGTTCTCGTACAGCACGCTCTCGGGATTTATCGAGTAATAATACCTGCTGCACTCGACAGTCGCCAGCGTCTTGCTCTCTGAATAGGCTGTCTGCTCTGTGTACATGCGGTAGATCCAGCCTCCAGTCACGACAACCAGCAGTATGAAGATCGCAAACAAAAATATCAATACGCTGATTTTCTTCGAACGGCTCTCGACCATCTTCAGTGCCCTTCAGTGCTCAATAAAGATAACGCAGACTCGCTTTTGACAGGCGAGTCTGCGGAATTGCAAATGGTGCAATCCACGCGAATGGTGCTACACCCTCAACTTTAAAGACGATGTATTGCACCATTTTCAATAAAAAAATTATGTCCAGACATCTGTGCAAGGCTTGATGTTAGTAGCGATCTCTGCGCTTGAAGCGCACGCAACATCCGTGCCTCCGACCTTGATAGTAGGGGTCAGCTTGAGCTGCTGCGGCACGCCGATGTCAAGTCCTAAGCCCGATCCGCTGCCTCCGTTGTACGAGATGTTCATGAACTTCGCTTCGCTGGTCGTAAGGTTTGAGTTGTCACCAAGACTCACTGTCAGGGGGACCCTTGTCTTGTCGCCTATGATCCTGGCCTGGATGCTCTCGACATTCTTGATCTTCTTGTTCTCGACTATGAACTCCAATGAGTAGTTGCCTGGGCCTCCTGAGCCCGCACTGGAGTTATAGCACACCTGAGGCACAGAATCTATATCCACGATTGAGACATCCACCTCTGAAGCGCACTTGACCTCTATGTCCGAGCGCTCCCTCGCTATGTTGGCAGTGTCCTCAACATATCCCCTGCCCCAGTTCATGACGACTGCGCCGAGGGCCACCGCGAAAGCGATGAGCAGCACCGTAGCGATGAGGGGAGATACAGCTCTCCTTGATGCGAACATCCTGATTGCCTTGTTCTTGTAGTCCTTCATCTCAGTCACCTCATCATGCGCTGAAGCAAATCGTTCAGCCGCTTCTCTTCAGAATGCATCGTCTTCACGTAGGGCACAGTCCCTATTATCAGCACACAAAGGCCCATCACTATGAGGACATTTAACAATGTCCTGTTGACGTAGCCGTTGATGAAGCCAAGGACTGCCACGAACATGAAAGCAAAATAAAGAATCAGGCTCTTGTTCATGACAAGCATGGACTTCTCCCTGTTGAGGCGGGACTTCTCCACCTCAAGGTCAATGACCTCTTTTCTCAAACCGTGCACGGTCATTTTACAACCTCCTTTTTTTAAATTATTTAATGATGAAACCGATGAGCGTGATGCTGAAAATATTGTGCGCATGAGATGCGCAAAAAGCTCCGGAAGCATCAGCAGGGCACCACCGCAGCCTCAGCCTTCCTGTCAGAGCACACGATATCCATGTTCTCCTTGGTTATGTGCGGCAGTATCTCGACCCTAGTGACCGCAGCCACTCCTGTGTTGATGCTTATCTCCTTCACCCTGTTCGGGTTCATGGAGATGTCGGTCTCATTGGTGTGGAGCGGAATCCTGCCATTATAGAGCCTGAAGTCCATGCTGTCGATTCTCGCATAGTTCGTATTCTGCAGCGTAATATTTAAAACTTGTGCTGAAGCTGAAAAGCACGCAGAGTCTATATTGAGCGAGACAGACCTGCACTCGTCTGTATTGTACACTGTCTTCTTGATGTCCTGAGTGGTGTCCTTTGTGTAGCTCACCATGAAATTGTACATGAAAGCGCTGAGAACAACAGCAAAAGCGACAAGCAGGACCCATGATATCCAAGGGGATACAGCCCTCCTGCAGGGCATGAAAACACTGCTGAACACACCGCTTTTTTTCATATCGACTGCCTCAAATAATGCATGCTCAAATGGGCTATTCCTGCACAAAAATCTGCCTCTTAGCCCCTTTCCTGACCCTCAGGACCGCTTTTGCGTCTGTGCCTTGTTGAGAGATTGTGAATTTATAAATGTTTTCATGAAAAACGTCATCCCTGACCTCTAAAACCGCTTCTGAGAGGTTTGAGCGCAGGAAATAGGTATTGCTGCCCGGAGGGATGGTCTCGTTCAGGTTGATTATGCGGACCGGGTTGCTCATCTTGTTGGAAAAATACACATACTCCCCTGTCTCCAGGACTGAAAAGACCTCAATGCTCAGCTTCTTCATCTTTGAATAGGAGACAAAGCTGTCAAGGAACCGCTCATACTCCTGGTCCAGGTCTGCCTGCTCAAACAGGGCATTGTTCAGCGCAGCAGAGCTCTCGAACACGAAATTGTCATAGGCTGTCCTGAAGGCGCCCGAAGACTCGGGAACTACAGTGGCTGACTGCAGCAGCAAGGTAGAGTACGCGATCAGCACTATGGCTGTGAAGATGTAGAACTGGGCTTTCCGGGATTCAATCATATTCATGTCAAGCACCTTCTTGTTTTGGAAATCGCTGTGAAAATGATCATATCAGGTTTTGTTGATGCAAATCCGCTGAAATCTAGTCGGCTTTTGGTACAAATCATGTCACCACTATGATGACCGCCTCTCCAGCCACAGCCAAAAGCCAAGGTTCCATTGAACTGACTCAGACATGACTGCAAGGGGTAGGCGGTGAGAGGCTGGAAGGAGGGAGTATTTACGCGTCTCATTTTTGCATCAAGCATGAGTCCCATCATCGCACCTCCACACTAAGGTTCACCCTTCCATCAGGCGTGACTCCATGGTGGGTGATGTAAAGATTGTACTTGCCAGGCTGAAGCTTAAGATCACCTCCCACATACACATCACCATACCTCAGTTCATTCTGGACAACATAAGGCTTGTCCTCCTTGATGTAGCCGAATGAAGGAATGGTCAGGTCAAGGAACTCGTCCTCATAGAAGTAATCATCTGCTCCTGTGACATCAAAGTCCCGGGACATGAAGATCTTTATCGTGTTGGTGCTCGTGTCTGCCTGGATGTAGCCTGGGCCGATGCCCTGCGGATACTCATTTGCCATGCCGACACGGGAGCTGCCTGTGGTAGCTGAACAGATGTAAGGCAATGGAGAGACTGCACAACCGCTGTACTTCACTATCAATGTCTTGTTGGTCATCGGGATTACCTCCTTTGAGACTATGACATAGACACTGGACGAGACGGTTATCGCGCCTGCAGATGTGTTCGCGACTGCGTAGAGCTCATTCTGGCCGAGCTCCAGTGTCACGTTCTTGAAGATGCTGACAGTGCTGAACACTGCCTCCGGAGATGTGTAGTTGCTGCCGTCGGGATGCAGGGCTACGACATGGACCGAGGCGTTGCCGCTGACCATCACCTTCACGCTGATGTTGGCCTCTGTGCTGTCTGTGGTGAATATCTGCCCGTCCTCAGGCGACACTATGCCCACGCTGACGCCGCCAGCAGCCACATTTATCCTGAAGTGCGTTGTGTTGCCCCAGTTGCCTGCGTTGTCCTTTGCCTTGACATGGAAATAATAAGTCCCGTCAGCAAGGCCCGGGTATTCTGTGAACCACTCATCGCCTGAATCAGCCTTCTTGACCTCGATGGCGTAATCAACCGAGGCAGTCATGTTCGTGCAGACATCTGCGTCGTCGCAGACATAATCCCAGCCTGAAAGGTCCACATTGCCTGTGGAGCCTGCGATGGAAAGGTTGTTCCTGTTGTCATTGTCTGACGTGAGACCTGCAACGACGATGTATATATCGCTGGTGTCGTCAGTCACTGTCTCATTGACTGTAAGACTGAACCGGTAGACCTGTGCAAGGTCCATGGTGTCTGCGTAAGCTATATCCTGGCTGACATTGGCAATACTTGAGATTGCGTAACCGTGCTGGTCAAAGGCGCTGAAGCCTGCACCATTGGCGTGCTTTATGAGGAATACCTCGACGCCCATCAGGTCGTCATAGTCGGAAACAATCTCTGCGAGGGCGACCCTTACGCGGACAGACTCGTTCTCTGTGAAGTTGGCGTGCAGCTGCCTGAAAACAGCATAGGTGTTGGGCGGGCCGAAGCTGCTGTTCGCGCTCAGCAACTGACCATATCCATTGTTGTTAAGTGTGGTGAGCGTCTGCCAATACCTGTCTTCCATGATGTTGTCAGGGGCTGTCCCTGGATGCCTGTCGAGCAGGTATGAATATCCCTCTATCCCGCTCCTGTTGCCGCTGCCCAGGATGTCTTCTGCAGACCAGTTCAGCCTTGCTGTCGGCTCTGCGTAGGCGCGGTTCTGGTCAGGATGCGTCGAGCTGTTGACTGATGGAGCGTCGGGCAGGGTGAGGTCAATCCTTGTGCTGTTAGAGGATGCTATCCCCGAGCTCAGGTTGAACACATAGGCTATCACGTCGAAAGAATACACCCAGTTCTCGTAGAGAGTAAGGCCTCCGACAGTGACTGAAAGGTCAGTGCCTGCATCAGTGAAGTTGCAGTCATTTCCGTAGCACGAGCCGTTCTCCATGATGCGGTACTTGTAGTAGATAGTATCTGAGATGTCATCAGTTGCATTGAACCAGCACGCATGAAGTGTGTCATTGGAGTTCCACCAGTCGATGTCGACGCAGTCGGGCCCGTCATAGACTGTCGGCATGGTCGGAGGGGTGTAGTCCTGGGTGTAATAGTAGAGTATCGAGTCGTTGAATATCGCTGTGTTTCCTGCAGTGTCGTTTATCTCATAATACACTGTCTTGTTGCCGTAGCCAGGGCTGAGGAGCCATGCCTTCACGGTCGTGCAGTTCTCCCACGGAGCGTACGTGAGGTTGGACTCGTTGTCATTCGCCCAGCGGCAGGACCTGACACCTATGTTGTCGTCGTAGGTGAGGTTCAGGAAGACATTGTCAGTGCCTGTGTACTCTGTGCCGTTCGGTCCGTAGATCACGATGGAACCTGTCGGCGGAATGACGTCGGTCGTCGCCAGACGTATGTTCACGTTGTAAGAGGCGTTCACATGGCCGCACTCGTAGACATGGGAGTTGGAATAATTGTATATGGCAAAGGCGCACTCATAATCAGCAGGGACAGTGCTCCTGTCAGATAACTGCAGAGACCAGACAAGGCTGCCGTCAGAGGTGTTGAAGCAGACCTGCCCGCTGTACACATTGTCCACAGAGACGTGCGAATTGGTGTAGTTGAACAGCTGCACGACATTCAGGAAGTTGTTGCTGCAGCCATAATCTATCGTCGTGATGTTGGACTTGCACGCCACAGACCAGTTGTAATTGGACTCGTTGCCGTACTCAGCATGCGAGTTGTTGCCCTGGTACAGGTTGATGAGCCTCACCATATCCCCCGGCACCTGGCTGTAGTTGTACACGCTGCAGTTGAAGTTGGACTGGGCAGAGACTGAGAGGGCGAGGACGGAGAGGATGGCTGTCGCTATAAGAAATATGGAAGCCAAAGCCCAAAATGAAATCCTGTCTCTCATTCTACCTCCAATCAGCAGGTGCTCGAATTGTCTGCCTGGCGCCAATGGGTGCTGTTGCAGAAGCACATCACGTGCCTGGTGTTGTTGTAATAAGTGTAGCCTTCTTGAGTACCAGTACATGAACCTGGAGAGGATATGTTGCCCATCTTGAAGAAGCTGTTAGTCGTCAGGTTGCCAGTGACTGTGACATTGCCGTCGAAGTA
>JAHJSS010000065.1 GCA_018830225.1 Nanobdellota archaeon
ACGTTAAATCGCGCACAGACAAGCTCCAAAGAGTAGAAATCCTCACAAGAGTCATAGCATACAACATCGACAGGCTAATAAGAACAGGAAAACAGGTGATTCTGATATTCATCAGAATCACAAGGATTTCATATTAGCCGAAATGGGTTTTTGCTATTATTCCAGCTAACGCTTGGCAGCTCCGCGCTGCTAACCAGCCCTGCCGGCAAGAAGTTGATTGGTTCAGTGCAGGAGGCTGACGCCTGACCGCGTATTGCCGGAGATGCGGCCGGTTTCCGCTGTTCTCGGCGACCGACGCAGACAGCACAACACTGCGTGTTGCGGGCTTTCAAGCAAGCTTGAAAGAGCGGTGGCGCTGCCAAAATCAGCTGAACAGATACAGTTCTTGCAGAACTAGTACTCCTTAAAAATCCTGTGCAGCTCTCTCGCGTTCGTGACTTTGCTGAGGTTGTACTTCTTCTTGGAGATGAAGAACGGATACATCATGTCGCCGCCGATCCCGCCATGCGACCCGACATGCTCTGTGAAAGAGACAGCGACACCGTCCTTGTAGCTGCCGAACAGGACAAGGTCACCCACAAACTTCAAGCTGTTGAAATCCCTCAGCTGGCTGATGAGCGTCTCCTCATCGCCATACTCTTGCAGGAAATCCCGTCCCTGCTTCCTCACGAAATCCTTGCCTATTATCACCATACCCCTTCCGTGCATCAGCATGATCCTGTCGCCCTGCTGCGCCATCACCATCCCTATGCTCCTGTTCCGCAGCAGCTTTTCGATCAGCAGAGGATACTTCCTGTTGACCTGGTGGAGGTCCATCCTCTCATTCGAGATGCTGAAATACACGTGCGCAAGCGAGCAGGAGTCTGCCACGAAGATGCGCTCGTCCTCATCCCAGACAAACCTGTACTGCTGAGGCTTGATCACCTTCAGCATGCCCCTGGCGAAGGAGCTGCCCGCCCACCTCAACGGAGCAGAGACATAATTCAGGAAGCCGAGGGTCTTCTTCATCAGCACGCCGATAAGGGAGAGCCTGCCCTCGTTCGCGCTGGTGAGCCCGAAGCTCTCGACGTGAGCGCACTTCTCTATGAACTCCGCAAGGGTCATCCCGTTCACGGCCCTGAAAGGCACAGAATCCACCTGGCCATGGTCAGATATGATGAAGATATCATAATCATCATCCTTGGTCTTGCGTACTATCCTCTTTATCCTCCTGTCCAGGGCGCGGACCATGAAGAACGCTGAAGTCGAGTGAGGGCCCCTCAGGTGCGCGATGTCGTCATAGCTCATGTAGTTCAGGTATATCCTCGGGACTTTCCGCTTTATGTCTATGACCGCACCCAAAGTTATTATCTCGGCAAGGATCACGTTCATGAGCAGCCTCCTGAATGGTAGCCTGAAGCCGAATATCGCCTTCCGCTTGCCCAACAGCCTCAGGAAAGGATGCGTCATTATCTCCACCGACTCTATCAGCAGCTCGGCCACAGAATAATAGAGGACCCTCCAGAGCGAGGCAGGGTGCAGGAAAAGGAAAAGCCACAGGCTGCTCTCCCTGATGCGCCTGAAGTTCTTGCTCTTGGTTATGGTGCTCATGGTGAATATGGACCTCTGGGCGCCTCCAGAGAAATGGTTCGCGTAAGACGCGCCGCCCTCAAGGATGCCTTTCTTGCCGGCGAAGAAGGTGCTCTCGATGTATTTCGCGTGGTTAGGGTTGCCGAAGCTGAACTGCTGCTTTTTCTTCTTGTCGACGAACCTGAACCCTGGGATCATCGAATTGTCGCCGTACATTATGCCTGACTGCACGGAAGGGGTGCCGCTAGGAAGGCCGCAGTTGAACCTCTGTAGATGATAACCCTCTTTCTTGATCAGCCTGTTGATGAACTTGCAAGAGCCCCTGTGAAGGAAACGCTCCAGTATAGAATAAGGCAACGAGTCGATCTGGATTATGATGAACTTCCTCTTCGAAGGCTTCGCCTTCTTCAAGTCGAGCCGCCGCATCACAGACTCTGAGCGCCTGTCAGTGATGTGCACATCTTTTTTCGCTCTCAAGACCATCCACCCACACAATCATTTCTTGATCTTCCCTTCCTGCCAGTCCTTCAGCACGATCCTTGCGGCTGCGTTGTTTTCCGGCAGCCCGCCTTTCTTCAGCTTGTTCAGCTTGAATGCGATGCTCTCAAGGACCTCTTCAGGGTCGTCGCTGTGCTTGACACCATAATACTCCTCTATCAGCTTCGGGAACCTCTCAATGAGTTCCATGGCAGCGCCCTCAGGGTCCTTCAGGCTAGAGAATGTCTTTGCAGCGATCATCGCGTGCTTCCCCTCATCCTTCTCCATGTAAGGGAACACGCCGGGCGTGTCGAGCAGGTACATCCTCCTGTTCACCCTGATCAGCTGGAACCCTCTTGTGTATCCTGATATCGGTGATGTCGGCGCGGCATTCCTGCCTTTGAGAAGGTTGATGACAGAAGACTTGCCTGTGTTGGGATAGCCGAGCACACCCACCTTGAAACTTCCTTTAGGGGCGCGCTTCATTATCTCCTCCCTGAGATAGCTCGTGCCGAGGTGTTCCTTCGCGGATATGAACGCGCAGGGCTTCAGCTCGCGCTTGGCAGCATCAAGCTTTTCCTTTGCTACAAGGTCGCACTTGTTGATGACATAGATGAGAGGCTTGCCGGCTTTCTTCACCTTTTCCTCAATCTCGACATTGCGGCTCTCTCCGATCAGCCTGGCATCCAGCACTTCCAGTAGGATGTCAGATGACTTTATCACATTGTTGACAATCTTCCAGTAATTGGTCATGTGTGATGATTGAGAATCGGCGTTTATAAAGGTTTTGCGGCCCGGGGCTCTGTCCCGAGAGTCTTAAAAAGCCAAAAGAAGAGATTGTGGCAGGCTAGCCTGCCATAGACTTCTGTGCGGATTGTCCGCACAGAATGGGAGCTTACGCTACTTCCGTACTTTCTTTTTATGCTGCTGTTGCC
>JAHJSS010000066.1 GCA_018830225.1 Nanobdellota archaeon
CCAGGCCGCCGACGCACGCCCAAATTGTATAGTTAGGGTTCGCCGAAGGCGTACCTTAATTATTGATTTTAAGTGTTAAGTTTAAGGCGTGCTAATTGGCGGCACCGGCTTTGATGCTGCTAGAGAAATAATGAACAATTACATCTCAAGCCGTACGTGCTCAAGTCCGAGCCAGTGGCCTGTGTTGTAGATCGCTTCCTGGTGCATGAGTATGAAGTCCTTGTGCCTGAGCTCCTCTGCTGCCACCATCTTAAGGAAGCCGCTTATCTTCTTGTTCTTTATCTTCTTTGCGAGGTCCATGTACAGGTCGTGGCCTTTCTGCTCGAAGTCCACAGCTTGGTTGAACAGGTGGTATATGGTGGTCTTCTTCTTGACCGCTTCGTTGAGCTGATTCATGCCGAACAGAGGGTTCTTGATGGGCTGCTGTCGCTTGTACTTGGCAGCCTCTTCTGCTGCGTCGGCAGTGCCTCTCTTCTTCTCTGCGTCGTATATCTCTGTGAAGAACTTGAGGTGTAGGCGCTCCTGCTCCAGAAGGACGTCCATGAGCATTGTCAGGTTGTAGTCGTCTACCTTCCTCTTCGCCTCTGTGTAGAAATCTATGCCTCTCTTCTCTGTGTCCATGGCTAGCTTGATATATTTGAGAATGTCTTCATTAGAATCAGGGCTTTTTTCCCCCTTCACCGCCTTTTTCGGTTTGGCCATGACGCGAACACCTCTTTATACTGTTTTCAAAAGAAGGAGTGTATTTAAATGTTTTGCTCATGCAGCAATCCTTAGATGTCTCTGCTTCGGCTTTTTCTCTTCTCTCTTTTCCCTTTCCGCTTCCCTCTTCGCGTTGTACTCCCTCACCAGCTGCTGGAACCTTTCTATCTCGCTGACTGCCGCAGCCGGCTTGTCAGGTTCGAGCTTTCTCTGCACGAACTCATCTATCCTGACGACATTGTCCTGCTTCCGCTCTTCTGTCTTTGCTTGTTCCTCTACCCCCAGCTCAGCTATCCTTCTGTTGAGTGTCCTGAGTGAGTCTCCGAGGTATCTTGCCGCCCTGCTCTTGTCGAAGCCTGCTGCTTCCAGCGCTTCGTAAACCAACTGCCTCTCGAATGTGGCTCTTGCCTCTTGGTAGTTGGTGACGCCTTCTGTCACGCTGAACAGGTTGTTTAGCCTGTTGGTCTGCGTGGGCAGGTATGGTGATATCTTCTCTGCTATGGCTGGTGATCGCTCCTTTATCCTTGCGCTTATGTCGTCGTAGAGCGCAGGCTGTATCACGCTCTTGTATCCGGAGAGAACGCCTGTGAGCGTCGTCTCGACCCTCTCCGGCTGGAGGTAATTCAAGCTTATTGTGTCTTCGAGCGGTGTCTGCTTCCAGGGCCTTGCTGCGTCGACGAGGCTGCCCAGGCTGTACTTCTCTATCTGCCTGTAGACGTTCCTGCGCAGGTTGTTCACTTCGCTCTCGTCCTCTGCGCCGAGGGCGTCCCTTGTGTACTGCGTTATGTTCCCTTTCACCCTCTTCAGCTCTCTCTGCATGAATGACTGGTCGAAATAGTCGAGGGCCTGCCTTCTCGTCGGGAACGGCTCATCCTTGCTTGATGTGTAGATCAGGTCCGTGAGCCCTTGTGTGAATCCGTGGGATATGTCCCTTAGTGGGGGCTGGATCTCTGCGTCAATCTCCTTCCCTATCAGGTATGCGAGCTCTTCCTTCTTATTGTCGTTGCTGCTGAAGTAAGAGGTAGAACTATCAAAACCTTCACGTGCTGAATCTTGCGATATGTCATATGCGAGGTTTGCTTGCATGGTCATTGTCTTAAAAATGTTATAAAAATATTGTATTTGTTTAGCTTCTCGCATCAGCGCCGCCAGCCCCGCCTAGCGAGCTGACTACTAAACTATAGCTGAAAGTCGCAGTTCAGCAGAGAGGAGCAGGCAAAGAAGCGCAGCGAGCGCGGGCTGGCGGCGCGGGGCTCTGAAAACAGCTAAACAAATACCAAAATATTAAAAAAATATTTCAGTTGAAGTCGACTCCGTGCCTGTACTGGTACCCTTCCCTTGAGGACCTTCCTGACCATGATGTTGTCAGGGCCTGTGCGATGTCGTCGACACTGTCAAACTTTCCAGGGTCGAGCTTCGCGCCTGTGTGCGCCAGTATAGGGTCCTGGCTCAGCACCCTTGCGTAGTTGGCCATGTTCTCTGACAGTGGCTTGCCAGGGTCGTATGCCTTCTGCCACGCGAGCGCGGAGAGCTGCTGGGCTGACTGTGCTGTGAAGTGCCTTTCCACCGCGTCTGTTATGGATCCTCTCTTGAGCCCGCCGTAACGGTCGATGACCCCTCCGTTGCGTACGAACGCGTCAAGGTTCATCCCGAGCGAGTGCTCGTATTCCCTCTGCTGCTCCACCTCGCCCATCTTGGCGAAATCCTTGCCGATGAGGGGGTTGAACCCTGCATTGCCGAGGTACTTTCCGCTGAACATCAGCTTCGCGACTTTCTTTGCTTTTGACGGGTCCATGAGCTCCTTGTCTGAATAGCCGAGCTCTGATACCGCTGCTTCGTAGGCCTTCTGGATCACGTTGGCTTTCCTGCCGTTTTGGGTGTCCAGCTTACCTGCCTCTTTTATCCCAGTAGAGTAAAGTTCCTGTTCTGGTCTCCTTGCTTGTGCTTGTGTTGGCATCCCAATCCCTCTTGATGTTTAGTGTGGTCGAGTCCTTGTGTGACTTCGCCAACCACCCGCTGATGATTATGGTTCGGGTGCTTTTAAGCACTGTTGGGCTGGACTGCAGGATAGTGTGACTTCCGTGACCTGCTTCTGTCTTCGGAGAAAAACGCCTCTTTGTGAAAATCTGTGAAAAATAAAGGTTTACTTGGATTTTTCAGGTATGAAAAATTCAAGTCTGATAATGTCGATGAGCTTGCGAGTCGGCATTATCTTTACTTGAGCTTCTTCTCAAGCGGTGCGGACTTGCTTGCTTTGGCTGTCGCCTGTGCTGCCTGCGCCTGCTTGGCCATCTTCTCGAGGTCCACTCCGAGCTCTTTGAGCGCTGCGACATGCATCTGCATCAGCTGTTCTACTATGCTCAGGATCTTGAGCATCTCTTCCCTCTCTTTTGCGAGTGTGGAAAGCGCTCCTTTATGGAATCCTACCTGCTCGTCCTTGCTTGCGCCGCCCGCAACTGTTTTAGGTGCCGGCTTCGCTCCGGTCTTGACTTCTTTGATTGCCATTTTATACCCTCCGTTCTATCATGCACAAAAATATCTGCGATATTTTTGGCATCCTAAAAACTGCCTGCGGCAGGTTTTTATGATGACAAAATGTTATGATATAGAGTGTAAATACTCTTTCCTTTATAAATACTTATTAAGAACAAGCGATATTACTGGGACGAAAATGTCATAAACGACGGCAGGAGTTTATGACGTCCAAAACCATGAGGTTTTGTGAAAGTCACAATCCGCGGCCTTTCTGCGCTGCCCACAACGGGCTTTGCACGTTGTGGACCAGCAACGCGAAGTGTTGCGCTGCCCGGTGGATGGTCCTTTCTGTCCTGACCACCTATTTCTTGAATGTGTCCACGCCCTTCTGGGTGGCTTGCCGCGTCTTCTGCGCTACGTCCTTGGTGAGGTTTGCCGCGTTCCTTGTGTGCATGACTGCAGTCTCTGCTGCCCTCTTGCTGTGGTGCTTCACTTGGTGTATTGTTTTCTGCTTGTATTCTCTGTACTTGTGCGTAACGAGCCTGTATCCTTCCCATCCTGCAAGGCCTATGCCCATGAGCATCATGATCCAGGATGTGATGTATATTATGAGCATGCTCATCTTAAGGCCGTTGCTTCCCGGGAGCATTATGAGAGGTATGATTACAAGTTTGCCTATCACCAGCGAAGAGACCATCAGGACCATTCCTATTATGAACTTTTTCGTGACCTGCTGCTTTGTGTCTGTCTGCTGCTCCATTCATTGCTGTGATACATCTCTTCTTTAAATTATTTTCTGCACTTCCTGCCTTCCTCCCCATCCGAATACCCTGATCTATGAGGCTTGGCTGTGGCCGCGAAGTAAGTGGCTAAGAATTGATTGACTATATTTATTGGCCGAAGGCGTGGATTATCTATTGGTTCTTTGTGATGCTTAGATGCCTAACAGAGAGCTCCCAAAACACTTTCAAGGCTTCCTTTCCTCGCTTCACCATGCCCTGCACGAATGCGAATGCCCTGTCGTGCAGCCCGTTCTGCGCTGGCATGAAGTCCACGTTGAAGTTCGCTGCCAGGCCTCCGATGTCGTTCTCCACGATGCATTTTGCCCATGCCAGCTCGAATGCGAATGCTTTCGCTTCCTCATCGACATCCGATGCCAGTCTTTCGCTGAGCACGTGGCCGAGCTCGTGCCCGACGGTCAGCATGAGTGCGTCAAGATGGTTCTTCCTCACGAAGATTGCGCTTGGATATGGCTTCCTGTTCAGCGCGAACCCCATTATGCCCGGGCTCCACGTTCCGCCGTTGGCCTTGTGCGCCTTCTTCATCTCTTCCTCGCCCAGCACCCGCACGACGATGTCGTCTGGGAACGCTTGCCCTGTCAGCTTCTCGAATGTCTGCCTGACAATACCCTCTACCTCTGCTGCGTCCTCCACGAACTGCGTCACAGGACGCAGGGGTCTGAGCAGACCGACAGTAATGCTGCTCTGATATTCTTGACTCTGTGAATCATTATATTTGCCCGCAGGGCGGGGTAGAAGATATCGATCATTTCTGGTGTTATACACTACTTCTTTTCTCCCCACACCGACATACGGCGGGACGAACTCTACCTTGCGGTTGTCCAGGTTCAATACGTAATTGACCTGCTGCACTCCCACCCTGTTGTCTATGCTCTGGCTGTAGACATGCACGTCGCCTGTCTTCTGCGCAGCTATTGTGTGCTGTATCCCATGGTTTATGCTGCCGTTGTTTATGTGCACATCGCCGTTTATGTAGAACTTGTTGACTGCCTGCTCCAGGCGCATGGCTGATGCCGCGCTGTAGCAGCTGTTGCATGGTGCGTAGCTCATCTTCACAGCAGGAGGTTGTTCCCTGACTTGTAACTGCCGCAGCTGGGCGTCTGCATGTATGCGCCTGCGACCTTGTTTATGCCTGCGTCATAGTTATGGTTGCCATTGGCAGGGGCATAGACACTGAAATCGACGTCCCTAAAGGGGTCATTCCTCTGCATATACATGTCATTTCCCTTTCCACAGCAAGACAAATATGTCATATTGTCTACCATTAAGCAAGACAGATTTATAAACAAAATTGGGAAGAAACAGATGAAAGTGTGACATTTTTGACAATGAACTGGGTGTGTGGCCCATTCTGCTGGAATGTTTGGCTGTTTCTTTGAAGTGATGCTGCTTGGTTCATACTTTGTGTGCATCAAGAGTCTTATCGGCTTTTTAACTTCAATATTAACTCTTTTTGTTTCGTGAACTGTGCATCATCAACCCTTCCAAAAACTCCCTGCAGACCATCTCTGAAGTTTTTAGAGTTAATCTCAGCAACTATCTTACTGATCCGATTATTTAAGTCGTATCTATCCTTTATCTCTTTCCTTATCCAATCCTTGTTTTCAATCTGCGATATCAACATAAAAACATCTCTTATGTCAGTATCCCTGCAACAAATGGCCTTCATGACGAAAAGAGCGTCGACAGTTATGATTCTTAATATCAGCTCTTCTGAAATGGTTTTGCCCTGCAAAACGCGCTCCGCAGAATTCTCAAATATCCACTGTGAAGAGAAAGTCGCGTTAGTCTGTCTGTCAAGGACTTCTCGTATGAGTATATCGATGCTTACTTTGAAATCTTTCATTATCTCTTTGATATATCTCTTGAATTCTCCATGATATGGCGCATCCACTTTGCTCTCGGCGTCTTCGGAATATCCCTCTTTCATTAATTCGGATCTTATCTTCTTTGATTCTGATTTGTCCTTAACTACAATGTCACAGTCAGCAGAGAATCTTGGCAGAGTATAAGCATTGACCGCGTACCCTCCGACCACCACAAGATTGTGGTTCTTTATCCGTTTGAGGGTGTCGAATATCTCTTTTTCTCTTATCTCAAACTTCTCCATATTTATTCCTCATGTATTTGTAAGGATAATCATACATTCTGTTGCTTTTTGCAATCCTCAAAGTATCTTTCAATTTGTCAACTCTAAAACCATCCTTCTCAGTGTAATCAATCTTGTCTACTGGGATGAATATGATATATTCACCGATATTCATACCTTCGTTTATGTAGTTTGGAATGTTATGTCTGTTGAATAATCTCTTCCAATATCCCAAATCTTTTTTTAATACCTTGATGAAATAGGGAGACTTCTCTTTTCCTCTTTGAGTGTATGAATAATCTGACCATATCTCAATCGCAGATAAACCGGTCAATGCGTATTCCTTTTCGGAATTCTTGATTATTTCAGGCACCCTGAAATCCAACAATCTTAAGAATATCTTCGTAGGATCTTCACATTGATAAGTGCTTCTTGATTTTTTTTGTATCCAACCTGCGTGTAATAACAAGGAAAATATCTTCTTTTTCATGCTTGCGCTGACCAACCAATCCAAGTCTGATTGTTTGAACTCATCTCTAGTCTTATGTCTGGAGAAGAACAAAGCGTATGCCTTCATGCAATATTGGGGTATTTCCAACGTCATGGTTACTTATTAAGTAACTCTTATATATAAATCTTTCGTTTTAGTTACCTATTTGGTAACTATTTAACACTGCATATTATGACACTGAAAGATGGCCAAAACAAGGATGATCCTATTCAGGGTAACTGAATCACAGCACGATCGAATATGGAATAATGTTTATGCTAAAGGCTACAAGAGCCTTGCGAGCTACATGAGA
>JAHJSS010000067.1 GCA_018830225.1 Nanobdellota archaeon
CTTTAGGCGCCGCGCAAGCGGCGCGCGGCTATGGTCACTTCTAAAGAAGAATGAGAATATAACGTCTGCGGCGGCCTTTCAACTGCGGGTCTTCGCTAACCGCTCAGCCCACGCAGAATTCCCGGCCGCACGAATTAATAATACTGACAGGTTTCTGAATCGCGGTGTCATCATGCGGGTGAAGGAGATAATGAAGAAGGCGGTGAATATCAGCTCAGAGTCTTCGCTGCAGGCTGCCGCAAGGATTATGGTCAAAGAGCATATAGGGTCACTTATCATCATGTCAGGAAATGAGATAAGCGGCATAATAACTGAGCGGGATATACTCAAAAGGGTTTCTGAAGACAGCAAGAGCCTGGAACGCCCTGTGGCTGAAGTGATGTCCAGGGATGTCATCACGATAGGCTCTAAGAGGTTCATCGATGATGCCGCGTCAGTCATGAGCCAGAACAAGATAAAGAAGCTGCCGGTAGTGGATGATGGCAAGCTGGTGGGGATAATAACCTCTACTGATATTGTGGCCCATTCAGAAGATATGGGTGAATTCAGCCTGTTCTAGGGCCAGAGATGTATTCGCCATGTAGTAGTTCTCCTAAAGTTTTATAAATCTGTTTTGTCTGCTGGGATTCCATGCACAAGCTTGAGGAAAAAAGAGGGAAGCGTACGGTCACGCATCATTTCAGTCACGTGACTGAGAAGGATGGCAGCAAGAAGCATGTCTATCTGGGGACTGACCCGAAGCAGGCCAAGGAGAGGCTTACGAAGCTGCAGGTTGAGAGGATGCGCTCTGACAACAGGCTGGTCAATGATATGGCTGCTGTCCAGAAGAGGCTGGAGAGGCTCGGGCATCATAACCGTCCTTACGATTCTGTCGTTGATGACATGAGGTGGCGTTACCATAAGCAGAAGCAGGCTGAGAAGATGCTGAGCCAGGAGACAAGGGAGAATTTCCCTTTCTCTGCTTACATCCTGGTGATTACCGCAGTGCTGATTCTGGGAGTCTCTTTTTATTATATGCTTAGCGATCCGACAGTCACCGGTGCCGCTGTTGAGGGTGTGTCAAAGCTCGCCACGAACCAGGTGATGTCCACTGCGTCCGGCATGCTGGTGGTCATCGCGATACTCGGCCTTGTCCTGCACGCAGCAGAGTACAGGCACAGGCACAGGCATGACAAGTTTAAGCCACCTCACTAATGGGAACCAGAATCAATGGCTTGCCTTGTTCCATAATATCTCGAACTGTTTTCTATAGCCGTCTGCAACGACTTTGTCTTTGATCAGGACTCCGTATGGGTTCTCTGTGAATATTGCAATACCAACGTAATCCCCGATAATGACCGTCTCTTGCAACTGCGCATGCTCTTTAGAGAGAAATCTGATATTTGTCAGGGGCTTTTTGTTAAGTGCATCGCCAAACTTTCTGATTGTCTCATCAAAGACCTGTCTGCACGGGATTTTTTTGGCAATTCTTTTTGCATGGAGGTTTTTCCACCAGGTCTCGCCCATGACATCATAAGTGACCTGTGACCCTCCTCCGAAAGTATTGTACTCCTTGCCGCCGGAGTTGAGCAGAGTCAGGTACATCTGGTTTATTCCTCTTTTTCCTTTGAAGATCTCTCCAAAAGTTATTTTTCTGGCCAGTTTCTGTTTCTGTTTTAATTCAGGGAGTATCTCATCGAACCTTTTCTTTTTGGCTTCGATGAAGTCATAGAAATTCTCAGGATCTATTGCTTGGTAGATCTTTCTCTTGCCTTCAAGTATGAAGCTGATTAGCCCTTTTTCTATCAGGCTGTTTAAAGCGCGATGAACTACAGAGTTCTGCAGTCCTGATTTTTCAAGGATCTGGCCAGCCGAGCTGGTTCCCAGCTCCAATAGTGACATATAAACCTTGATTTCAGCTCGTGTAAGCCCCAGATCTTCCAGTATCGAAGTATCCATACAGAACAGTGGAAAGAGGTTGTTTATAATCATTTCTGTTATAGTCTCATTTGGGAGGATAAATATTATTATACTTAATGAGTCACTACTATCGCATGATAAACAAGTACGTTCCGACAAAGGAAGGGGAACTAATCAAGCAAGGCTCACACATAGAAGCGAGCCAAAAGATTGAAAGCATTGATGAATTATTTGAATCCGAGATAATCGGTGAATTTGTAAAGGGCTCAGGTCAATATGTAATCTTGCCAAAAGGAACAAGTATACTAAATGGGCTATGTCGGTTGATTGATGAGTATGTTAAAGAAGCAGCAGGTTTTGAGGAAGTGGTGCTTCCGAAGATCGCTCCAGTTGATTCATTCAGGAAAGCGGATATTCTCGGAAGATGGGACGACTACCTGATCTCTGCTAAGCCATTCTCCAGCACTAAAGGTGTCAAAGAAGAGTATATTATGGACCCCCTCCAATGTACTGCGTTCTATCAATTTCATGAGAACATGAAGGTTGACGTAAGCAGAGGGCCTAGGAGATGGTATGACCATTCTGGCCCGACATACAGGAATGAAGACATTGAAAAGATAGTCCCAAGCGTGAAACAAAGGGAATTTCATAGAGCTGAATTTATGTATTTGGGTACGAGGGAACAAGTGATACAGACAAGGGAGAGGTGTCTTGCTCAACTGGAAAGATTATGTGATGATCTGGGATTAAGGTATCGTATTGTTGTTGGAAGCGGTTGTTATCAATTAAAGGATGGAGAGCTGAAGATGCCAGAATCATTGGAAGATATTCCCATTAAAGATTTGGAGATATATTGTCCAGGATACAGGAACAAAGATGGAGAGCCATACCTAGAGGTTGTTGGAAGCTCGGTCCTTGCGGATACTATGACCTCCAGGTTTAACATCAGGGGACAGGACGGTGAAGAATTATGGAGTGGTTGCACTGGTATTGGTCTGAATAGGTTGATGTATGCCATAATCTCCACTTATGGGACTGGCCTGGAGGATATGCCACCTAGACTGCGGGAGGCTTGGAGATGAAAGGAAAGATTGTTTATAGGTTTGAAACGCCAGTTTATCCTGCGAATATTTTGTATGTCAATCTTATTGCATCTTATAGTTGTGTGAATGACTGCCTGTTCTGTAGCAGGCCAAGAGATGAAAAGCAGATCGGTAAGCCAAATATATACGAAAGAAAAGCAGGGTCTTTCCTCTTTTTGCCACAAAACCCGTCGATAGACAAAGTCATGGGCTCTATTGAATCTGAAATCCGGCAGGATGATTCAGAGCTTGCAATCATCGGGCTGGGTGAGCCTTTGATTTATCTTCCTAAGGTGGTCGAAGTTATCAGAAGAGTGAAAGAAAGATATGGTATAAGGACAAGGGTTGATACGAATGGTCTAGTAAAATGTATGTATGATGATCCGGCAGACCGATTGAGAGAAGCGGGCCTCGACGAGATTAGGATATCGCTTAATGCGATTAATGAGCCCGAATATGAAATGTTATGTCAGCCAAAGCTCACTAATGCCTTCCCGAACCTGATTGGTTTTGTCAGAGAGTGCGTGGATTCTGGTATCGATACTTATGTCAGTTTTGTGGTTGGTTTTGAGAGAGAAAGAATAAGGAAAAGAACTAAAGAAGAGTATGCACGATTCGCAGAATCTTTGGGAATACGACCAGACCATATAATACTAAGAGTATATGTAGAACCGCTAAGATGACACAGCAGCGTCTCACATCACTCCATAATAATCCTCAAGCACGAGCTTGTCTATCTCCTTCAGGTCCTTGACTACGTAGAGCTTGCCTCTTCCTATGCTGACGAGCTTCTCTGCCAGCTTCTTTCCTTTGCTGTCGAGGTTTATGCCGATGACTGATATTGTTATCCCTCTTGACCTGGCCATGGATGCTGCCTCTAGAGTGGCTTTCTCCGGGTCTTCTCCTTTCGTAGGCAGCGCATCGCTGAGTATGAGCAGGTGTTTGGTGGCGTCTGTGGTAGGGAAGAGCTCTACCGCCTTGCTTATGGTAGATGCCATGTCAGTCTCTGCCGCAGCCTTTACGCGGGCTATGGAGGTGAGCAGCAGTGAAAAATCTGTGGTGGGCGCTATGGCCTCCTTGATGTCTGTGCCGAATACTATGAGCCCTACCTTGTCCCTTTCTTTTATCGCCTTGTATGCCAGTGCGACCCCTGCTTTCTTGCAGGTGCCTATCTTCTCGCCTTTCATGCTTCCTGAAGAGTCGAGCGCGTAGATGATATACACCTCTCCCTTGCTCTGCCGCTCATGCACCTTGAGGTCATCGATGCCTATCTGCCCATGCCCTCGTCTTATTGCTGTCTTTGCGGATTTCTTTATCGCAACGTCCTTGTACCTGTCCCCCTTCCTGTAATCGCGCACATCAAGCTTGTCACCGTATATGTATGCCTTCTTGTGTATCCTCTCGCCGTGTATGCCTTTAGGGATTATGTTGTCGAGCTCCTGGACGCACATTATGAGCGACGCGAGCTCTATGCCTTTCTCTGTTATCGTGCCCTGCTTGTCCAGCACGCCGTCATGTTTGAACCTGTCGAGCCTGTCCTTTATCTTTTTCTTGAGCTCGCGCTGGAATTCTGGTATGCCTATGTTCTTTTCCAGGTATTCAGGGTCGTAGCCTGAGACCACACGTATGAGCGTCTCTCCGAACAGGCTCTTTGTCATCATGAAGTTCTTGACGAGCTTCTCGAACATCATGTCGGGAGTGAACGCCCCTATCCCCCTGTTCAGCGCCTCCTCTATCATCATGCCTTCATCTATTGATTCCTTGTCGTTCTCGAGCACAGAATGCATGAGCTTGTCGTCTACATTCTCGAGCTTGAGCTTGCCTTCCAGCTCTTCTATGGTTGAGAAGTGAGAGATGTCTGTCTTTGCTTTGCCCTTGTCTTTATTCTCGTGGGTGCTAGGGTACTTCACCCTGTTCTGACTCTCCTGAGATGCCTTGCTGCTGCATGAACTCCTTGAGCTTCTCCTGTACGAGTTCCTGCGGCGTCTGGAGGTACTGGGCTGATGGCTTGAGCTTTATCCTGTGGCTGAGCACCGAGACCATGACATCCTGGACGTCTTTCCACGTGACTTTCTGTCTTCCTTTGACTATCGCGTTTGTCTGCGCCCTCTCGTAGAGGCCGATGGATGCCCTGACGCTCGGCAGCTTCTCTAGCCTGTCAGACTCCCTGAGCAGCCTTACGAACAGTACTGCCAGCCTTTTTACATCCGCAGGGAATTCTGCGAAGTGCTGTGACCTCTCCTCTACGATGCGTTCCTCGTTCTCGAGCGTCTCTGGGTAGTCCATGTATGCTACGTCGAACCTGTCCAGCAGCACGTCAGACAGCGGTTCCGTGCTCGTGTCTTCAGGGTTCATCGTCGCTATGAATATGAAGTTGGCCTCAAGGTCCACGTCATAGCTCCCTATCGTGACTGCCCTCTCCTGCAGCGCCTGGAGGAGCGCGTTCTGAAGCTTCTCTGGCGCCCTGTTGAGCTCGTCGAAGAAGAGAACTCCGTTGTTCGCCTTGAATATCTTTCCAGGGGTGAATGCCTCTATGGACAGTGGGCCGTGCTTGATTGCCCGTGCAGGGTCGATGTCTCCGATGAGGTCCTCTGCTGTGAGGTCAGGGCTTCCCTGCACCCTCACGAACCTCTGGGCTCCGGATATCTTTTTCTTCTTCTTTGTCTGGCCTGCCCTGCATGTGGGGCATACAGGCCTTTTCGGGCTGCAGTGGTATTCGCAGTCATTGACCTCTATCTCGGGCAGCAGGAGGGATACGTTCTTTGCGAGTGTTGTCTTGCCTATGCCTGGCGGCCCGACTATGAGGATGTGCCTTCCTGCGATGAGCGCTGACTTGACCTGCTGCTTTGCAGCATCCTGCCCTATGATCTCGTCGAATCCTTTTCCTTTCTCGATGAATGCTTTTTTGAGTTGTTCTTGGAGCTCCATGGTCCAGGAAATATGGAGAAAGAGGTTTATATAGCTTTGCGGGAACGTTTATATATTTCCGCGTCTTAACTTAGACGTTTTGGCTGCAGTTCAGTTCTCGAAGAAAGAGGGCCTTGTCTTCTTCACTCTCTTGTTGAGCTTCTTTATGAATTCGCATTCGAGCTTTAGTTTCAGTATCCTTATGCCGGTGTCTGCGCAGCGGTATGCCTTTATGCTCACCAGATAGTTGTCGTCGATTGCCCCTGACAATCGTTTGTCTTTCTTGTCGTATGCCCATGGCTCGTAATGGTCTGTCTCTTCTATCGAGACGAGGATGGATATCCCTGTGCCGCTCTCCCTTATGTCGTTCATGTCGTGCTTGCTGAGCTTGGCAGGTCCTTTGGGGTGGGAGTGGAACTCTCCGATGTACCTGTACCCTTTGAGGAAGTTTATGGATTCGATGAGCCTTTTCTCGCTTTTCCTGGTGACAGAGACGTCGTTCTTTGTCCTTATTGTGGACTGGTGAGGTACTGCATATTCGATGTAGAAGTCTTTTTTCCTCTTCTTGCCGAGGAGCATCCCGTATGTCTCCTTGTCGTACACCTCTGCTGCGCCTGCCAGCATCATGACGAACGCTTCTTCGCTTATTATTACCTTGTTCATCCTCACCTCCTGCTGAATATCTGCCTTGCCTCCTCGAGCTGCTCGTGCGAGCCGATGTCGTACCAGTGTTCCTCGAAATCATAGGCGAACACGTCCCGTACTGTCATAAGATGCTTGACGAAGTCGCCGGTGTTGTCGGGCATTCCCACTTTCTTTATGTGGTTCTCGAGCTCTTCGATGTCCTTCTTGGTGTACATGTAGACGCATGTCGCTGCAAGCGATGATCTTGGTCTTTCTGGCTTCTCCTCGAAGCTGATTATCTTGTTGGTGCTGTCCATCTCTATCGTGCCGAATTTCTTGGCCAGTTTCGCTGGATCCCCGAGGTCCCTTGCCGCGACGACAGGTCCTTTCTTGGCGTTGAACAGAGAGTACATGCCGAGCAGGCTGAAGTCGAACAGGTTGTCTCCGCCTACTATGACCACATCGTCGTCTATCTTGGCGTTCTGCAGCACGAAATGGACGTCTCCTATCGCGCCGAGCCTGTCCTCATTCGTCTTTGTCCTGTCATTGTGGATCATTATGTTCTTGGTGCTGGGGAACCCATTCCTCCACTCGACGAAATTTCTGTAGAACTTGTCGTTAGTCACTATGTGTATCTCATCGACCGCATCAAGCTCCTCTATCTTATGCATTATGTGCTCCACCATCCTCTTCTTCCCCACCTCGAGCAGCGGCTTGGGCGTGTCGAGAGTGAGCGGGTAGAGCCTTGTCGCGTACCCTGCGGCAAGTATTATCGCCTTCATCGTCTCACCACCTTCTTCACTTTTTCATACAGGTAATTGTCATTCCTTATGATGTCGTCTATAAGCTCCTCTGCCTTGACATATCTTCTCTTGACGTATGTGCATATCCTGCCTTTCTCTGTGAATGTCTTCGTGTGCTTCTCCTTGAAGTTCTGCACCCTTTCTTTCTCTTCGAACGGCGGGCCGACCCATTTCTTTATCTGCACCAGGTCTTTGGGTTCCAGGATGTACCAGAACATAGCCGTGTCCTTCTTGTCCCAGCTCCAGCCCGCTCCCTTGATCGCGAAGTCATAGAACTTCAGCTGGTTGTGTATCTGCTGGTATGCCTTGAGCAGTTTCGCCCCTATGACATCCTCTTTCCCTGTGAATGGGGTGACGTCGAGGATTATGAGCTTGTCCTTTCCTGCCTCATTCTTGAGGCCCTCGACGGTCTTCTGCTTGACAATGAAGTGTTCTTGTGACGGTTTGTTGACGAATTCCGCTGCTGCCTTCTTGAAAAGCGCGAGCTTCTCGTATGAGAGCGCCGCTGCTGCGTTCCTCTCCGGCAGGACAGGGTCTATGATTATTATCGGGCTGTCTGTCTTTGACCTGTTCAGCTTCTGCAGCGCGTCCTTCTTGTAGAACTTCTCAGGGTCGATGACTTCCTTGTCTTTCCATTTCTGGGATGCCTTCAGCAGCTTGACGAACCCGCCGTAGTGTATCACGAGTATGTCGAGCACATGTCCTGAGAACCCCTTGATGTACGACTCTGCACCATAGACGTGCGCTGCTTTGCAGAACTGCTTGGCGAGCCTTATCTCGTCGTTGAATCCTGGGTGCTTCCTGACCCATTCGACATGCAGGGGGCTCATGTCAGTGACATTGACAGCGTCTTTCGGGTCCTTGATGTCGAGCACAGGCACGACCTCGTAGTTTATCATGTTCTTGACGCGGTAGTAGTCCCTGCTCCCGTGCACGAGCTCAGGTTTGAAAGGCTTGAGTATCTTCGCGAGCATGCTGGATATGTCTTTTTCCTTGTAGGAGTAGTCGAACTTCACGAAGATGTCGCAGTCATGGTCTCCCTTGAGGAATGTGTCCTTTGCTATGGAACCGCCGACGACTGCCTTTGCCTTTGTCTTGCTCTTCTTGATCTCAGAATTGAGCTTTTTCAGGAACTCATCTATCTCCTTGAACAGCTTATTGTCTGTGGACTTTATCTGCCCTAGTACGCTGTCTAGCAGCTTTCTTGTTACCATACATCTGTTATTGCCCTGCTTATTTTATAAAGCTTATGCTTGTTTAGGCTCTGTCTAGGGAGTAGGCAGCACGCCGCTTTAGCGTCCCTAGGAAAAGAGAAGCAGAGACCCGCCCAATAGCCACCAGGTCAGCTGTCGCCGTGAGGCTCATCATTTTCAACGTCGCTGGATGCGGGCAAATCGAGTTAGCAGCGCGGCGCTGGTTCAGGCTCTGCATGAACCCAGCAAAGCAGAGCTTTGCGCTGCCAAGATTGATCTGAGTCTCGGGACAGAGCCGCTTGTTCCAGGCAGTTTTCCGTCAGAAAAAGAAGCGAAAGAGAAGTAAAAAAGAATTGAAAGAAAAGATGAAAATATTTTCAGATATTTCCTGCTGCGACAGCTGCTGTCGGCTTCTCATACTGTCCTTGGCAGCAGTAGTGTTCAGGCATATAGTCCCTATGTCTATCGAGAGGTACAATCTTGCAGCCATACCCTGGCCGCGCGTCAGGCCTTGCGCAGTCCCAGCGCAGCTCTTTGCCGTCGGTGCTTTGGACCAGGTCTCCTCTGAAATAGACTCTTATCGGGCCTTTTGTCCCGTCTTCAGCATTCTCGCCGAGGGTCATTATCACGACTTCAGGGAATTTCTTTGTCGCCCACAATGCGCTGGCGGCCCTCATCCCCAGGTCTTCATTCTCTGCATAGCCCATGAAGTCCGCGACAAGGCAGTTGAGGCCGTATGCTGAGCTCATCTCGACCGTGTCGAGCGGCAGAGCGACGTTCGCGCCTATCACATTGCCGTATGGGTCTGATACCATGGCTGCGTCCCTGTGCCTCTTATTGGCAATCACTCCAGGCGTGTCAGGGTCCTTGACATTGTGCATGACCCCGTTGAACGGCCTTGCCTGCTTGAGGTATTCCTCGAAAAGGCTTGGTCTGCCGTCCCACACTACCATCGTCACGCCGTGCCCGTCAGAGCTTTCCCTGACCTGTTCCATTGTCTTGTACCACTCGCACACAAGATCGCAGAATTCTTTCTGTCTCTCTGTCGTTTGCGGCATCCTTGTCGTTATTGTCTGCAGGACATCATCTAGTGTTCCTGCAATGCTTCCTACACCGTCTGTCATCGCCGACACCTCAAAACTTGTTTTGAGGTTTACAGACTTTTAGTCTGTTTCACCTCTTAAACTCCGAAACTCACGGAAAAAAGCCTTAAATGGCCTTTTCAAATAATCCATCTGGTTTTTTTTGCCTCTGAAGTTGAAAAAAGAAGACGAATTCTCCTCTTTTCACGTTTTAACTATATATTTACTATTATCGAACCCCTATTTAAAGGTTTTGGTTTTATGTTTCAGAAAATGCCTGCAGGGATCAAGAACCACCCCACATTAGTATAAAATACAAGGAAAGTATCGCTAAGAAGCACCACAAAAAATTAATATAACTGGATGATAACCCCATAATCTATTAGTTAGGGAGCTTCTGGAGACGATTATTGCACGCGGAAAAACAAGCTGAAACAGCCCGCAAAAAGGAAAACTTTAAATATCACTTATAATTATCACTAACCAGTGATTATATAGAGCTCCTAAAAATGGCATCTGCTGACAAGGTCAAAAAGCTGGTAGCGAAGATAAAGGCTCAGGCAGCCAGGCTGCAGGTTCTCAATGAGCTTATCGAGATAGAGACAGCCACAAAGGACAAGTACCAGATGCTGAAGGAGATACTTCTCCTGACAGTCAAGTCGCTTTCTGTTGAGCAGGGTTTCATAATCCTGTACAACAAGGACAGCAAGAACCCTTTCGAGTATGGCGCCACGAACACTTCTGATCAGTTCGAGGACAAGACCCTGGTCAGGGACATCTGCGACAACATAATCAAGACCAGGAAGCCCGTCATCATAAACGACACAAGGCTCCACAAGAGGCTCAGGAGATGCAAGATAAGGAACATAATCGCGCTTCCGCTGCTCTACGGCAAGAACCCTGTGGGTGTCTTCCTGGTGATGAACAAGAACAAGCAGCTCTTCAAGAAGCGTGACCTGATACTCTTCACCATGATATGCAAGTTCACGGCGTCCGCGATAGAGCACGCCAACGAATACACCGAGCTTGATGACAAGAGCAAGGAGCTGACCACCATATACGCTATAGACCGCATCAGGGACACCATCAAGGATTTCAACACCATGATGGAAGCTGTGCTCCAGGAGCTCACGCAGGTGATAAGCGCGAAGCTCGCGTTCTTCCTGCTCTACAACAAGAAGACCAACAAGACAGAGCTCAAGATCTCAGGACAGCTCAAGTCTTCGACATTCGTCCACAACAATGCGGAATACATCTACGAGATATCACGTTCCACACTTAACCACGGCGAGCTGATGGAGTTCAACGACGTCAGCAAGGAGATCAAGTCAGCCATGTGCACGCCCATAATCGTAAGCGACGACACCATGGGTGTCTTCGGCGTCATCAACTCCAATGCCCTGAGCGGTTTCAGCAAGGTCGACAAGAGGCTTCTTGACGCCATAGCTAAGCAGTCTGACTCAGCGGTCTTCGAGGACATGGAGAGGAACGTGCTCAAGAGCGCGTTCCAGCGCTATGTCAGCCCAGATGTCATCGAGGAGATACTGTCCGAGCCTGACAAGGATTTCATGAAGACTGACAAGAGGGAGATGACTGTCATGTTCTCTGACCTGAGGGGCTTCACAGCCATGTCTGAGAAGCTGAAGCCTGAGCAGGTCGTCGAGATACTCAACGAGCACTTTGAGGCCATGTCAGAGATAATACTCAAGCAGCGCGGGACTCTCGACAAGTTTGTCGGCGATGAGATCATGGCGCTCTTCGGCGCTCCGGTCTATACCGAGTCGCACGCCCTCAAGGCGATCAAGACTGCGCTGGATATGCAGAAGGCGCAGGCCGAGCTCTCGAAGAAGCTCAAGAAGAAGTTCGGCATCGACCTCGATGTAGGCATCGGCATAAACACTGGTGAGATGATCGTCGGCAATATCGGATGCAAGCAGCGCACGGACTACACAGTCATAGGGGATAGCGTGAACATCGCTTCAAGGCTCTGCTCTGCCGCGACGCCTAGCCAGATTCTCATAAGCGAGACTACCTATGCAGAGGTCAAGAAGCTCGTCAAGGTCCAGGAGCTCGAGCCGATAAAGGTCAAGGGCAAGTCAAAGCCCATCCAGATATATAATGTCACAGGGCTTGTCAAGCAGTGAGGATAAGATAGAAAAATAATTTTATTATTCATTCTTCTTCAACCATATCTGCCAAGGAGGATTCTACATTTTCATAGTCAAGCAGGGTGTAACCCAGCGTGTCTGAACCTCGCACGGTTATTCTGTACTTCTTTCCAGGAACCATATCATCCATCCTGGTGTTTGGGAAGAGCTTGCCATCAAGCACGCTCTGTCCATCGCAGACATGGAGTTCAGAGCCGTCAGAGGCTTGAAGATCTGCACAAGCGAGTATTCCATGCGTACCTAAAAGCAGGACATTATTGCGTTCTCTTACCGTTGCTACATATTGCTTCTGTGGCTGATTCATGACATATTCAAGCCCTGCCTGAAAGGGAATAACCGCAGCATTGAATGCAACTGTGATTCCTACATAAGCCAGGAATAGTGAACTGCACCCTTTCAACAGCTCACCAGTCCTCTTCATTCTTTGTTTGAAACTCATTTGTTTCACCCCTCAACACCGTAATTACTTAATAGTAGTTTTTACCAAATATTTAAAATTATTCATTAATATATTTGACAAAATAATAAAATTTATATATAAATTACAATTATTTAAAATACATGCACGCAGGCAACATAAAGCTTGATGAGAAGGACAGGAAGATTCTTGCTGAGCTTGACAGGAACGCGAGACAGACAGATTCAGAGATAGCCAAGAAGACAGGCATAAGTAAGCAAGTTGCAAATTATAGAATCCAACGCCTCAAAGAACAGGGCATAATATCAAACTTCTATACACTTGTCAATGTAGGGGCATTAGGTCTGAACACGTACTATGTGTTTTTTCAGTTCCAAGGGATAAACAAGGAAAAGGAGAGAGCGCTGCTGGATAAGATAAACTCACTCAACTATGTCGGTTGGCTGATCAGCGGTACTGGCAGGTGGGACGCAGCGGTCCTCATCTACGCAGATTCGACTGGCACCTTTGATCGACTTCTGAACGAAGTCATAAATCTCTGCGGGGATAATCTTCACGAATACAACTTCACGACAATGGTCAGTGCAGAGCACATAAGTTACAAGTTCCTTGAAAAAACAGGCGGCACTGGCAGCGTCAAGCAGACAGAGAAAGCAGGAACGATCAAACTAGATGAAAAAGATAAGAAGATTCTAGAATGCATCTCCCAAAATGCACGCCTGCCGATAACAGATATCGCGGCTAAGACAGGACTGCCGCTTCACATCGTAAATTATCACCTGAAAAGTCTTATCAAGCGGAAGATTATTGAAGGTTTCAAACCTAAGATCAATGTGAACAAACTAGGTTACCAGTGGCATCTCCTGCTCATCCAGCTGCAGCGGACGTCTGAAGCAAGGAAGAGAGAGTTCATGAGTTTCTGCAAGCAGTATAAGAGGATATATTACGTGACCAATACTGTAGGCCTATACAACATAATGTTAGACATACATGTAAATAGCGCGGAAGAGTTCAAAGAAGTCCTTCTTGAGCTGAAAGACAAGTTCTCCGACATAATAAAACTTTACGAGTCGATGATAATATTCGACGAGCATAAGATAAGCTATGTCCCAAAAGCACTAATATAAGGAGTCTCACAACACTATCAGCAGCACTATCCCAACGATGAACATCACGTTCCCGAGCACGACCAGGGCGTACGATATCTGTTCGTCCTGTTTCTGGCTGCCCCACCACACAGGGGACTCTTTCAGCACAGGGCCCATGTTCTTGAAGAAGTAGGGTACTTTCTTCCCGAAGAAGTCGTTGAAGAAGAGGTTGACCGCTTTAAGGTACATGTTGAAGTCGAACTTCTTCGCTCCACTATCAGAAGGCGCTGCTCCTGGCGTGATGCCTGCTCTCGCAGAAGGAGGTGCTGCTCTTGGCTTTGCCTCGGGCATCTTCGCGCCTGTCGCCTTGCCTATCTTCTCGAATATGCTCCCGATACCAGGCATGGTTCACCTCTTTTAGTACCCTAATCCGTATGGGTTGAATTCGGTTCCGCCTTTATTAAGCTTTCTTTTCTTCAGCTCCCTCTCGAGCCAGCTCACCCATCGCCTCTTTATCTCCTGCGTGTCGAGCTTGCCTTTCGCTTCCTTGACCTCTTCTGACAGGAGGTGGAACTTGTCGTTGCTCTTTATGACGAACGGTGCTTCGAGCAGGTCAGGGTCATTGTTCTCTATCGACTTCTTGACAAGCATCTCCTTCAGCTCCCCTCTTAGCATTACGTTGTCCCACACCGCGTCCCAGTTGCCTGCGAAGTCAGGTATGTTCGCGGCTATCGCCTTAAGGACCTCTGAGTCCCCGTCAAGAAGCTCATCCGTCGGCACCAGCTGGTCTGTCTTTGGCTCGTATTTCATGAGGTCCACGAAGCCGTGCTCGAGCATCGGATCCTCCTGCCACAGCTTCCTTATCTCAGTTATCTCTGTCACGCGCCTGAACCTGTGCAGGCCGTCTGCGGATTTTATCGGGTTTGCCACGACTATTATGTCTGTCGCCTTGAAGCTTGTCTTCGGGATGCCGATGTCGTTGACGACCCTGTCGAACAGCCCGAACGGCGAATCCGCGTGTATCGTGCCTGCGACGACGTTTGCCGCAGCACCCACCCTCATCGCCTCGTACAGTGCCTTCGCCTCTCCGCTCCTTACCTCTCCGACGATGAGTGCGCTGTCACCGAGCCTGAGCGTGCTCCTTATTCCGTCTGCCGCGCTCATCTCGCTGCTGCCCTTCGCCAGCGCCGAGGCGACTTTCATGGGCTGTATGTTGAAGCCGAGCTTCCTCATCGACCCTGTCGGCAGCTCCAGCGTGTCTTCGACTGTTATTATCCTGTACCTCCTCATTATCTCTATGAGCAGGGCGCTGAGGAAGCTTGACTTTCCGCTTGACCTCGTCCCGCAGACCATCATGCTCCTCGTGCCGTCGATGAGGAAGCTGAGCAGGCCTGCTGCGAGCGGGGTGATCATCTTGTATTTCATGAAGAGAGGCAGCGTCCAGGGCTTGTCCCTGTGCCTCCTGAATGAGAACGCAAGCCCTGACGGGTCGAGCGGCTTCGTTATCGTGGATACCCTTACAGATGCTCCAGGGAGCTCCAGCTCGGTGTCGAGTATCACGTTCGCCTCGTCGAGCGGCCTTCCGGATATCATCCTGAGCTTTGTCGCCCAGCTCTCTGCCTCTATGCTGGTCGGTATGATGTTCGTTACGCAGTCGGCATAGTCCCCGTGAACTATGAATATGGGCAGCCTCCCCTGGGGGCTGTTGACCGAGATGTCCTGTATCTTCTCGTCCTGCAGCAGGACCTCGACGAGCCCGAAGCCGATAGTGTACCTGACGAGGACCTTTGCGAGCTTGTCCATCTCTTCCTCTGACATGCTGAGGTTCTTGTACGCGACCAGCTCACCTATCAGGTCCCTGCCGACGTTGATGAATACCTCTCTCATCCTTTCGGGGTCCGTGAACTCCTGTCTCGTAGGCTTGTGCTCTGCGAGTATGTTCCTTGCGAGGTCCAGTATCTCGTACTGGTCCTCAGAGAGCTTGAACTCAGGGGGGGTCATGTGGTAGATGTACTGGACAGACTCAGGCAGCTTGAATACGGTTATCTCTGTGTCCTCACCTATGGTGTAGCTGTCCATCTCCTCCCCTTCCGGCGGGAAGTTGGCCATCAGCTTCGTCCACATGAAGTCAGGCTTTATTATCGGGTGGAAGAAGTTCCTGTATACATCCCTGTCGCCTATCTTGTATCCTGCAAGGAAGGGCTTGGCTATGGTTATGAGCCTTGTCTTTTCCAGCAGGTCGAGCAGGTATGAGAGCAGCTGCATGTAGTGCTCTATCCCCGGCTTGAGCTTCTCGTCGACAATCTTGAGGTAGGCCACCCTCTCTTCCCTGAGGCTCCTCTTGAGCTCGACATACATGCCTATTGGGTCCGACCTGATGAGCTGGTACACCAGCTTCTGTATCTCCGTGTACCATCTCTTCGCGAACTGTTTGGACGGCTCGTCAATCTGCATCGCCTGCAGCGTGAACATCTCTTTCTGCCTGGACAGCTTGTCGTAGATCAGCGCGACTTCCCTCAGCAGCGTTGTCTGGTTGTAATCGTACTCGTATTCCCTTTTCTGCAGGAAGATTATCTTCGTTGCATTCTTCGATTCTATGAGATTGTCGCAGGTCCTGGCCATGACTGTAGGGTTGTCCTCTATGGAAGGGACTATCGGCGCGCCTTCGTAGTTCACGCGCATTACATTATCTTCTCCCTCCTTCACGACCTCATAGCCGTAGATCGGGAGGTTCCCTTGGAACAGGGCCATTGTATCACCGTTTTTTGCCGTACATTTAATATACCACTAATCCATGCTAACATAATCTTATAATATAGGTTAACAAAACCTGATGTTGTCTGGGATTAATTAGTCACAGAATGGGGCGTTTTATAAAAATTGTGATATTTGCGCTGAAACAAAAAGGGTTGTTTAAAAATGGCTGATGATAACGCTGTTCCGCCTGGGATGCTCCCTCCTGGAGGAGCTGGTGCTGCTCCGCCGCCTCCGAAGAAGAGCGGGGGCCTTTTCGCGCCGAAACCTAAGCCGGGCGGGGACCTTACCAAGTCTGTTTCTGACCTTGCTGGCGAGCTCAATAACATAAGCAGGAGGCTTATGGTGCTTGAGGAGAGGTATACCAGCCTGCGGAAGAAGACCCAGGTCACTGACCAGAACATGCTCAACAGCAACAAGAAGTTCATGACCGAGGTCCAGACCAGCCATGCGGAGATGGATGAGCTCAAGAAGCAGATAAGTGACATTATCGAGAAGATGAAGATAATCGTGAGGGAGCTCAAGGAATGCGCCAAGCGCCAGGAGGTCGAGGTGCTCCAGAAGTACATCAACATCTGGCAGCCGGTCAATTTCGTGACAAGGGATACTGTCATGAAGATGGTCAGGGACCAGGTCGAGGCTCAGTTCAAGGACCTGAACATCCGCCTGCAGGAAGAGGATTACATAAAGGAGCAGATAAGGATTGCGTTGAAGGACCTTAAGCTGGAGTGAGTCATTTCTTCTTTTCAGTGACTTTTTCAGTCACTCTTTGACAAGAATATGCCTATGAACAGGAGTATTGACGCAATTATGTAGATTACCTGGTCTATTATCTGAGGGTATTCCGGGATGGTGAACGTCAATGCTCCAAGCTTGTGCAGTGTAGGCACTGTGACCAGTATTATTATGATTATGCCTGATATTATTGATACCCACCGCATAGGGCCTTCTTCATGGACTCCCTCCATTATGAGGCTTCGCGCCGTGAAGACTACGACAACAGCGACGACATATTTTATTATGCCGGCCTCACCGAACGTGAAGCTGAGGACATTAAGCGTATAGAGTATAGGGATAAGCCCTAACGCGAAAAGGAAAAGGCCATGGATTACGTATCTTATCTTTTTTGGGAGGGCAAAAGTTCCTACAATGACTGAAAGGAATAATATGGTGACGGTGTTAGTGACAAAAGCTTCGGATACCATGATGAAAGAAAAATAACCTCCTATCAGTCTTCCTTTATCGCTGAGGGGCTTGCTCCTCCGTGCCACGTGAACCTCGGCCTGACGCGTATCATCATGATCTTCTCGTTGAGGTCGTCGAACACGACTGCAGTTCCTTTGACCGTTGGCAGGTCATTCATCGCCCTTTCTATCCCATGCTCCATGTAGCTCTGCGCAAGCAGGCCCAATGCCTGCACGTCGAGCCTCGCGGTTATCCTGTGGGACATGACCATGTCTGCCTGGGTCATGACGTCTGTATGTATCTTCCCGGGCTGCTGAGTAGCGACAACAAGGCATATGCCTGGCTGCCTTCCTTCCCTCATTATTATCTTGAGAGGCTCTGTCGCCGCGTTGGCCGCTGCCTCGTCTTTCGGCAGGAACTCGTGGGCCTCGTCGATGACCAGCCATACCAGCGGCATCTCCTGCTTCTGCGCCTCTGCGGCAGTCGTTTCCTCGAAGTATCTCTCAAGGTATTTTATCTCTGATAGCTCCTCTTCCTTCCTGTATGACATCCTCGTGATGAATAGGTGACGTGAGACGATGCCGACGACGAGCGCCTTGACATCCCAGCCGCCAGGCATCGTGGCGTAGCAGCTGACATCCAGCACTGTTATCTGTCCGCCTTTCGCGAGGTCCTCTATGGGCGTCCCCTTCTCCGAGAAGACCCCCCAGCCCTGCGCTGTGGTGAACATGTTCCTGGCCGCGGCCCTTGTCAGCTGGTCTGCCTCTTTGTCATTCTCTATGAAGTCGAGTATGTCCTTCATGAAGTACTTGCCTTTCTTCTCGCTCAGCTGCTCGACTATCTTCTGCAGGTATAGGCCGTTGGGTGAGTACTTGTCCTGCTTGAACGCTACGCACCAGTCCTCGCCGGTTATCTGTTGAGGCTCTATCGAGAAAGGCACATCTGTGCGTATGCCTTTCTTCTTGTATTCATGATAATATTTCTCTGGCGTGAATATCTTGAGCTCTACAGGGCGGGGCTTGATTCCGTACGGTTCGAGCAGCTCTTTCTCCTTCTGGTTGGCGTGGCCCATGGTCCAGTATATGCCCATGGTGTCGAGGAGTATTATGCTGAGGTTCTGCTTGACCTCTGGCTCCAGGAGTGACAGCCCTTCTGCTATGACCCCCATGGTGTAGCTCTTGCCTCCTCCCCTCTTCCCGCAGATGAGCACTACGTGTGCGCCTGAGACATCCATGTATACATTGTTCTCGAGGAAAAGCCTGTCGAGCCTCTCGACATATTGCTTGCCTAGAAGTATGGCTCCTTTTGTCCCGAACTTCTGCACGTCTTTCGGGCTCCGCCCTATGACCACAGGCGCTTTCTCCTCTTTCTTTACCTCTTTTTTCTGCTCCTCTGGCATTTATCCACCTTTTTATCATGTCTTGATTCTGGATTATTTAAATGTTTTTCAGATATGACCATATTGAAAAGCTGTGGTGCTGCCAATGCTGCGAGCGCCTTTTGCAAAGAGTATCACGCGAGGCGGGGGACGTCCCTTACGGGGTGCCGAGCTTTAATCAAATTGGTTGTGGCGCGAGCCGGCAGCACCCGAGCGGAGCGAGAGCTTTTCAATATGGCTTCAGACATCCAACACACATTCTTTTCTCTGCACCCACTCTTGAATGCTGCGAAACATTTAAAAACACCATTCGCTATTGTTCAGGCACTGTTTGGTTTAGTGATTCAACATGCCTGAGGATACTCCTACCGAAGCTGTTTTGAGCATGAGGCAGCAGGGCCTGACCAATAACCAGGTCATCGCTGCTCTTCAGAGGCAGGGCTATAACACTAACCATATCCTTGATGCGATGAACCAGGCAGATATTAGGATGCAGACGAGAAGACCGTTTGATGTTGAAGGTGGTAAGATGGCGAATCAGAATGTTCCTGAGGGCATGCCCCCTGGCGCTTATCCCTCTCCTGGCGAGGAGCTTCCTCCTATGGATATGGGAGTTGACACCGGCAGGATTGAGGAGATTGCGGAGGCCATAATCGAGGAGAAGTGGACCGACCTGATGGAGAACATAAACCGTATTGTTGAGTGGAAGGACAAGACAGAGTCTAGGATCACCCAGATGGAGACGATGATGAAGTCCATCAAGGATGATTTTGACAAGATCCATACTTCTGTGCTTGAGAGGGTCGGCGAGTATGACAGGCACATAGGCGATGTCGGCACAGAGGTCAAGGCCCTTGAGAAGGTCTTCCAGAAGGTGCTGCCGGGCTTCATCGAGAATATCTCTGAGCTGTCAAGGATAACTGAAGACCTGAAGAAGCAGCAGAAGTAATGCCAGTTATCTGGAATATTTTAGGATTTGGTTCTTTATTCTCTTATTTTGGCGCCGAAGCGAGAAGCTTTATCGCCAGCGAGCCTATCATGAGCAGAAGCACCATTCCTAATGTCTTCGGATGGAAGATTACCCTTCCCACATTGCTGTTGAAGTCGCCAGTGTCTGTGCTGGTGCCCTCTACGCCCTCTTGCGTGACGTTGACTGACTCGCTGCCAGCGGTCTCTTCTGTGGAGTAGGGGAGCATCGCCTGACCGTAGACATGGCCGAGCGCCCCTATGAATATTATGAGCCCTATCACGAGCAGGAACCAGTGGGGCGTCCCCCAGCTCCCTGCGACGCCGACTATCTTGTCCCAGGGCGTCCCGAACGCCAGGAGCAGCAGGAAGAAGAAGAATACCAGGAGGAAGATGAGCACGAACCATGGCGCCATGTATCCTATGACCTGGATCACGCCGGGCACGAAAAGGAGCATCATGGCTATGCATAGTGCTATCAGCGAATGCAGCCCTTTGTTCTCGCCCAGTATCTTCGATTTCTCAAGTAGCGCGAATACGATGACGAACACGAGGAGTACAGGGAATATCACTGAGAAGTGCTGTGCCAGCCCTATGTCCAAAAATGTTGCCATCGTTTACCTCTTTTATCAATATGCCATGAAAGATAAAAAATAAAAGATAAATTGATTATTTGCCGCCCTTGGCGCCGCCGAAGAGCTCACCCCATGAGTCCCTGAACTTCTCGACGGTGGTCGCTTTGGTAGCATCCCTCGGCTCTTTGGTTATGTACCATATGATTATCGCGAATATGGCCACGACTATGAGCATCGCCTGGGTGTCGGGGTTGTCCAGCCAGTAGAGCCAGCTCGGCAGGTAATAGAACCATCCTGCAGCCCTTCCGAAGATGTACACGACCAGGATGAATGCAAAGAATGCTACCCAGCCTGAGAGCGCTCCGCCCCACTGCGCCTTGCCGCCGAAAAGGCCGACGATGAGCAGCACCATGAGGATCGCGACGAGCACTATCGAGACCTGCGGTAGCGCTGCGTTTATGATGTTGACTATGTCAGCGCCGGGCGGGTAGTATCCGAGCACGTGCGGTATGATCACTGCCAGCGCCATCACGAGTGAGATGACCACGTTGAACGACTTGTTCTGGGCCGTGCCTTCGCCCAGCGGCTTCACCTTCTGCATTATCGCGAATACAATGGTGAAGATGAGGATGAACGGCAGAATGACGTCGGTGAGGCCCCACATTTCAAGCCTCTGGATTATATTGTAGAAATAACCGCCGCCGCCTCCATAACCAGTAGCGTAAGGATATGCCATTTTTTAAACCTCCTTTTTGAGTGTTAGTTTTTTGTTTTTTAATTTAAGATTTGCTTTGAGATCATGATTCTGACTTTGTCTCTTCTCTCTTGGGCTCCCTGACTATCCAGTACACGAAGCCGACCATCGCTGCGACAAGGAGTATTGACGCGACCACTGTGCTGTCATAGTGCTGGAGGAGCCAGTTCCATGCGGGCTCGAGCCAGCCGAGGGCATTCGTGAATATGACTACAATGCCGACGAACATGAGCACCATGAAGAATTTTGCCCAGCCGCCCTGGAGGAACACCCCTTCCTTAGTCTCCTTCATGAAGCTTCCGATGAGTATCAGGAAGCAGACGCTCATTATCAGGAGAAGGACCATGTTGGCCATTGTCTCGTTTATGACCGCTACAAGCCTTGATGATGCCACCACAAGGAATGCGACCACAAAAGCGACCATCGCGTTGAGGTTCTTTCTTGTGAACTCCCCTTGACTTGTCTTCTCTGTGCCGAACACCTTGCTTTTCTCCATTATCGCGAACACGATGGTGAAAACAAGAAGGAAAGGGAGGACTACATCATAGATTCCCAACCTGACAAAAAATTCTAATACACCTCTAAACGTGCTTACCATATAAGCGTCCTAAGGTCAAGTAGAGTATATAAATCTTTCGCTTGGTTCTGGACGTCAAATTACCGAGTTAAGCCTCAAAACGTAAGATTTATAATGACACAGCTTCACTATAAAAAGCGGTGTTATCTTATGCTTGACAAGAAGGATTTGGAAAAGATTAGGCGCGGCATCGATGCGTTCGCGAAGGACAGGGACACGGTCATACGGACATCGAGGGATGTTATACAGCTCTCAAAGAAGACCATCTATGCATTGCACAGGAATGATATCAAGTCTGCTGGGAAGGCCGCGGCTGAGATGGGTGCTGCTTTCAGGAAGCTCTCTCTTGCTGCGAAGCACCCGAAGCTCGTCACTTCCGGCTCTTACAAAGTGGCTGTCCAGGAGTTTGTGGAAGCTCTGTCTTTCTATGAGCTGATGAAGAACAACAGGATCCCTCCGAACTCAAAGCTGAAGCTTGACCCGGAGTTCTACCTTATGGGCCTGATAGACCTGACCGGCGAGCTTGTCAGGAAGGCTATCAATTCTGCGATCAAGGGGGACTACAAGACATCTGTCAAGCTTAAGGACCTTGTCTCAGAGCTCTATGATGAGCTCATGCTCTTTGATTTCGCCGGCGGCGAGCTCAGGAAGAAGTTCGACTCGATCAAGTATGACCTGAAGAAGCTTGATGACCTTGTCCTGAGCCTCAAGCTAAGCAAGAAGATCTGAGGCATAGTCAGGCAGCGGTCGATGGTGGGCGCTTCTGCGCTCTAAAAGAGGAATATGCCGTTCGAGACTCTCAACAATGTCCTGGATAACATAGCCACAGGAGAGTGGGCTGTGGATATGGGCCCTGCTTCTGTCAAGACAGTCATATCACTTGGTGTCGTGCTGATAATTCTATGCGTAGTGCTTGACGTGATGTGGAACCACCACAAGAGAAGGGGGCACTTCACGCACCCGACTGCGCATCCTGAGCAGCACATCGGTGACATAGTCCACCTGATAAACGCAGTCATCCAGCAGCTTTATGACAGGCACCATCTAAGCGGTCCTGGTGTCAAACCTTCTGACATCACGCTCAGGAAAGGGGGGCTTTCCTCAGGTTTTTTTTCTCCCAGGGTCTGGCAGTTCCACCTGAACCCGCCAAACGAGGTAGCGAAGGGAAGCTTCGGCAGGATTGTCCTCAACATGCACTTCTTTGCTGAGAGGCTCCGCCGCCACCGTTACGCCATGAACATCGCTGCGCAGCTTTTCTATTTCCAGAGGCTTGCAATGTCAGGAAAGGACCCTCGGGAGATACAGCACAACAACAGCGCAATAAAGAAAGGCGGCGATATAGTGCTTGCGCAGGCAGGGCTTCTTGACGCTGCGAATTCTTTGAGGGATGGTGTGACTTTCAGCCTGATTAGGCATGACAGGAAGGTTGATGAGAAGATTGCCCAGGCGCTTGACCTTGCAGACAATGACGCGAGGGGTATCGAAGGCGCACTGAAAGGCAAGGTTGTGTCTGCCTCTTCTGACAAGGAGAGGATGCTGCACTGGATCAACCATGAGGTATCGCACCTTAAGCGCCTGCTTGAGCTGATGGCAGACAAGAAGAGGACGATGGAGAAGCTGCTCGCTGAAGAGAAGAAAGTCAGCCAGGAGACTTGGAGGCTCAAGGGAATCATAGACCAGTGGGAGCTGGACATGACCCGCATAAGATGGATCATTGATGCGCTGGAGAAGATCCGTGAAAGCAGGGACAGGTGGTCTTTCGGCGTCAGTAGCCTGCACAATCTTGAGAGGATGAGGAAGCGCGACCTCAATGATGCTGCCGGCAAGCTTGACATAGAGAGCGTCAAGGGCACGATAAACATCAACAGGGTCCAGTCTATAGTCACTTCTTTCACTGCTGAGCGCGGCAGGATAATGCAGCTTATGCACGAGGAAGAGGCCGCCGCATGACTGTCCCTGAAGAGTTCATCAACCAAAGGAAAGGGCTGTACATCAAGATTCTCTGCGACCTGATAAGCGCCAAGACAGTCAACCCTCCGGGTGACGAGTATCTTGCCGCAAAGATAATCAAGAAGCGCCTCTCGAAGATAGGTGCGTGGTACAAGCTTTATGATAAGAAGAGGCACAGGACAAATGTCGTCGCGAAGATCGGGAACGAGAAAGGCAGGAAGATACTCATATCAACGCACCTGGATGTGGTGCCTGCCGGAGAGGGTTGGGAGACAGACCCTTTCACCCCTGTGATCAAGGACGGCGTCCTCTACGGCAGGGGAGCATGCGACAACAAGGGCCAGGCCGCTGCCGCGCTTCTTGTGCTTGACTACCTGAAGAGCGTGGAGAAGCAGCTGAAGAACCAGTACATCTTTGTCTTTGCTGCTGATGAGGAGCAAGGCTCTCAGTTGGGCCTGAAGTACCTTCTCAGCGAGAGGAAAGTCGAGGCGGATTATGCCATAGTGGTCGATGTCGCCGGTGCGATGCAGAAGGTGACGGTCGCTGAGAAGGGCGTGCTGAACATCAAGGTTACAGCGAAGGGCAGGCAGGCGCACGGCTCCACCCCCCAGAAGGGCGTCAGCGCCATAGCTGGAATGGCTAAGTTCATATCAAAGCTCGACCACTACATACTCAAGCACCAGCTGCACAAGTACCTTACGCGGCCGACGATAAACTTCGGCACGATAAAGGGCGGCTCTGCCCCGAACACTGTCGCTGCGCATTGCGAGTGCGTGATAAACATAAGATACCTCCCAAGCCAGTCCCCGAAGGACATTGTCGAGGAGCTCAAGAGGCTGTCTGAGCGTTTCGGCGAGTTTGAGTTCGATATACTGGTGAATGCCCCTCCGACAGAGGTGAATGAGCATAACCTGTTGGTCGAGACCATCAGGCACGTCGCTGAGAGGAGGGAGATGAATCTTAAGCTGAAGGGCCTGAGCGGCGCCACTGACACCAAGTCTTTCATCCTGAATGACATAACTGCTGTGGGATTTGATTTCGCTGATGATTACGTAGCGCACAACGCGAACGAGTACTGCAGGCTGGACAATCTCTTTAAGTTCTGCAGCGTCTTGATTGATGTCTGCCTGGAATTGAATAAGTGATGCCGCACTACTGGCTCTGTTCTGAGAGCAGGCAGCGCCCATTTGTGAGGCCAATTAGTAATGTTCATCGCGAGCGTTGTCGGGGGATGCATCCAGCGAGCTGGATGCACTCAAACTGCGAAGCAGTTTGGTGTGCCAAAGCAGGACTGCTTTGAGCATTCCGACCGCGCGTAGCAAGGTCGATAGCCCCTACGGGGAGGCAGCTCCTTCGCTTGGTTGTGCGCTGGCCGAACCTGGCGCTGCCCGAGCCGTTAGGCGAGTCTCGGGACAGAGCCTGCACAACCAAAAACTTAATATTCTCAACCCTCTTCACCTTGACCGTACGGGGGTGTGTGCCATGAACGTTGGTAATGTTGAGATAACTTGGCTCGGGCATTCTGGTTTCAGGATAACTGATGTGCTTGAGAACAGGGTGCTTTACATAGATCCTTACCAGGTAGGGAAGGCAGACCCTGCTGATGCAATACTGATTACGCATTCGCATTATGACCATTGCTCTATCGAAGACCTGAAGAAGATATCCACCCCAAAGACAGTCATCATCGCTCCACCTGACTGCCAGAGCAAGTTCCAAGGCAAGATTGACATGAGGACCAGCGTCATCATAACCCCTGGCAAGAGCATTGTCATGGGCAACATCCATGTCGAGGCAGTGCCTGCGTACAACACAGACAAGAACTTCCATCCGAAGGCGAATGAGTGGGTGGGCTACATCATAGGCATTAACAGCAAGCGTATCTACCACAGCGGTGATTCTGATGCCATCCCTGAGATGTCTAAGCTGCACAAGATTGATGTCGCTCTCATGGCTGTCTCAGGCACATATGTGATGACTGCAGAAGAGGCGGCAAAAGCTGTAGAGACCTTCAAGCCTAAGCTCGCGATACCAATGCATTACGGTGCCATCGTCGGCGACAGTAACGACGCTGAAAAGTTCAAGAAGCTGAGCAAGGTGCCGGTGCAGATCCTCGAGAAGGAATAGAGTATGGTTAAGTGAGCGCTTTTTGTTGTCTAAGGCACAGCTATTGTCCAGTATTTCCAGTGCGGTTTCTGCCACCATGAATGGAACCTGAGGTGCACCCTTCCTTTGAAGGATATCTCCATGAAGTGGTGGTCCAGAACTGTTCTCAGTATTGAACGTCTTGGCTCTGGCAGTGCAGGGTCATAAGGGTCGACACCTGTTCCCAACATCACCATCCTTCCGATGCCATCCTCGGTTGGTATGATCCTTTCATAACCGAGCGAGAATCCTTTCGGATAGTCTTTAAGCGGAAAATGAAATGCTTCCTCTGCATCGATGAGCATGTAAAGGCCTGACTTGTTCTTCCTGAAGTCAAGGGTCCTGCCTTCGAGATTCTCGCTGACTTTTTGCATCCCTTGGGCACGGTATTTCCCGTCCTCGCGTACTCCGCCGCAGTCCCTGATCTGTATCCTTTCAGCGATGTAATTATCCAAACACATCCTGAGGTTCCTTGAGTCCAGCCTCTTAGGCATCCAGTACTGTTCCATTATTAAGGATGTTAGTCAGGACCGGGTGATAAATGCTTGGAGCGAGAATTTTATCTTTTTGCAGAAATCTTTCTCTTGACGTATCTCTCGTTGAATTCCTTCCTGAACTCCTCGAACTCTCCTTTGTCTATCGCTGCGCGTATCCTTTCCAGGAACTTGACGACCCAGTACACATTGTGGTAAGAAAGATAGCGGTGATGCGTCCATTCAAAACTGCGCGAGAGGTGATGCAGGTACGCGCGTGAGAAGTTCTTGCATACATAGCAGTCGCAGTCAGGGTCCAATGGAGACATATCCTTGCTGTACCTTCCCCTGTCCAGCTTTATGGTGCCCTTGCGGGTGAACACGTGGCAGTGCCTTGCGTTCTGCGTCGGGTATATCGAGTCGAAGCAGTCCACTCCGAGCGATACTGCCTCTATTATGTCTTCAGGGCTTCCGACACCCATCAGGTATCTTGGTTTCTCTTTGGACAGGTGAGGGAGCTGCCACTTCGCTGCCTTGAACATCTCTTCCTTTGATTCTCCTATGCATAGTCCGCCTATCGCGAGCCCGTCGAAGTCAAGCGCGTCGATTGCTTTCGCGCTCTTCTCCCTGAGCTCTTTTGAGAGTCCTCCCTGCGCTATGCCGAAAAGCAGCTGCCTCTTTCCGTATATGTTCTTGCTGTCATGCGCATCGTGGTACTTCTTGCACCTTTCTGCCCACACATGCGTCCTTCTTACCGCTTCTGCGATGTCCTCTTCTTTGGACTTTACCGCAGGCACATGGTCGAGGCACATCGCCACATCGCTTCCCATCTCGCGCTCGATCCGTATCACGTCTTCTGGTTTAAGGAAGTGCGCCCTGTTCGCGAAAGGGTCGTGGAAACTGACTCCCTTGTCGCTGACCTCTTTGAGGAATGATTCAGAGAGCATCTGGAACCCTCCGCTGTCTGAGAATATTGTCCTGTTGAAGTTCATGAGCCTGTGCACCCCGCCAACCTCCTTTATCAGCTCCATGCCTGGCTTGAGGTAGGTTACGTATGCGTTGGTTATGACTGCCTGGCCGCCCATCTGCTCGAGCTCCATCGGCGTCACGTGCTTTATCGTCAGCTTGGTGGCTACAGGCATGAAGAAAGGAGTCTTGGCCGTGCCATGGGCTGTCTTCAGCTCTCCGGTCCTCGCCTGTGTGGACGGGTCTGTATTTTTTATATTGAACATGGGCTTGATGATTAGATGGGGATTTAAAAAATCTTGCCTTGTTTTCGTTCGAAGAACGAAAAACTATATAAATACGGGTTCTGGTCATTCTGTGCATGAGACGTACACATAATTGCGGTGAGCTGAGGAAGAAGAATGTCGGTAAGAGCGTGACGCTTCAGGGCTGGGTGAACAAGAACCGGAACCATGGAGGTGTCATATTCATCGACATCAGGGACAGGTATGGACTGACGCAGCTTGTGGTCAGGCCCGGAAGCAAGTTCTTCAAGACTGCTGAGGAGCTGAGGAGGGAGTCTGTCATCGAGGCGACCGGCAAGGTCGTTGAGCGTGAGCAGAAGAATCCTAACATGCCCACCGGCGATGTCGAGGTTGTTGTCGAGAATCTTGTCGTGCTTTCGGCCGCGAGCCCGCTTCCTGTGGATTATGAGGATCCTTCCAACATAACAGAGGACAACAGGTTGAAGTACAGGTATCTTGACCTACGCAGGCCTGAGATGCAGGAGAAGCTGAGGTTGCGTCATGTCGCTGCGCAGGCTGCCCGTGAGTTCATGTCTTCGCAGAACTTCTTGGAGATTGAGACTCCATTCCTTATTGTTTCGACACCTGAGGGCGCGAGGGATTATGTCGTGCCCAGCAGGGTGAATCCTGGCAGGTTCTATGCCTTGCCGCAGTCGCCGCAGATTTTCAAGCAGATATTGATGGTGTCTGGCTTTGACCGTTATTTCCAGCTTGCGAGGTGCATGAGGGATGAGGACCTTAGGAAGGACCGGCAGCCCGAGCACACGCAGATCGATCTTGAGATGAGCTTCCCTACGCTCGACGACCTTTTCGGCGTCGCAGAGGGCCTGATGAAGAACATCTGGAAGAGGACGCTGGGCATAGACATCAAGACGCCTTTCCCGAGGATATCCCATCATGAGTCCGTGGCGAAGCACGGCTGCGACAAGCCCGACCTGAGGTTCGGCCTTGAGCTTTCTGATGTGAGCGACATCGCAGAGAGTTCTGATTTCAATGTGTTCAAGGGAATCGTGAAGTCAGGCGGGGTCGTAAAGGCGGTCTGTCCTGCTGCGCAGTTCACGAGGAAGGACGTCGAGGATTTCGAGAAGATGGTCAAGCAGGAGGGTGGCAAGGGCCTCGTGGCCCTGAAGGTCGCTGGCAAGGGCGTCGAGGGCAGCGCTGCCAAGTTCTTCAATGCAGAGCTGCAGAAGAAGCTGCTGAAGCGCACTGGCGCAAAGGATAATGATACTATCTTTATCGTGGGTGACAAGGCTTCAGTGGCAAATGCTTGCCTCGCGAAGCTGAGGAACGAGCTCGGCAGGAGGCTTGAGCTATTCAATCCCAAGGAGTTCTCTTTCTGCTGGATAACTGACTTCCCGCTCTATGAGTGGAATGCTGAGGAGAACAAGTGGGACATGGGACACAATCCTTTCTCCATGCCTAAGGAGAAGGACATCGACCTTATAGAGACTGATCCTGGTAAGGTGTTCTGCTACCAGTATGACCTGGTGCTGAATGGCGTCGAGATAGGCTCAGGCAGCATACGCAACACCGACCCCGAGCTTCAGGCCCGCGTCCTTAAGGTCGTCGGCCACTCGATGGAGGATGTCAAGAGGAAGTTCGGTTTCATGCTTGAGGCTTTCAGCTATGGCGTGCCGCCTCACGGAGGCATGGGCCTTGGCTTCGACAGGATTGTCGCGATACTGTGCGGGCTCGAGGACATCAGGGAGGTCATTGCCTTCCCGAAGAACAAGTCTGCGCAGAACCCTATGGACGGCAGCCCGGGTGACATCTCAGCGCAGCAGTTGAAAGAGCTGAACATAAGGATTGACATTCCGAAGAAAAGTTAGTTTTTGTTGGTTTTGTCAGGGGACACTTAAAGAAACAATTAAATAATACAGACTGTTATCATCAACCATTCAAAGAGGGGTGTGTCTAATGGCATGGTTTTCGAAAAAAGAGGATACTCGTTACATAAAGGAGTTTGATGATGCCCTGTTGCAGATAGATGCTCTTGCGAAGCAGTTCAGGGATTCTCATTTCGATTCTCTTGCTCTTTTTGAGAAGAACTTCCAGAAGGAGAAGTCTCCGTCGGACCTCCAGAAGGAGCGTGAGCTGTTCGAGAGCCATCTTGATGTACTCCAGAAGCTGAAGTTCCAGACTGACCTCCTGATTGATGAGGCGTTCAAGATTGTCAGGAACGAGACTGCGCTGACAGAGAAGGACCGTGTCGAGATGAAGAGGATGCTTCAGCCAGGCGGTTCGCAGAAGACAGGCATAAAGGTCGGCAAGAAATAGGCTGTTGTTCTCTTATTTTTTATCTTCCACTACAGTGTTGTACCCTTCATTGGCTTCCAGGAGAGCCTCATCCTCAAATGCCCTCAGCCTTACGTTCACGCGCCATTCTCTGACCCTGTAAGACCATCTTCCGCGCCATGTCCTCCTGTACTCATTTATGCGTTCAGGCTCTGACAGTTTGGGAAGCCCTATCTCGTATCTGAAAAGGTGCATCGCGACAGACTTGATCCTGTCTCTCAGCAGGGTTCTGCGGGGTTCATACCGGTAGAAGTAGACCATTGATATGTACAGGAAATCCTTGTATCTTTGGAGGTCACGATTCTCGAAATCCAAGAAGGGTGTTCCGCATAAGTCCAGGCCGAGAAGCTCTCCGGCAGCGCTCAGTGATGATGTTTCCCCCAGAGCTTTCTCTGTCTCTGCAGCGATCTGTTCAAGGAAAGACAGGCCTTTCTTTTGCTCGCCGAAGAGCTTCTGCTCAAGCCTCTGAAGTTTATCATATGCCAGGTCCTTTTCAGGGCCTTCTGTATGCTGCTGCCTAAACTCTGCTAGACTGACTATCTTACCCCTCATATTAAACTACTAAACAGTAGTTATTTTTATACTTTTCTGAAATTCCGTGAAAAAGCCATGGAACCAGCCATTATCAAAGGAAAACTTTTTAAAGAGAAAAAGCGTATCCTTGCGGAATAATAGTTATCAGTACATCAAAAACTCAAAAGAGGTCATAAAATGGGATTGCTCAACTGGTTTTCTGGTCTTTTCGCTTCTAAAGATGTAAAGGAAGCTATGGCTGAAGGAGATAGGATAATCAAGGCCAAAGAGGAAGAGGAGAGGAAGAACGCTCTCTCAATGAAAGATTACAGGTCTGAGATGCGGTCAGGCGGCAAGGCTGTCGATGCCCAGGCCAGGAAGGTGCAGGAGCTCGCGGAAGTCGCGAGAGAGGAGCTGAAGAAAGTCCCCAGACCTGGCATACCTATGAGGAAGAAGGATGAGGCTGCCTGGTTCAAGAGCATGAAGACAGATGCGCAGAGAGAAGCAGAGATCATAAGGCAGATTGAGAAGTCCGGGAAGCCCATGAAGACTGACGCTTTCCAGCGCCAGGCCGAGAGCATCTCCAAGTTCCTTGACGTGATGGGGAAGAGCCTCAGGGAAGCGGAGAAGGTATCGTTGAGGGTGTCCCAGCAGGTCACTGCACAGGAGGACGAGATTGAGAGTCTCTCCAATCTTCTCGCCGAGAGGGCCAGCCTAAGCGCGCAGCTTAACGAGGTCGTGGAGAGGAAGCTGCAGACATTCGATAAGGAACTGATAAGGACCGAGCAGAGGCTGATAACTCAGCTCGGTAGGAAGGACAAGGAAATATTCTCTTCTTTCCAGAGGATAACGACCATGGCTTCTGCAGGCTCCCCGCTCAGGAGTGATATTGATTTCATATTCCAGATACTGGCGCCCGTAGCAGTGGACGCTCCGGAGCTGAACAGGCGGGTGAAGGATGAGATCGCCTATGCCAAGAAGCTTCTCAAGTTCCAGGGGGCTCTCCTTGCCGCGATGAAGCCAGCACTTAAGGCAAAGAAGACAGAGATAGAGAGGGCGCAGACATTCATCGAGCAGCTGCAGAAGGAAGCCGCGTAAATTTTTTCAGATCTTTCTTTTTATCATAATATAGTCAGGATAGGTTTTAGACGGTATTTTTGCGTTAAGTTTTTAAATGAGAGGATATTCTCACGGGATGATGCCTACTATATTGTTGTCCGGTTGTGCGATTCTGAAGAATGATAAGGTGCTGCTTATTCGCAAGAAGGACAAGGAGATCTGGGAGCTTCCTGGCGGCATCGTCAAGTCAAAGACAGGCCTGGAGGACGCTGCTGTCCAGAAGACAGACGAGCAGATCGGCGTCAAGCCTGAGATAATCCAGCACTTCACGATTCTCGAATACCAGAAGGCAGGCAACAATGTCGAGGCCACGATCTTTGAGTGCGACCTGGACCCTGAATCGACTTTCACTCCTGGAGAGAATGTTGAGGAGGTCAAGTGGTTCGTGATCTCTGACCTAAAGAAAGATGAGATGGCTGACAAGATAGGTGAAGATGTCAAGACCATCCTTGATGAGATCTGAAACATCCTGGTTTCAGGCTTTCAGAATATCTTCTCCATCTCCGCGATTATCCTTGCTTCGTAGTCTGACTGCTTCTCGCCTTCGCCTTTCTCCTTGTCGAGGACTGTCATGAGTTGATGAACCAGCGCTTTCTCTGCTTCAGGTGTCAGCTCAAGCGACTTTACCTGTCCTACATGCTCTTCGACAACGAGCCTCTCCGCCTCTTCTGTCGTGTCTGCCTTGACCTTGACCTCTTCGAACTTCTTTGACACGAGCTTGCTGGTGTTCTTCATCACGAAGTACGTCCCTCTCTCGTGCATGAGCTCTATGACCCTGTTCATGTCTATCTCTGAGGTCTTTCCTGTCTCGAGCTTGCCGGATAGCCTGAGCAGGACTATCGCGTCTTTCATGTTCTTCTTGCGCATCTCGTCGAGGATGGCTTCTGTGGCCTGCTGCGGCGTCTTGTGTCTACAGTCGATGCTTATGGTCAGCACAGGGCACAGGTCAATCCGCTCATGGCTCAGCTTGCCGTCATCATAGATGTAGAACCCGCCGCACCCGAGCTTCTCCAGCTCTGTGAAGCTGTTGGGGAATGTGGGTCCTGGGTAGACTATGTTCTTGTGGTCGGCCATGCTCGCCTCCTTCACGATGTGCACATGTCCGCCTGCGTAATAGTCGAACCCGCGTGGGAGAAGGGACAGCGGCGCCGCTTCCATCTGCTCCATATCTTCAGGCTTCAGCTCTGAAAGCGCTGTGTGGAACATGAATATCTTGAATCCTGTCTCCTGCTCGAGGTTGGTATGCAGAAGGTCTTCATAGTATCTCTTCTCAAGCATGCCTTTCTTGCCTATCATGCCTGTTATCTTCGCTCCTGTCTTCTTGTCTGTTGTGAAGTGCAACTTGAGCTTGCCTCCTTCCACCTCTCCTTTGCAGGCATTCCTCAAGAGCTCTGCCTCTTCAAGCACTTCGAGCATGGTCTTTCCTGATGGTGAGAAGTCATGGCTTCCTGCGATCGTGTACACGGGTATGCCTGCGTCCTTGAGCCTCTTCAGCTCAATCACTGCGAGCTTGAGGCTTTCGATTGGAGGGATGCTTGTGTTGAACAGGTCGCCTGCAAGAAGCACGAAATCGACACTGTTGGACAGGCATCTGCTGACCGCCTCAACAAAGGCCCGGGTGTTGAGTTCCCTTAGCTTGGGCTCTCTCCAGCTTCCCAGGTGCACATCTGCAATATGGGCAAATTTCATGTCCTCAGGGAATATAACGCCGTTTTTTTAATGTTCCGGCGTTTAAAAACCGCTTAAAAATAAAACGAAACATTTAAATATTAAAGATGTTCAACATTGATAAGTAATAACTATTTCGGGGGGAATAGATGACTGCTGATAAGACAGATAGACGTGATGCAGGGCTTGTCGATAAGCTATACGGAGCAATACTCCGCCCGAAAGACATCTCTGATTCTTCAACTTACATCGAAGCGCTGATGGTCTTGAAATACATGCTCAACCACTACGAGCTGGCCAAAGAGCAGGATAAGCCAGACTCATTCCAGCTTCCCGAAGCCTTCGCCCCTTTGGAACAGATGAAGGGGCTTTTCAAGCAGGCTTCTCCATTGGGGGAGTACGGGTGGTCAGAAGAGCAGCTTGTGGAAGAGCATGACAAGTGCAGCGCGCTCTATTCGCGTTGCAGGAAGATAGCAAACAGTGATCGCTCCACTATCGAACAAAAAATCGAGGGCATCTACACTTTGGTAAAAGGTCTTCGTCAGGACTGTGCTGAGAAGCACGGGAACCACGGCCGTATTGTGAGCTCAGCCGACACTACTTCCCATGGCTGCAGGTGCTATTGAGAAGCAGTTATGATTGTGGTAAGTCAGAAAGCGAAACCTTCTTTCTCAAGGTTGTATATCCCGCCGCGGCCTTTTATTTCGCGCATCTTCTCTACAGATTTGTTGAGTGCCGTCCGTATGTGATTGACTCCTTCCGGCGTGGTATGCATTATCGGCTTACCGAAGCCGGCATAGCCCGCAGTCGTGCCGAGCCTTATGACCCTGCCTGTCTTTAATCTGCTGGATGCGCCTCCTGAAAGGATCTTGACAGTCTCCTCGAAGAGCATCGATGAGTAGATGAATGCCTTCGGCCCGAACTGGCCTTCTCCATCCACCTGCCTCGCAGGGTTGAGCGTCTTCCAGTCCTTGAATCCTTCTTCCTTGTTGGAGCTGACTATCTTGCTGAACGCGAAGTATCCTCCGAAGATTCTCTCAGCGGTCTCAGGCGTGACTTTAAGATGGCCGTCTGATTGGGGTCTGTCTCCGGTGAACCTGCTGTTGTCGACGTAGTATGTCTGCTTGGCTTTGCTGAAGCAGTTCCTGAGATGCATCTGCGTGAGCATCTTGTTCTCTATGCGGTAGGGTATCCAGTCTATGGTCCTGAGGTTGGGGACTTGCAGCCCCTCATTCATTGACAAGCTTACAAGCGACCTTTGGACTCGCTCGAGGAACCTGCTGTGGTCGTCCTCCTCCACTTTTCCTCTCTCGGAGTTCAGGGGATAGCTCAGCCATATCTCGTCGCCCTGCTTCACCATGCGCGGCTTTATCCTGTATGATTCTGCAGCTTTGTTGTTGAATGTTTCGTCAAAATGGGTGAGTATCATCTTAAGCACGGAATGGTAGTAGGTATCCTGGCTGTCCGGCCTGTACATCTTGTTGAACGCGTTGAAACCGTCGAGCTCGAAGAATGTCATGACCTGCGGCCCCTCAATCAGTATCATGGCTGCAAGGACCTGGTCGAAGGAGTCCTCGCGCAGTGATGCAGGGAACCTCAGGTCATAGCTTTTTGCCAGGTGTCGTTTCTGCAGTACATCGAGATAGAACCTCTCCTTGAGATCTTGGAGCTTTTTTGCATCCTCTGGCTCGAGCTTCCCGTCTTTTTTCTTCTGTCTCGCCTCCTCGAGGAGCCCGAACAGCTCTTTGGTGAGATGGTTATCGAGTCCTATCTGGTGGGCGACCCTGTTTATCATCTTGCCCTCGAACTCCTCCTCAGGGATGTAGTTCAGCCCCACCCATGCCGACTGCGGCTCGACCTTGCGGTCATAGATGACGACTGAAGGGAAATCCGCGAGCACTTCACGTTCGATTGCCCTTATCCTTGCGACGAAGATAGGGGTCTCGATGGGAGGTATGTTCTCTTCTTCCATGCGCCTCTCGATCTCTCCGAGTTTCCTCCCTTCATAATCAGGGAGGAACTTCTTCTCGAGGTATTCAGCCTTCGCTGCTGCATGCTTTATTGCGGTGTCTATCTTCAGCGCGATATCTCTCTCCGCCTGCTTCAGTTCAGCCATTATCCTTTCGCGTTCTATTTTTTCGTCGAGCTCTCCCGTGTAAGGGATGAAGAGGCTCTTCAGGTAGCTGTCGGTGCTTACTCTGAGACTTAAGAGTTTCAAAACGAAATTCATGCTTTCTTGACCTACATCCATCTCTTCATAGCCTGCAAGGAGGCTCGTGTTTAGGTGGTCCAGCCTTTCGCGGTCCTTTCCGTGGAACTCACTTCCAAAAGCGTTCTGCAGATGCTTCAGCACAATAGGCGGTATCTCCTTGAGTGCCTTTTCAAGCTCTTGCTTAGGGACCCCGACGATCTTGAACCTCGTCCTGCCGAGGATAGTGACCACGCCTTTGCCCTCAATCTTTGAAGAACCCTCATCAATACCAGTCTTAGTGAAGTCTCTCCGCAGCCTTCTGTCGAGCTCCTCGTATATCTTCTTCATCAGGGCATTGCCAAGATTATGTGATTCGTCAAGCGTGTTGCACGCGGTCATGTCCACATTGATGATCACTATAGATACCTTATTGCCGAGAGCGGTTATCTCCTTGGTCGGCTGGATGGCAAGGTTCAGTGCGAGCTCTGTCCCCAGCTGGGATGCCTGCTCGTCATTGGCGAAGCTCTTGTGGTAAGAGTCGAGCAGGTCCTTGATCTCCTTCTTCAACTGCGCGACTTCCTCGTCACTGGCCTCTCCCAACCTTGAGACAAGTACCTCTATCTTAGGGACCAGCGTCTCCCACTCGTTCCAGAAAGGGGTTATGCCCTGCAGTATCCTGAACTCTGTCTCTGCAAGGCTTCTGACATCGACTTCGACATAGGCCTGCTTCCCTGCGCCTTGTTTTTTCACAGAATCAAGCTTCTTTTTCTGTTCACTCAGGTCTAAGAAGAGTTTTCGGAGCAGTTCGAGGAGCTTCTCTGTGTCGAGTTCCTCTTTCTTCACCAGCTCGCCGGCTATTGTCGCGAATGAGAAGTGTGATTTGACCAGCGATGCATAGTCCAGGTGCTTGTCGAGCATTCCTGCGGATTCCCTTATCTCTGTGTCCTGCTGCCTTATGAGCTCAGAGAGCTGGGATACTGCGCCTATCTGCTGGTCGACGACTTCAAGGGTCCTGTTGAACAGCTGCTCTACCTTTTCGACACCGCCTTTGTTGAACTCTTCCCGCCAGTCTACAGCCAGCTCCTGTTTCTTCTCATTGAAAAGCTGGTAGAGAGAGTGGCACAGTGCCACTATCTTTGACCTTTGCTCTATCTCCTCTTTTTCGAACCTGCGCATAGCGAGGAAACAGTCAAATGGTGTTTAAATAGGTTTCGCACAAAAATGTTCTGTCCCGAATTTAGTCAGCATCCATTTGTAAGGCGCTTCGAGAAGAAGTAGGATTCAGTGTTCCGTGAGTATTGTCGGATAGCAGCTGTGCGTCCTGCTTCCGGTAAATGCGTAACCTTTCTTGTCTGCGCACAATGCCAGGATGTCGTCTGCGCTGAATCCTTCGAGCGTGCCCAATGATTCGAAAAGCTCTGTGCTGTCTGAAGCGACCCTTGCTCTGGCTCCGTTCTTCTTCAGGTGCGCTAAGAGAAGCAGGAGATTCATGACCACGTGCGTGTCGCCTTCAGCATAGCACGGTCTGGGCGGCTGGGTCTCGCGTGAGTACAAGGTGCGTCCTATCTCTGCTTTCACCATTGCGCGCTCTTCCAGCAGGCCGCCGCAAGGCTCACAGCGGTGATATGCACTGACATAATATACATGCCATTCGACATGCTCGTTAAGGGTGCCTTCCAGAGAATCCCACACCTCTTTGTCCAAGGCTAGCTCTAGCTCGCTGCCACCAAGCTCGATTTCCGAGAACCTGACAGTTATATGAGCTATTCCCCCCATCGTAACCACTGGTTAGTCATTAAAACTATATAAAGATTTTGGTTCAGAAGAGTATAAAAAGGCGTTTCAGGCCCTGAAGCCCGCTCTCTGCTGTTCTTCGCGTTCCAGCATCTTGCCTATGATTATTTCCATCAGCCTGGCGCTGTGCTGACTCACATTTACCAGCTTCTGCTCCTGTTCTGCCTTTTCGACCAGATTGTCTATCTGGCCTTCCACATACTTGACATGCTCAAGGATCTTCCTGAAGTCGATGTGCTGCGCGTCCTTGCCCCTGACCTTGGCCTCCACCTTCCTCATCTCATCATCTATCATCCGCTCTATCTCTATCGAGTCCTTCTCATACGCAGTCGCTATTGCTTCGAACATGGGCTTTATCTGGTGCAGCGCGCCCTGTATGTTTGTCGCCTCGTTCATCAGTTGGGTCACGTTCGGCATCTGCTTCACGCGCCCTTCGCGCTTCAGCCCTTCGTGGAATTCTTTCAGGAGCGCGAGTATCTTCAGCTCGTCATTGTAGAACATCCTGAGGTTCTTCCCCATAACAACCATCATGTGCTTGCCTGCCTTAAGCTTGTTCAGCAGGTCTGCTGTCTTGGCCTCGAGCTCGTATGTTATCTTGCTCAGCCTATCAAACTCTTTTTGATGCTCTGGTTTCTTCCTGATTTCCTCTGCGAGCTCCCATGACTCGTGGAGCAGGTCATATATCCCAGCGAGTTCCTGTTTCAGCGACTGCCCGAACAGCTTGTGCTTCTTTAGGAACTTGAGGAATATCTTGACATCAAGTTGCTCTGCCTCGCCTGCAGCCCTCTTCGCAAGGGGGAATGCTGATTCAAGGTTCTTTCTGAAGTTCGGTTGTTCTGAGTATATTCCCAGCTTGATCACCTTTGTTTTGCTGAGAGTAGTCAAGACAGGCTGACTCCCTCGAAGCTCGGATGTCCCTCTGGTTTATTATCTTTTTGGCTTTTCTGGCTCTGCTTTATATGGTTGGTGAAAAGAGGGACTTTTATCGGTGTGGCGAACTTGACGAAGTTGCTTGTGACTATGGCCTCCCCCTTGTCTAGTGATGCTATGTTCCTGTCGTCAGTGGACAGGTCCTGCGATGCCGATTCGATTATGGCCTGCCTTTCAGGCTTCATCTCTATGCCTAGTATTATCTTGGTGTTCATGTTCGCAAGCACTTCCCGGGGGATCAGCGAAGGCAGCTGCGTTATCGCCGTGAGCCCCACCTTGAACTTCCTTCCCTCTCTTGCGATCGTGCTGAATATGTTGGGCCCTGATTCCAGCACCTCTTTGCCCAGCACCCTCGGAGCCTCCTCGAGCACTATGGACACGACCGGCTTGCTGTCGAGCTGGCCTTTTGTCTTGTAGCTCCTGTACCTGTTGAATATCTCTGTCGTGACCATGCTGCCTATCATTATCTCGACCGCTCCTGAGAATCCTGATGTGTCTATTATGACTGTCTTGGCCTGCTCTGCCTCGCCTGCGATGTCCTTTATAGTGGTCTCTCCTGCGCTGAGGTCGAACACGCCGTTGCAGTACAGCTGGCTCCCGTCGAAGTCTAGGTCGAGCAGGTGCATGAGCCTTCTCTTGAGCACACCCACGGTCGCTTCCTGGAACTCGACCTTGAGCGGCTTCTCAAGGACGACAGCCTCGACCCATCTCTTTCCGTACTCCTTGTAGTAGGCGCTCATCGCCTGGACCTGCGCATCAGAGAAGTTCACTGCGCCCCTGAAGTGGTCAGGCTTAACCTGCTTGAGGTTTATCTTGAGTGTCTTTGCTCCAGGCGGAGCGTCCCTCGGTGTGTAATATATCACGTTTTCGGAGGAAGGGTGCGTCTTCAGCCCTGGTCCGTTCCTTCCGTAGTATTCGTCATGCGGGTCGAGCACGATGGCTCCGCAATAGCCCTTGTCGACTACGCTCCACAGCATTACCTTGACTAGGTTGCTCTTCCCTCTGCCTGTGGTTGATGTTATGAGCACGTGGTGCGAGAACACCTTGTCGCCGGGGATGCTTATCGGCACGTCCAGCATCTTCGATCCTGACCTGAGATTGCCGAGGAACAGCGGATTGGGCGGCGTGATCATGAATTTCAGGTCTGCCTCTTCCACCTGCCTGACCTCCCCGAAGAATATGGGCAGCTGCTTGCATAGCTGTACCTCTGCGCCGCGTATTATCGCTATTGGCTTCGCTGAGGCGAGGGTGTAGTTGCGCACGTTCCCGTCAAAGAATGATATGTCTGTGTTGTCCTCAAGCTTCATGCCTGAGATGAGCTCCAGGTTCTGCTGTGATATCTGGCTTCCGTAGTTGAGGTCATACACCTGGAGGAGTATCTTCTGCCTTTCGTTACCGCTGACAAGGAGCTCGCCTATCTCGAGGCAGGCGTCGGACTTCTGCCTTATGCATACCTTTCCGAGCTCTCCCCCCACTACCTGTCCTTTTATCATATGAGGGGAATAATCTTGAGTGTTATATAAAATTTTGTTTTGGCAGAAGCAGTTGTTTAAAAAAGAAAAAAAAAGAAAAAAGTTGGTCAGAATTTATTTCTTCTTCGCCTTTTTCTTGGCCTTCTTGGCCTTCTTGGCGACCTTTTTCTTGGCCTTCTTCTTCACTGCTTTCTTCTTCGCTTTCTTGGCCTTCTTCTTTCTCTTGGCTCCGCCTCTTACCATCTTTGCACAGGATATGTCACCCTGCTTGTCGATGAAATAGAGGAAGCCACCCTTCTTCTTGACGCCAACCTTGGCGACTTTCTTGACAGCGCCGGCCTTCTTTCCTTTGCCGCGGGCCATCTTTGCGCAGGATACATCGCCCTGTCTATCGACGAAGTAGAGGTATCCCGCCTGTTTCTTGACACCTACTTTTGCAACTTTTTGCGCCATTTTATTTGACCTCCTTTTCTCGAATGAGAATCCATTAACCTTACGAATACTAGTATTTAAATGTTTTGTTTTCGCCGTCGATGAGGCTTCAAGAATCGTCTTTTTCTGGACGAGAGACAGCATTGACCGGTGTACTGGTCTCGATCCTGACCAGGTCGTTGAGCTCCTGCCTGGACAATGCGCAGCCGTGGAGTTTCACACCCCACAGTAATGACTCGACGAGTGTCCTTGCTGCATCCTCTCCATCAGGAAGGTACTTGTTGAATATGCCTTTCTCATACGCCACCATCACGAGCTCCACTGAGCGTATTATTTTTATGCCCTTTGTCCAGTTCTTTATCTTGTTGAGGTTGGCCTGGTTGGTGTATACCTTCGAGCCCATGTGCTTCTCGAGCATCCTGGCGAGTCCTGACTGGTCTTCGATGATGAGCTTTGTCGTCCTCTCGTCAATCACGACTGCTGAGGCGTTAAGGACAGATGCTGCGGCGATGACCTCCATCTCTGCATAGTGGGCTATCCTCAGCCAGTTGCCCCTGATCTTGAACGAGTGGTTGGCCAGCTCGAGGAGCTCTTCCGCGAGAATCTTTATCTTCTGCTCTTCCACTACAGTCAACACCCCTTTTTTTATCCTGAATCCCACCTGCAGGGCCTCGAACTTGAACTTCTTCGACGCCAGCGGCCGGTCGACCAGCTCTACCTTGACTGCCTGCGGTATATAGAAATCTCCTTTGAATATGTCCTTCAGGTAGTCCAGTGTCCAGAGAAGGTTGTTGGTCGTGAGGCTTATTACAGGTCCTGCATCGAATATTAGGGATTTCATCTTGTCCTCTCTGTCTACTCAAAGAGCTGCCTGGCCAGGTTGAGCCTCTGCGCGACGTCAGTAGGCACTGCTGCCTCGTCGTATATCCTTGTCTTGCCTATGTAGCTCAGCAGCTCCCATTGTCCTATGCCCAGCATCTCGGCGGCTCTTGCCGCGCTTATGCCGTGCTCGTAGAGCCTGCTCCCTTTCTTCACCCTGGCCTTCTCTATGACCTTGTCTATGTATAGCTTGAACTCCTTCTCGACAGAAGCTGTGAACTCGAACACCTTCTTCATCTTGTCGCGGTATTCGTCAAGCCGGTTCTGTTCCAGCGAGAATTGCGCGCTGCCGAGCAGGTTCCTTGCCTGGTCCGCATACTCTGACTCGAAGCCCCATCTCTCGAGAAGCTTTGATATAGCATATACTATGACTGCGATTGAGAGGGAGTCTGGATCCTGGAACACGCTTGCGTTGCGTATTGTCGCGTCGCTGAGGATCTTCAGCTTATTCGAGTCTCCGCTGTTTATATTCCTCTGCGCCTTCTTCAGGACGCGGAGTATCTCCTTCTTGACAGAATTGGGCATCTCTTTTTCCATGATGAGAAAGTCCTGCGCCATTTATATAAAAGTTTCTATGCTGCCCTTCGTGCGCCAGGCATTTTAATGCTTTTAAAGGGGTGAGGCAAAGTTTTTTAAACCCTCTCAGCATATTGTCGGGACTAGGTGATCGAATGTTCATAAAAGATTTGCAGCCGAGACAGACCAATGTTGATGTCGAAGGCGAAGTTATTGAGATGAGTGATGTCCGCGAATTCAGCAAGTTCGGGAGGCAAGGCAAGGTCGCGAACGCGCTGATAAAGGACGGCACTGGCAAGGTAAAGCTTTCTTTGTGGAACGAGCAGATAGAGAAGGTGCGTGTAGGTGACAAGGTCAAGATCCAAAAGGGCTATGTCGGTGAGTTCCAGGGCGAGCTCCAGCTGACGACCGGCAAGTTCGGTACGCTTGACATCGTGAGTGGAGAGGGCGGGCCGCAGGAAGCGGAAGGTCCTGGAGTTGCTGCGAAGCCTGAACCGGCGCCTGCCGAGGAGAAGGCAGAGCCAAAGGAGGAACCAGCCTCAGCGGATAAGCCTGACGATTTCTCATACGGTGATGAGGAAAAGGACGAGGCGCCGAAGAAAGGGGGCGCTCCTGAGGATTCCATTGATGTCGAGGAAGAGGACCTCAGCTGACCACCAAAAGTTATATAAATCAATCAGATTCTTCGTATGACCACCCAGATTGTCGAGGCTTTATGCCGATGAGAGACAAAAAAGAGCAATCGATGGGACGGTAGCTCAATCTGGGACCTGCCGAGCTTGCGAGGCTCGCGGCAGTAAAGAGCACACGGCTGAAGGCCGTTTCATGCCATACGGTATGATGCCCGCAAGGGGATGATTGTCAGATACCGTGGGGTTCGGGGTTCAAATTGCAGAAGCTCCTTGCTGATGCATGGAAGTCCCCGCCGTCCCATTAAAGAAAGGGATTTTGCCGATAAAGTCGGCAAAATCCGTTTTTTAATGCTCAATAATGCCGATGACTGAAAGGAGTCGGCATTATTTTTGTATTAAAGAAAGGCAAAACATCGATGACCGCAGGGAGTCGGGATTATCTTTTCATTCTTTATCTTAAATTATAAGAACCAGTCACTTATGCTTCTCGCCCAGCTCCCTTCTCCTCTGGAAGGTCTCTGGTATGTCTATCATGTACTTGCCTTCTGCGAGCTTGAAGACTATGGGCTTGTCCTTGTTGAACAGCTGCACGAGGTCGAGCTCGAACTTGCCCGGCTCTGTGATGCGTATCGACTCGAGGTCTAGCACCACAGGCTCGTCAGGGTTTGTCTCGCCTATTATCTCGAGGACGTCCTCCTCGATCTGCGCCTTCTGCTCTGGTGTGAGACTGGTCGTTATGGTCTTCGCCTTGTCTATGGACTCTTTCTTGACAAAGAACCAGAGCCTTGACCCGCACGAGCAGCCCTTCTGCAGGAGCGTTGAATCTCCATCATCATGGAACTTTCCGCATCTGACGCATTGGTGGGGCATGGTGTATCTTAACCCTTGGATTTCTTCTTGGCCTTCTTCGGTCTGGACCTGCCGTCTGTCGTGAACAGCTGTATCTTGTTAGGGTCTTTCTTTATCTCCTTGACTATGGAGGCTGGGCCTATTATCGTCAGCCCTTGCCTGTCTCCGAGGAGCATGTTGATGAACTGCTGCTTCAGCTTCTTGAACGCTACCATGTTGTGCGCCGCAGGGTATACCACCGCCAGCTCGATGCCCCTGAACTCCGCGTTTATCTCTTCCATCGTTGTCTTGATGAGCTCGGTCTCCTCTTCCTTCTTGAGCCGCCCTTCCAGCAGCACTATCTTGTCCTCTTTGACTGCGTTGAGCAGCTTCCTGATCCTGCCTATCGAGCTCAGGTTCTCGATTTCCATGTAAGGAATGAATTGTAATGTGAGTCCCATTTTCCGAAACCTCATCCTGCTACGACGAACAATGATTCGTAAAACTCTTCCATGTTCGTGCCTTTCTTCGCTGATATCCCTATGACCTCGTATTGCGGGAAAGCTGCCTTGATCTTCTTTATGCTCGCCTTCCTCAGGTCTGTCTTGTTGCCCACGACAAGGACAGGTATGTCCCTTGCTGCGAGGTTGCCTATTATTGTTATGTTCACCTGGGAGTATGGGTCTTTTGTGGCGTCAAGCACGACTATGACCACGTCCATGTTGTCGAGCCATCTTATCGCGTCGATGACTCCTTTTGTGGCCTCCTTTGCGCGCTTCTTGGACTCTGATTCTGTGAGTCCTTTCTTCATGAAGTCCTCGTAGTCTATCTTCGTGGCTATGCCTGGCGTGTCTACAAGGCTGAAAGAAAGCTCGTGGTTGTCCTTCTTGACGGTTATGCGCTCCTTTATCTGGACCTCTCTTGTCTCGTGCTCGATGTTGGAGACGCTTCCCATCTCCTCGCCGAGCCAGTCGAGGCAGAGCCTGTTGGCGAGCGTGGTCTTGCCGCCGTTCGGCGGGCCGTAAAGGCCTATCTTCAGGGCTTTTCGTTTCCTGAATATGTCCCTGAACACCTTCTTTATGAATTTTCCGACAAATTTTATCATCAGTTCACCGTCTTTGTTTGTTTTGTCCTGCCTCAAAAATTCGTGTTTTGTTTATATAACTTTCGGTTGTTATTTTCAGTTGCCTGTGCAGTATAGAATGGCATTTCTCTGTCTTTGCACAGCAATTTTTGAGCGACTATGTGCCTCATACCTTGAGGCTCTCCTTGACTATCTGCTTGACCAGTGCCACGTCTTTTTCAGCCACTTCGTCCCTTAGCTCTGCGCGCGCGGAGGCTTTCGCGAGCCTTGTGAAGCCGACGACCATCCTCGGCGATATCTCGACGAGGTATTTCTTCTCGTTCTCCTTTATGTCTGATATGAAATCGATTATCTCCTGCTCGAATTTCTTGGGCAGTTTTATTTCTCCGAGCGAGTGGGCATGATTTATGTAGCTCTTGAGGAATGCCTGCTCCTTGCTGCTGAGCTCCTGCTTGCTCTTCTGCAGCAGGGCCTTTGTTATCTTCTTGAACTCCTCGATGTCGTGCTTCTTTACCATGAATGTGAGGTGGAACCTTGTCAGCAGCGCTGCGTCGAACGGCAGCTGTTTCTTCAGCTCGCTGACGGTGGTGCCTGTGAACTTGTCTCCTTTCGGGTTTGCTGTCGCGAGCACCGAGACCCTCGCGTCGAACTTGTATGAGTGTCCTCCCTTGTCATAGCTGACAAAGCCTTTCTCCATGGCGTTGTACAGGCTGGCCCTTGACTCCTCTTTCATGAGGTTGAGCTCGTCGATTGCGCACAGCCCCCTGTCAGCCATGGGCAGCAGGCCTTTGATGACCTCTTTGCCCTTGACAGTGACTGCGAGGCCGACTCCTGACGTTCCTGAGCCGAGCCCCATCGATGCTATTGGCGCAAGTTCTGTTGCTGAGCTGAGTATCTGTGTCTTCCCTGTTCCCGGGTCGCCGAGCAGGAGTATGTGTATGCGTTCTGGTGAGAGCAGCTGCAGCGCGACTGCCTTCTTGACCGTCTCAAACCCGACTATGTTAGGCGCGATTATCTGTGAGCACTTGTCGTGTATGACTTTGGAGAACTCTGTGAAGAGAGTCTTCTTTGTCTTCTCGTCTATCGCTGTGTTGATGTCTGCTATGATCTGTTCTGTCTCTGCGCTTTTCTTCTTCGCGACAAGCTTTGGCAGGCTGAGGTTCTCTATGAGTCCGCCGAGTGAGAATGATTCGGTCTCTATGGCTATCTTCTTCTCCTTGAACAGTCCTCTGACAAGGCATTTCTGCTTTTCAGACACGTACCAGTCAAGGGAATCCAGGGATTTTTCCTCTTCTGTGGAGAGCTTTCGCATCCTCCTTATGACATCTATGAGATCTGCCATGTTTACCCCCTATGTGCTTTTCATTTATATGCCTTGTTTGTCAGAAAGAGTATAAAAAGCTTGTTGTGTTTGTTTTTATATTGAGAGAGTTTGCGTCTTCTACTGCTGCTGCAGCTGTTGCTGCGCCTCTCCGATTATCTGTTCTGCTGTCTGGTAGTCCCAGCCTATCTCGAGGAGATGTGACCTTACCTCTTCGATGTCGTATCCTTCTGAGATGACCTGCTGGACATAGTTCCTGAGATCTGTTATCTGGGGGCTTTCTGTCGGCTGTGCTGGCTGGCCGTACCCTGTCCGCATCTCAGGCATCGCTGCTCCTGGTGCTGCTTCTGCTCCTGCAGGCATTCCAGTCGGCATGCCCGGCATGCCTGTTCCTGGCATCGAGGCTGCAGTCTTTGACGGTGCTTTGCCGCCTTTGTGTCCCATCATAACCCCTGCGACTATGCCGACGATCACAAGGATTACGACTGCGAGGATTATTATGCTTGTCGTCATGCTCATGCCTGCTATTGTCGCAGGCTGCTGGAGAACCCCCATCTCGTCTTGGTAGTTCCCTTGCTTCAGGTGCTGCTCGAGGAGCTTCTTCTCTGCCCTGGTGAGCTTGTCTAGGCAGCATGCGAGGTCCCCGTCTATGAGCTGGTTGGGGGTCGCCATGTTCTTGAGGGAGTCGCAGTACTTGACCCTGAATGCTGCGTCGCAGACCACATTGCCTCCTAGCTCGACGTATCTTGACTGGAGTATCTCGAAGTCCCTGTTTATCGCGCCATTGGCGAGGTTCCTCGGAGAGGGGTCATCCACCATCTTTGAGAATGAGTCATAGTCCTTGAACTGCACTATCACATCCTCTGACGTGAAGCCTGAGCACATCCCTCGCATCTCAGAGACAGTCCATCCTGTGCTCGTCTTGGATGCCTGCAGGGACAGCGGCAGTTCGGGGTCGTTTATGACTACGCAGATGCTCGACTGGGCGATCTGGCTGAAGACTGCTGAGCTTGACAGTGCGCTTTCGAGCTTTGCTTTTGCAGTGCCTGCGTCGAGGACGACGTATCCTGTAAGTGTCGGTGATGCTGATACTATGAAGTACAGCCCGAGAATTATTATGATTATGAATACTGAATGCGTTAGGAAGGACTTGGCTTTTTCACCTGCTTTTTCCATGTTTTTCCTTTTTCTTTTTTTTCCTTTTTTTCCTTCTTCGGGTCCAGCTGATGGTTTCCTATCTCTTTATGTCCTTGAACTGCATCTCTCCTGTGACGAGCTTCCTGAGGGTCTCTTTCAGGTCATTTATCTTGACCCTTGCCTGCTCTGTGGTTTCCCTTTCCCTTATCGTGACATCCTCTTTCTCTAGCGAATCGAAGTCGACAGTGACGCAGAATGGCGTGCCTAGCTCGTCCATCCTTGCATATCTTCGTCCTATGCTTCCTGATCGGTCATAGAAGCAGAACAGGTCGTTCTTGAGCATTCCATAGACCTCTTTTGCCTTGTCCTCGAGCTTGTTGACGAGCGGGAGTACCGCGGCCTTTATGGGTGCGAGCTTCGGATGCAGGTGCAGGACGATGTTTCCTCTTTTCTTGTCGTCGTCGTATGCGTCGAACATGAATACCAGGAAGCTCCTGTCCACTCCGAGGCTTGGCTCTGCGACCACATGGGGGACTACCTTCTCTTTTGTCTCCTCGTCGTATATGCTCATGTCTTTCTTGCTGTGCTTCATGTGCTGCTGGAGGTCGAAGTCGCTCCTGTCCGCTATCCCTTCCAGCTCTTTCCAGCCCCACGGGAACCTGTACTCGAGGTCCCAGCAGTCTGATGAGTAGTGTGCAAGCTCGTCTTTCTTGTGCTGCCTTATCCTGAAGTTCTCCCTGCGCGCACCCAGGTTGAGGAACCACTTCTGTTCTGTCGCGAGCCAGTATGCGTGCCAGGGGCTCTTGAAGACTTTCTTGGCGAGCGCGTCCTTGACAGTCATCTCTTTTGCTTCCTGTTTCTTCTCCTGCATCTCTGCGGAATAGACCATGAGCTTCTCTGCCATGGCCTCATCTATGTAGGGGCATTCGCCGTGCTTCTTCGGGTGTATGAAGTATTCTATCTCCATCTGCTCGAATTCCCTGCACCTGAACAGGAAGTGTCTCGGCGCTATCTCGTTCCTGAACGCCTTTCCCATCTGCGCTATGCCGAACGGCAGCTTGAGCCTTGATGTCTCGAATACGTTCTTGAACTCTGTGAATATTATCTGTGCTGTCTCTGCCCTGAGGTATGCTTTTGACTCCTCGCTCTGTACCGGGCCGACGTTTGTCGTGAACATGAGGTTGAATTTCCGAGGTTCAGACAGGGAGTTGCCTTTTGGCGACTTGACATTGTTCTCCTTGATGAGCTTGCCGAGGTCTTCTGCGCTCAGGCCGTCTGCCTGTATCTTGAGCGCTTCCTCGATGAGGACGTCTGCCCTGTATCTTTCGTGTGTCTTGAGGTCCTCGACGAGTATGTCTCCGAACTGCTCTGCGTGGCCTGACGCGACCCATACTTTCGGGTTGGATATTATGCTGCCGTCTATGCCTACTATATCTTCGCGTGACTGGACATGGGACTTCCACCATTCGTTCTTTAGGTTGTTCTTGAGCTCTGTGCCGTAAGGGCCGTAGTCGAAGAATCCAGCCATGCCGCCGTAGATCTCAGAGCTTGGGTAGACTAATCCTTTGCGTTTGCAGAATACGGCCATGTCCTCTATGCTGAGGCTTTTAGAAGGTCCTTCTTTTGGCAGCGGCTTGTCCTGCCTTGTCTCTTTGTTTGCCTCTTTCTTTGTCTCTTTCTTTGCCTCTTTTCCGCTCATTTGTATGCCTCAACGCAAATCTGACTACTTTAAACAGTGTTTTGGGGTTTTGTATTTATATAGTTTGTGCTAAAAGACGCTATGCCAAAAACCACGTTGGCACCAGAACTGCCACCTAGCGAGCTGGCGGTAGAAGTAGCAGATAGAAATGCAGTTGGCACAAGCTTTGCTTGTGACATTACACACCGAAGGTTTGAAATGGGCAACAAGAAGCGGCCCGATACTCAAAGCGAGCGTGGCAGTTGTGGTGCAAAACCAGATATTTTGACCTGTCTGCTAAAAGAAAAAGGGTTGCTTCACTCTACCTCTTAAGGTATTCTATCTCCTCGTTGTCGAGGTCGAGCTTGTCTGCTATGGCAGATATCATCTCCCTGTCTTTGCCTTTCCTGAATATCTCCTTGATGTATGGGTAGGTGTCCTTGACGACTTCTTTCTTGGAGCTGTGTGTCGCTGCGGCTATCTTCTCGCATATCGCGAGCCTTTTCTGGTATTTCCTGTTTGCTATGTATATCTTGAGCAGCCTCTGCGTCTGCTCGTAATCGACTATCTTCTTGTATTTCTCGTCTTTTGACACCGCGACCCCTGCGCTGAGGTAGTCGTTGACATAGACCAGGAATCGCCAGTGCTGCCATCGCATTATGCGCCGGTTCATTATGTCTGCCTTGGAGACGAAATCATATGCCCTGGCAAGGTCTGCAGGCTTCTCATATTCTTTGGGCAGGTTCTCGTCTACCCATAGCAGGCATGCCTTGAGGTCTTCGCTGACTGTATCGAATGACTGTCTTGCTATGAGCGGGTCTGTTGTCTTGAATACTTTCGTAAGCGCTGTGGATATCTCTTCTTTCTTTTCCCTGTCTGACAGGGCTTCAAGGTCTTTCTTGGTCAATGTCCCGGTTGCACTGAGCATCTGCAGGTCGTTGACCGCTGCCCTGGCGTCGCCTCCGACCCGCCTGGCTATCGACTTGAGCGCATCTTCCTCGTACTTTATCTTCTCGAGCTCTGCTACGCGCTTAATCGCCTCGAAGACCTCTGTGTACTGCAGCGGTTCGAACTCTATCATCGCCGCCCTCTTGCGGAGGTCTGAGAACTTCTTGTCGAATGGGTCGTTCGCTGTCATGACTATCGGGAATGCTGTCCCTTCTATCATGCGCGCAAGCTCTGGGATGCCTCCCCTGTCCTGTGTGCCTGAGACTCCGTCTATCTCGTCTACAAGTATTATCTTGCTTTTGAAGAACAGGGACATCTGCTTTGATGCGTTGCCTACGATGGATGATATTCCTTCTGCGTTCCTGAAGTCTGATGCGTTCAGCTCGACTATTTCGAGTCCGAGCTCGTTGGCTATCGCATACACCGCGCAGGTCTTCCCGCTTCCTGTTGGGCCGTGGATGATCGCTGCCTTCTTCTTCTCCTTCCTGAAGTTGACCACGAATCTCTTAAGCTCTGCTATGGCCTTGTCCTGGCCTACGATATCCTTTATCTTCTTTGGAGAATGCTGCTGTGTCCAGGGCTTTGTCCTTTCTGCCATTAAGCGAAAAAAAGCTGTGTTCGTTTATTAATTTTGTTGTGATAGTCCAGGCAGTACCACCGCGTTCGCGTCGGTCTTGCAGAAGATGCGGAGACCGGCACAGCATAAGAGATATGTGCAAGGCGCAGGCCTGTAGATGTTTGTTCAGCATTCCCTTGCCGGCAAAGCAAGCTACTTCAGGACGCGAAGCGGCCTGAAATCTTACAGCGCCGAAGGTGCTGAAAGAGCCGCGCGGCACTGCCGATTATAGCAGCGTGGCAGCCGCCACTCGAGGTATAGCAGCGTGACGTTGCAGACTGGAAATGGTTTTGCTGCGAAGACAATACCCAAAACAAAAAATACCCACAATGTAAGTATCATTTATAAATAAATACCCACAATGTAAGTAAAAACCAGCAGGGTTTTGACCTGAACCCCCAGCCAGCATACAGCAAAAAAGGTCTAACAAAAGAATATTAAATACAAAGACCGTTAGACAGTATGATGGACTTAAAGATTAACAGGAATCATATACAATCCTTGCTCAAACAGCATGGCCTTGGAAAGCTTGATTCATTGAAAATGATAAAAAGTGGTTTGAGCAATCCGGCGTTCTATGTCAATGACGATCTTGTTTTAAGGATCAGCTCTGAACCGACTGGAAAAAGCTTTGAAAAAGAGAAGTTCTTGTTTGGGCTTGTGAAGAAAAAGACAGGTCTTCCTGTTCCGCAAGTAGTTGCAATAGATCATTGTAAGGGCGTAATACCCCACACATACTTTCTGTTGAGACGCATTCCCGGCAGAATCTTGAGTGATTGTGCTGGCGAGTATTCTGAAAAGCAGAAGAAAGAAAGCATGCGACAGATAGGGTCTGCATTGGGAAGATTGCATACTATCAAGTTCAAACATTTTGGTAATTTCCAAGGTAGCTCACTTGTTGCCGAGGATTCGTGGAAATCGATGATTATGAAGAGATACAGTGAAAACTTCAGTCTGGTGAAGGCAAGAAAGTTGATGGACAGAAGACTTCTGGCTCAAGTCAGCAAATTTGTTGCTGCTAATGTTTATCTTCTGGATTTGAAGGTCACACCTTCTTTGGTTCACTCAGACTATTCTCAGAGCAACATCCTATTTGAGAAAGGAAAGCTCACAGGCATTATTGACTTCGAGTGGTCTTATTCAGGCCATTCCGAGTGCGACCTTCGAAACTTTGATTCAAAGTTCGATAAGCTGCTTGATTACCGGCCATTCTTACTTGAAGGATATAATTCAATCATTCGTAGACCGAAGGAATATTCAAAATTTGAGTCATTCTATGGCATCATACAGAACCTCAGGATGCTCGTTTGGGTAGATTTGACAAAACCTGCCCTGAACCCGGCAAAATACATCAAGATGACGCAAAAATATCTTTCAGAAGCGAATTTTTAAACAGATGTCAATGAATCATACGCAAAGCATTTTGCAGCCAGCGTTATAACCTAAAACTTTAAATACAGACTTGAAATCCAAAACACCATGGAAGACAAGGAAAAGCCTCAGAACTATGACCCTTTGGTAGAAGAGCCGAAATGGCAGAAGTTCTGGGAAGACAAAAAGATATACCACTTTGACCCCGAGTCAAAAGCAGAGATATACTCAGTGGACACGCCTCCGCCGACAGTGTCCGGCAAGATGCATCTTGGTCATTCATTCTCTTACTCGCAGCAGGACTTCATAGTACGCTTCCAGCGCATGATAGGTAAGAACGTGTTCTATCCTTTCGGCACTGATGACAATGGCCTGGCTACAGAGCGCCTCATAGAGAAGACAAAAGGCGTGAGGGCAAAGGACATGAACCGTGAGGATTTCGTCAAGCTCTGCCTCGATACCCTTGAGAAAGAGCTGAGGCCCAAGTACATCTCTGACTGGAAGAGGATAGGCATGAGCTGTGAATGGAGCATATTCTACACAACAATAAACGAGCACTGCCAGCGCATCTCGCAGCGCGAGTTCATAAGGCTCTACAAGATGGAGAGGGCATACAGGAAGGACGCGCCGACGATGTGGTGCCCTGAGTGCCACACAGGCATCTCGCAGGTGGAGTGCGTCGACCAGGAGATAGCGTCAAACTTCTGCGATATAGTGTTCAAGTCAGGCGACAAGGACCTCATCATCGCAACAACAAGGCCAGAGCTCCTTCCTGCGTGCGTCGCTGTATTCTATCATCCTGAAGACAAGCGCTACCAGAGTCTGAAGGGCAAGAATGCAAAGGTGCCGTTGTTCGGCTTCGAGGTCCCTATACTGGAGGACGAGCGCGCTGACCCTGAGAAAGGGACAGGCCTTGTTATGTGCTGCACCTTCGGCGACCAGACCGACATGGAATGGCAGAAGGCCCACAACCTGCCGATAAAGGAAGCGATAACTCACGACGGCAGGATGACTGCTCTCGCAGGCAAGTTCCAGGGCGAGCAGATCAAGAAGGCCAGGAAGATGATAATAGAGGACATGAAAGAGCAGGGTCTGCTCCTGTCCATGAAGCCTATCAAGCACGCTGTGAATGTGCACGAGAGATGCGGTACAGAGATTGAGTTCATAAAGGCGAAGCAGTGGTTCATAAGGTATCTTGACCTCAAGGAGGACATGCTCAAGTGGGGCGAGCAGCTGAACTGGTATCCGCCGCACATGAGGAACAGGTATGAGAACTGGGTGAAGGGCCTGCAGTGGGACTGGCTTGTCTCGAGGCAGAGGTATTCCGGCGTGCCTTTCCCTGTCTGGTACTGCTCTAAGTGCGATGAGGTTGTGATGGCTGACGAAAAGGACCTGCCTGTCGATCCTCTGGACAGCAAGCCTCCTGTCAAGAAATGCCCGAAGTGCGGCAATGCTGATTTCATCCCTGAGAAGGATATCCTTGATACATGGGCGACGTCCTCGCTGACCCCTCGCCTCGCTGTCGAGCTGATGCCTAAGAAGCTCTGGCCAAAGCTGTTCCCTATGACATTGAGGCCGCAGGCGCATGACATCATAACATTCTGGCTTTTCAACACTACTTTCAGGTCTAACATTGGCTTCGACTGCAACCCCTGGAGAGACTGCGTCATTTCAGGCTGGGCCTTGGACCCTCACGGCAAGAAGATGTCGAAGTCAAAAGGCAACGTGATAGAGCCGCAGGTGATGATCGACAAGTATGGCGCTGACGCTCTGAGGTTCTGGGCTGGTGGCTCCAAGCTGGGCGATGACCTTCCTTTCCAGGAGAAGGACCTCGTGACAGGAAAGAAGATGGTGAACAAGCTGTGGAACGCCTCCAGGTTCTCCATCATGCACCTCTCTGGTTTCGACCCGTCGAGAGGGAAGAAGGATGCCAAGCAGGTTAAGCTTGAGGTGATGGATAGGTGGATCCTGTCAAAGCTCCAGAAGCTGGTGAAGGACTGCACAGATACGTTCAGCAATTATGAGTACGCAAAGTCAAAGGCAGAGACAGAGAAGTTCTTCTGGAGCACCATCTGCGACAACTATCTGGAGGTCTGCAAGGACCGTCTTTACAATCCTGACAAGAGGGGCGCTGAGGCCAAGGCCGCTGCGCAGTTCACGCTGTACCAGCTGCTGCTCAACACGCTCAAGCTTGTCGCTCCTATAATGCCGCACGTGACAGAGGCGGTGTACCAGTCTTATTTCGCAGACAAGGAGAAAGCCAGGTCTATACACATCTCGCGCTGGCCGAAGGTCGATGAGAGATTGATTGATGAGGATGCTGAGAAGACCGGTGAGCTGGTCATTGCGATCATCGGCGCTGTGCGTAAGTTCAAGTCAGAGCAGAAGGTCTCTCTCAAGAAGCCTGTGAAGCTTGTCGTGGAGTGCGATGATGACCAGAGGAAGAGGATAGAGTCTGCGCTTGAGGACCTGACCTCGACTGCGAATGCTGTCAGCCTGGAGTTCGGCAAAGGCAGCATCGAGATTCCAGAGCACAAGGTCAAGGTGGGTGTGGAGCTGGCCGAGGAGAACTGAAAGATTGAGAGATTCTTAATTCTTCTTGCTCTTCTTCTTGAGTTTCTTGACGCTTTTGGCTTTCTTGGCAGTGCTGCCTGCTGCGCTATGTGCCGGAGCTGGCTTGACTATGTCGACCTGCAGGAAGAATCTTGACATCTTTATGACGACTGTCGCAAGGACGATGGAGTATAGTATGAATGCGAGCCCGTAGTCGAGTATCTGAGTAAGACCTGGTATCGCATAGGTGCTCAGCAGGAATATCACTACCGCGGTCGCTATGCCTTTGGGCGCATTTATCGTCATGAATATCTTCTCTTTCAGGGTGTATTCGCTCCAGAAGCTTATGTGTATCGAGAGGAGCCTGATCAGCAGGAACACGAAGAACAGGGCCAGGGACTTTATCAGGAATGACACACTCCAGTCTATGTCAATCAGCAGCCCGAGAAGTACGAAGACGAGTATCTGCAGGAACTCGGAGAACGTGGAGGAGAACTTGTCGAGGGTCTCCTTGTGCTTGAGGTAGATGTTGCCTACTATGACTGCCATAGTGGTCACTGCTAGCACTCCATTGCCTCCGATGTTCTCAGCCAGGACGTAAGTTATCAGCGCTGCCGCGACTATCGCGATAGGTGATACTTTCTCTGAGTACAGCCTGCTCATGAGCTTGAAGACCACCACTCCGACCAGGAGTCCTGCTCCGAGGCCTATGACTATCTGCTGTAGGAATGGCACGAACTGCTGCACGACAGTGTCGAATGAGACATCTGTCATGCTCTTCATGAGGTCTACTATTATGAAAGGCAGCAGCACCAGTGGAGGCGTGTTGACGATCGATTCTATCTCGAGGAACTCTGCTATCTTGTTCTTGGCTCCTCCCAGCAAGGACATCGCCGTGTCGGGTGAAGTGCCTGCCATGAATGAGGCGAATAGGACCGCCAGGTAGACGCTTATGTCAAGCATGTATCTTGATGTGAGCGTGAACAGGAACAGCGTGAGGATGATGAAGAAAGTCGTGAGCTTCAGCGCCCTGAAGAACAGTGCGTCTATCTCCTTGAGCTTGAAAGTGGATGCCGAGTCGTACACGACCATGATAAGGGTCAGCACCCCGAGCGTTAGGATGAAGTTCTGTGGTATCGCGAACAGCGGCTCTCCCTGGTACTTGACGTATTTGAGGAGTATGCCCACGATTATTAGCAGCAGCACGTTAGGTATCTTGAGCTTTGATGATATCATCGTGCAGATGAGCCCGACTAGAAGTAGCACTCCAAGATAAGTCAGGTATGCCAGGGCATCTGCTGCCATATTTCACCTCTTTTCTTTGAAAAGAGACCAGCAGACCGGAGGTCTGCGCTGCCTCTTTTTGTTAAGATAAGCTGTTATAGTATAAAAATTTATTTCAAATCTTTTCGAGCTGCGGTCCTTCTGGCGTGTCTTTGACAGCGAAACCTGCCTTTGCTATCTTGTCCCTGAGCTCGTCTGCCTTTGCCCAGTCCTTTGCCTTCCTCGCTTTCTCGCGTTCATCGAGCAGCTTCTGGACTTCTGCAGGCACTTTCACCTTCTCCCTTTCCCATGCTGCGATGCCGAGTCCCAGCACCTTGTCGAATTCGAGCAGGAGCTTGAGCTTTTCCCTGTCTGATATCTCCTCGTCGCGCAGGACTGACCATGTTATCGCGAGTGCCTTCGGAGTGTTGAGGTCGTCATTGAGCGCCTCTTTGAACTCCGCGTCATAGGTGTGTTCCTTTTCCGCATCCTCGTGTTCCTTCTTGGATGCGTTCTCTTTTATCTCGAGGGTTTTTTCCTTGAGCCTGTTGATGGTGTTCGCTGCGCCGTCCATGCCGTCCCAGTTGAACTTGAGCTGCTGCCGGTAGTGCGCTCCGAGGCAGAAGTACCTGTACACGATAGGGTCGTAGCCCTTGTCTGTCAGTGTCTTCATCCTCAGGGACTCTCCTGATGATTTGGCCATCTTTCCCTTGTCCATGACAAGGAACTCGTTGTGCAGCCAGTATTTGACCCAGGGGTGCTTGCCTGTAGCCGCTTCGCTCTGCGCAATCTCGTTAGTATGATGGATTGGTATGTGGTCTATGCCTCCGCAGTGTATGTCGAACTGTTCTCCGAGGTATTTGATCGACATCGCGCTGCACTCGAGGTGCCAGCCAGGGAATCCTCGTCCCCATGGGCTGTCCCACTGCATCTCCTGGTTGCCGAACTTGCTGCGCGTGAACCAGAGCACGAAGTCTGCCTTGTTCTTCTTTGCCTGGTCCTCTTCGACCCTTGCCTTGGTCTGCTCTTCTTCGGGCGCGTGGCCTGTGAGCTCATAGTACCTGTCAAACTTAGAGGTGTCGAAGTAGATGTTGCCTTCTGCCTCATATGTGTAGCCGTTCTTCTCTATGCGCTTGACAAGCTCGACCATCTCCTTGATGTGTTCTGTCGCCCTGCAGACTGTGTGTGGCCTGAGTATGTTGAGCTGTTTCGTGTCGTTGAAGAATGCTTCCTCGTAGAACTTGGCCACTTCCCAGACAGTCTTTCCCTCGCGCTTCGCTCCTTTGAGCATCTTGTCCTCGCCTTCGTCAGCATCGCTGGTCAAGTGGCCTACGTCTGTTATGTTCATGACGTGCTTTACTGCATAGCCATTGAGCTCGAGCACCCTCCTGAGCACATTATTGAAGATGTATGCCCTTAGGTTACCTATGTGCGCGTAGTTGTAGACTGTCGGCCCGCAGCAGTACATGCCGACCTTGCCTTTCAAGATAGGCTTGAACTCTTCCCTGTTCCGTTTGAGTGTGTTATATAGTCTCAACAATTGCCCCACCATTTGAGCAGCTTATTTCTAGAGTAGAGGAACGCGTTCTGTCGGCGTTTCCCCCTCATGAAAAAGGTTTCTAGCGTTATGGTTCCATCATAGCCGTATTTCTTTAATAATCTTATTGTTTTCAGCCAGGGTACCGCTCCCTCTCCCAGTGCATAGTGGTTGTCTTTCCTCCCGAGGTTGTCAGAGAAGTGCACGTGCTCTATTCTGTCGCCGTAGTTCTTCAGGAACCATGACACCATGTCTTTTTTTGGTCTGAGGTAGCAGTGCCCTATGTCCAGGTGAAGCTTGAGCTTAGGGTATCTTTTGAATATGCCTCGGTAGAATCTTATGTATTCATCTGTGTTGAGCCAGTTTTCGAGCATGACTTTGATTTTGTATTTTCTTGCTAGGGGCATTACAACATCAAGAAGTTCTGAGTAGTGCTCTATCGCTTTTCTGGGATCTATGCGGTCTTTGAAAGGTGAATGTATGTTCATGTTGGGAGAACCGACTTTGTGGAGGAACACAAGGTATTTTTTCAGCTCTTTTGATGCTGCATCCCTGATTTCCTTGTGCAGGTGTGTGAAAGGCAGGTGGGGGCTTGTGTGCCCGGTCATGCCCAAATCGTATTTTTTTAGGAGAAGTCGTATCTTTTTAGGGTCCATCGCCTCTGCTGTTGCGCAGGGCGGTTCCATGCTGAGGTCGACGAAACCGAATTTGTTTTTTCCGATCCAATCTATCTGGGGTATCGTCGGTTTTTCGCGGTAGGTCATGACACCGATTTTCATTTTGTTCCTTATTTCTTCTTGCAGATGAATATGCAGTGGTCCTTCTCAAAGGGATCCAGCTCACGATAATCGACGATGGTGATGTTCTTCTCAATGTATGCCCTGACCTCGTTGAATACCTGCTTGGGCTTCTTCGCCACATCGACGCTCCTTGCCTTGACCGCGAGTATGCCGAACCCTCCTTTCTTGAGGAATGCATTGCAGTTCTTTATGAATATCTCTGCCTGGTCCCTCTGCGCTATGTCCTGGAACACCGTGTCGACGAGAGTGACGTATTGTGCGTACTGTTCAGGACGCCTTGCGTCCCCGAGTATAGGAGTCATGTTCTTCCTCTGCTCGCAAAGGTAGACGAGTTCGCGGGTCGTGCGTGGCGCGAAGTCCAGCGCGAACACAAAACCTTCCTCCCCGACCACATCTGATACATGGCTTGATGTCGTTCCTGTGCTCGCTCCGAGGTAGAGCACCTTGCTGCCAGGGTATATCCCCAGCTGGGATATGTTCTTGGCGAGTGCCGCCCCCAGCTTTGATCTCGTGAGTGACCATTCCCTGTACTCATCATTCCCCTCTCTATATGTCTCTTCGCCGTAGACTGTCTTGCCTGGCGTGAGGTTCTTGGTCACGAATGCTATTCTTTTACCTTTCTTGACTGTGTACACGCCTTTGAACTTGTGTGGTTGTATCCCCATGTTCTTACGTTCTTATCTTCGTTTGAGCTTTTCTGGCATGTCGGGTTTTTTCTTCTTTTCCAACTTGCTAATCGCATCCATCTTCTCTTCGAGCTGCTTGCGGAGCTGGTCTCCCCTGAACTCGCCCTTGAAGTAGTCTATTTTGGCTGCTATCGATATCTTGTCCGCCAGCATCCTTGCTGCCCTGCCTTTATCTGCCTGCTTGGCCTTTGCGACCAGCGGGTGGTTGATTATGACCCCGAACTTTGGAGGCTTTGCTCCTGTCTTTATGTGCCTGAACAGTGCTTTCTCAGCGCCCAGCAGCTGTATCGTCGATGCCGGGAACATCACGAGCTTCTCGAAGCTTCCTGCTATGGAAAGTAATTTTGCACCTATCATCGAGCCGCATATCGCGTTTACATTGGGCATTGTCTTCTGCATCGCGTCCTCTATGTATTCTGCCTGCCTTGCCCTCAGCGAGTACAGCGCGCTTATGCCTTTCGCGAGTTCCATGACTGGCGCGAGGTCTTTCTTGTCGATGTCTGCGCCCATGGATTCCTCTTTTGATGACCCTGCCTCTTTCAGCAGCTCTTCTCTTGTCTTATTCTGGATGAGCTCTGCGAACTTCTCGTGCGACTCGATGGACCTTGAGAACTCAGGGTTGTACAGCTCGTACCATTCCCTCAGCCGCTTTGCGAGGTTGTTCGCAACCTTGTCTATCTCGTCGACGTTGTTTGACGCCTGGATTATGAGGTTGTCGACATGGACCGATGCCGCGACCTTTCTCTTGGTCACCAGCATTATTGCGTCGCTCATCTTCTTGAGGTATTTCTCCTGGCTGAAGAATTCGAGGGCCCATGCAGGGGGCACGGTCTTCTTTCCGAGCACCTCAGCTCCTGGATATTTCTTTAGGGATGCCTTCTCTGGCTCTATCTGTTCTTGCTTCTCCAGCTGTGCGCAATACTTGGTTATCTCATGCTTGCTGAACAGCTTCTCCTCTACAATCTTCTTGTCCAGGAAGACGAATGTCCCTATGCAGTTCGAGCAGATTGCGTGTGCCATTGTGTGTTACGTGTTTCAAAAGGAATTTTGTTTATATACCTTTTTGTTTGTCTTATTCGAGGTTTATAAGCCATGTTGCGCTGGATTTAAGCGATTTGACCATGTTTGAGTTAGTAGAAAAATA
>JAHJSS010000068.1 GCA_018830225.1 Nanobdellota archaeon
ACAGCACTGGAAAATCACCAAACACGCAATCTCAAACCGCGTACTACATTCCATGCCTGCAACACAATACCACGTACGGAACACACTATCAAGAAAAGAACTCATGCCAAAAATGTTCCATTACTTAATGAACTAGCTATACGTGTCTTTTTGGCCACATAAAGGGCGTCATCTGCCCTTTTAATCAGGTTGTCGATCGGTTCTTCCGTATCCTTTACAGCACCACCTATGCTCACTGTCAACCTTTGAAGGCGATACAGGTACTGGTGTATTTCATCAAGAATGGTGGTCTGTTTTTGCATGAGATTCTCCTGGTTGGCCATCTCAGAGCGGGCGGATCCGATTAATGCTTGAAGAACTTCTTCGTGGCTTGTTGAGCTTGTATGTTTAGTAGCTCCAAATGCTTCTAGAATTACTCTGAACTCTTTGTTCATCATCATGCCATATTCTTCACTAATCCTTGTCGTGAGGTCCTCAGCAACGCTTCTTGCCGCCATCACCTGAATCACGTTTTTCTGTACTTCTTCTCTGATATTCTCAGCAATTTTATACGCTGTTTCCCTCTCGACATCGTAGCCTACGACGATGACTGAAAACTCTTCACCGCCGAACCTGAACAGGAGATCAGTCGGTGCAACTCTCTGGATGACTCCTGTGACGCTCCGAATCGCTTCATCTCCTTGGGGGTGTCCGTATGAGTCATTGTAGCGTTTGAACTGATCTATATCGACCATAAGATATGCTAGATTAGGGTGTTGTGCTAGTCTCGGTTTAACGACCGTGTCAAAATAGGCTTTTGTCCTGAATCCGGTCAGACCATCAGTAGTCGCATGCCCGTAAAGAGCAGCCGCAAAATCAAACGCTTCCACAAGCCGTGAGTCTATATCTATAACTTTCTTAGCAAGAAGTGGTATTCGCTTTCCAATGTCTTCGGGGCCAGGAGATGAGCCTAACTCCTCAATAGCGTCGGATATATCACTTATGTCTGTCCTGCTCTCTTCAAGCACCCTGTTAAGAGCAGAATACGCTTCTTCGCTGGTCGGCTTATCTGGCATGCTTACAATAGGTTGATTATTGTATTTAAAACTTTCGGTTTGTTGTCACTCGGGAGTGGTGGAGAAAAGGTTGATTGGCAAAAATATTTAAACTCACCCGACATATATATCTTTATGGACTCTCCTTATTTCGAGGACATGGACAGGGAAACCCGGAGGCACGTAGATAGGATGCGATTGACACCACATTATGGTGTTGTCCTGAATATAACACAGCCAGAACTTACGGACGTCGTTCTATCGGACATAAGGTCGATCGTGCCCAAAAGTATCGAAATCAAAAGAGAAGGCGGCAAGATCTATTTCGCAGGTCCGATGAGCATGAAGACTGTACAAAGAGTCAGAAGATATGTTGACGCGACTGAGGGCGTCAACGGCAAGGCATACCGCGGAGAGTATGGTTTCTTCATGGATGATGCTTGGCTTGATTACCTTCCTGAGAATAATGCCTCCCCTTCAGGAAGTATGTAATAAATCTTAGAACCTTCTGTTTATCTTCACAAGGTAACATCCTAAGCTTTCTATAAAGATTATCTGCGAAGACTGCTTGGGTACGTGTATCTCTCTTAGGAATCTCATCGCGTATCACCTCTACGTATTTCACTATGTGCGCTTTTATCTCATCCTTCCCTCTTAGGTTATATGACTTTTCAAGAGAATCCAGGATATCCTCCGCGGGCAGTCTAGACAGGGAAAAATAGAATCTTCTTGTCATGTCAAGGTTTCTCATTTCTTGCGCGATGAAAACATTGAACGCATGAAGGCAGTTTCTCCCTACGAGCTTGCCATAGGACAGCGCGGTATCAGCATCACGGATTGCTCTCTTCAGCTCGGACTCAAGATTCGTTATGTCTCTTGCGTTGGGCAGTTCGTCAAGATATAGGGAGTTAAGACCTAAAGTCACTGTTATTGCTTGTTCAAGAGGTTGCTTTCCTCGAACATCACGGAAGGCGAACTCTTCAACTCCTCGTCGGATCTTCTCAGCAAGACACTCAACAGTCTCTTCTTCGTCGCAAGGAAGCACGACAAGGAACTCCTCTCCACCCCACCGCCCATAAAGTCCTGTGTGGCTACCGATCTCTGTGTCGAGAGATGCAAGAACTTGGCCGACGCCTTTGAGCACTTCATCTCCTTGCTCGTGGCTGAAGAGGTCGTTGATTGACTTAAAGTAATCTATATCAAAGAGTATGAGTGAGAGTTTGTTTTTGGGCCATCTCCCCTTGGAGGAGTTTGCACGAATCCGTCTTTCGAGACTGTCTCTTGAAAGCACTCTCGTAACACTATCCAGACTGTCAGTTGCAAGTTCTAATATCCCGAAATCAGGTTCCATTTTATCCTTCGGTTAGTCAATTATGACAATCGCGATGTTATCGATGTTTTTCATGCTGACCATACTGGTCAGGCAATTGTTATTACTTTATAGTTACAACTATTTATAAGTTCACCTTATATTTTATATGTCAGCATACCACCAATCTGTGATTGGTGGTTAGTGGTGGTATGCTGAGCATGCTCAAAAGGCGGCAGGGGTGAGCGAAGCGAACATGCCACCGGTCTTTGACCGGTGGTCCCCTGCCGCTTTTGACATAAATCGGGCATTTTCGAGTATAAAAAACAGAAACATTTAAATAGAACAATCGTTCTATAAATCGAACAAATGTTCGAAAAGCTGTCAAAAAAAACAGGGAAGGTACTTGACCATTTCCTGGACAATCCGGGCGAAGAATTCTATCTGAGACAAGTAGCTACCATCCTAAAGATAAGCGCAAGCACAGCGAAAATAGCCCTGGAAACACTGGAAAAAGAAGGCATCCTCAAGAAAGAAAGCCGAGCCAACGCAAACTTCTACTCACTAAATACAGAAAGCAAGAAAGTAACAGAGCTGAAGATAGCAAAAAATATGGACTTCATAACAAGATCCGGAATCGCACAACAAATACAAGAACAGAACACGTCAATAATATCCCTCGTCCTGTTCGGCAGCTACGCAAAAGGCAACAACACAAAGAACAGCGACATAGACATACTCATAATCTCACAAAAGAAAGCAAACTACAGCACAATAGATTGCGAAGGAGTCGAAGTCAGCATAATACAATACACACCTCAAGAATGGAAAGAAAAAGCCAAAAAAGACAAGCCATTTTACCAAGAAATCATAACCACTGGAAAAGTGCTGGTAGGGACACTACCGGTCATCTGAAAATGAAAATCGAACAGCTACTGGAAAAAGGATCGCTCAAGAAAGCAAGACCTGACAAGGAAAAAGCAATCCAATCCATCAAGGTGGCGGAGTCAAAACTAGAAGAGTCAGAAAGATCGTTGGCAGCACACCTCTACGAATCAGCAGTAGTTTTTGCGTACATGGCAATGTTCCACGCAGCAAGAGCAATACTCTTCCAAGACGGCTACACAGAGAAAAGCCACTTTGCAATAGCAGTCTACCTCCAGGAGAAGCACCCTGCCAAGCTTGGACTCGACCTGATCAACAAGTTCAACACACAGCGCGTCATGAGGCACGAAGGACTCTACGGACTTGATACGGATTTCAAAAAAGAAGACGCAGAACTTGCGATAAAAGACGCAAAGGAATTCTTGAAGAAAATAAAAGAACTGATCAAACAGGCCTGCCAGAAATGACTGTAGGCAGGATCCGCCATTTATGGGGGTCTTTTTCTACTTCTTTATTATCCCGTAGCCTATCAGCCTGAACCTGGCGCCGAGCCTGCGCGATATGGTCACCCTGGCGCCGATCTCTGCGCAGACAGGCAGCTTGAGCACGCAGGTGAAAGCGTCCTTGTGCAGCTCGGTCACGACACCGACCGTGGCAGCAGAATTGACATTGAGCATAAGCGGCTCCTGAATCTTTATGGGCTCGACAACAAGGTCATCCTTGGCGCCTACGACCCTGTCAAGCAGGTGCGTCTCGAGCTTGAAGGTGTTCAGCACAGGAGGAAGCTTGTCTTTATACCCGACAACACTTCCGGTGAGAGTATCAGACTTGACTATCGCAGGATCAAGATTGGTCAGCAGCCCGACAGAGCCTCCAGGATTTATCTCCTCGACGCTCTCACCGCCGGTCTTCAGCCCTGTTATATTGGTGAACAACGGCTCCCACATCTTCCTGCCGCCGAACTCGACCTGGTGGCCGGGCCTGATCTCTATCTCATCACCGACCTTCAGCACGCCCTGGATAAGGGCGCCGCCAAGCACACCGCCGACAATCTTGCCAGGGTCAGAGCCTGGCTTGTTGATGTCGAAGCTCCTCGCGACAAAAAGTATGGGGTCCTTCTTCGCATCCCTGGCTGGAGTAGGTATAGACTTCTCGATGGTCTCGATGAGTACGTCGATATTCACGTTGTGCTGCGCAGATATCGGTACGATAGGAGCATCTGCATAATCAGTGCCCTTGAGGAACTCCCTTATCTGCTCCTGGTTCTTCAGCGCGTCATCCTCCTTGACGAGGTCTATCTTGTTCTGCACAACCACTATGTTCTTCACGCCGATGATCTCCAGCGCCATCAGGTGCTCGCGCGTCTGCGGCTGCGGGCATGTCTCGTTAGCCGCTACAAGCAGCAGCGCGCCATCCATTATCGTAGCGCCAGCAAGCATCGTCGCCATCAATGACTCGTGCCCAGGAGCGTCAACAAAGCTGACCTTCCTGGTCGGCACAGCCTCACCGCCGCACTTGCACTTCGCGGACACGCCGTACGCCTTGCACTTCTTGCACGTGTAGAAGACAGCGTCTGCATAGCCCAGCCTTATAGTGATGCCGCGCTTCAGCTCCTCAGAATGAGTGTCGGTCCACTTGCCGGAAAGCCTCTCAGTAAGGGTGGTCTTGCCGTGGTCGACATGGCCAACAAGACCTATGTTTACCTTCGGCTGCACCGGCACGTCAGGCCCTTTCTTCGCTACTGTCTTCTTTGCTCTTGGCATTATGTATCAACAAAAAAAGCAGGAAGACCTACTCTTCCTTCTTCTCCTCCTCACCGATCTCCTTGTCGACTTCCTCGAGCTCCTTCTCTATCTTCTCGATCTCTTTGCTTTCCTTCTCTATCTCTTCTTCGTCCTTCTTCACTTCCTCGTCGAGCTTGTCGACTTCCTCGAGGGTCTTATCTTCCTCTTCCTTCTTCTCAGTCTCAGGAGCTTTCTCTTTCTTCTGAGCTTTAGGCGCTTCTTCCGCAGGAGCCTCTTCTACCTTCTCCTCGCCAGAGATAGGGACTTCCTCAACCTTTTCAGGCACTTCCTCTGTCTTCTCAGGCACGGTCTCCGGCTCCTTCACTTCTTTTTCTTCTGCCACTTTTTTCCCTCCTTTAGCTTTCTTAGGATTATCCTTCTTGGGCTTCTCTTCCTTTGGCGCTTCAGCAGCCTGGGGCTGCTCTGCCTTCGCCTCTGCAGGCGCGGCTTCAGGGAATATGCTTTCCCTTCCCTGCTTCAGTATCTTCAGGTTTATCTGTGCGGTCTTCGCATGCACTGTGTTGCCTGCAACAGTCTTCTTCAGCCTCATGCCTGGCATGGTGCGCATACCCTTCTTCTTCGGGTTGGGCAGGTGGCGCTTGTTATGCACGCCGACACCTTTCACAGCGGTTATCTTCTTCCTCGCAGGGCCCTGCACATCCCAGCGCATAGGGAAACCAGCATAGTCAGAACCGCCTGTGATCTTGAACTCGTAGCCAGGCAGGTCTATCAGCTCACCCTTCACAGTGTCGCCGATCTTCAGGCCTATAAGCCTCTTTGCACTATCTTCCTTGACTTCCCTCTGGACAGACTTGCCTGTCTTAGGGTCAGAAATCACTAACTTAAATTCAGCCATTTTAATCCCTCCCGAGGCCGATGTCCCTGTCAGGACTCCCCATAAAGGGCACTAAAAATCAGAGATTTTTGTGCCATAACGCTTTCAGCGTTATTGGTGCCTCAGCATTTATTCAATACATTGGAGGGAACCTGGGGTGTATATAAAGGTTTGGTAAGGCTAGGCTCTGTCCCGAGAGTCTTAAAAAGCCAAAAGAAGAGATTGTGGCAGGCTAGCCTGCCATAGACTTCTGTGCGGATTGTCCGCACAGAATGGGAGCTTACGCTACTTCCGTACTTTCTTTTTATGCTGCTGTTGCCTG
>JAHJSS010000069.1 GCA_018830225.1 Nanobdellota archaeon
ACCTCGTCGACGACCTCCTCCTTCACCCCCAGCATCGTGACCATGATGTTGGCTTCTGCCTTTGTCCTGCTGGCGAGGTATATGCAGAGCGCGTGCTCTCCTGTCTCGTAGTGCTTGTGCGCCATGAGCAGGTTGTTCCTGAGGTCATTGAGCAGTCCCGGGAAGAACAGGTTGAGGTATTGGAACCTCTCGTCGACCTCTGCGAGTATCTCCTCGCAGCTTCCCTTCAGGCTCTCCTCGTCCAGGTTGTACTCCTCTCCTTCATTGCCGAAGAACACGCTCCAGACCACTGCGCTGTTGAGCCTCTCGTCCACGTATCCGAATGGGCTTGAGTCGTTACCTGTGGATAGGTATTGCCTTGCCTCGAGTATCCTCTCTTTGACTATCATGTATGTCTGGAGGTCTGTTATGGTCTCTTTCTTCCTCCTTTCTGTGAGCTTGTCGAAGTCGTCTATCTTCCTCTGGAGTGCTGCAGATTCCTCTGCAGTATCTTCTTCGGTGAGGTCCAGCACCTTGTAGATGAGGGTGTGCGCCTTGACGTTCGCGCCGAAGCAGTATGATGCTGCGCTGTATGTGTTCCCCTTCTCCTGGGCCCGCCTCCCTTTCTCTGTCATGTTCTGCGCTTCTTTCTGGAGGTTGACCCATTCGAGGTTTATCTCCTCCTTCCCTTTCACGTCGAAGACATCGACCTCTCCCAGCAGCCCTTCTGACCTGCTGCACAGGTCTTCTGCAACGTCTTCCATGAGCTTCAGGTAGCTTTCAGGGACATTTATCTCCTTGTCCTCGTAGGTGAATTCCTTGCCTGTGAGCTGCGTGAGCGCATCGCTGAGTGTCGCGACAGCGACCACCTCGACTCCGAGCTCTTTCCCGTACTCTATGCTGTCGGTGGTGTTGTCCTCTTTCTGCGTCGCCTGCACCGCGGGTATGAGCACTGTCTTGATGCCTGCGTCCTTTGCCGCGCTTATCTTCGCCCTCAGGCTTCCGACAGGCCCGATGAGCTCTCCTGAGTTTATCGTGCCGGTCATGGCTGTGTCCTGGTCGACAGGGAGGTCTTTCAGCATCGCCACAGTGAGCGCTGATATGGCCCCTCCTGCGCTGGGCCCGCCGACTATCCCTGCAGGGCTCTTTATCGTGTAGAAGAAATCATATCCGTTGCAGTCCACGTCTGCGTATTTGCACGCGACCTCTTTCGCGAACCTTGTTGAGATCTGCGTGTCCACTTTTGACAGGGGTATTGTCTCCAGGAACACTCTTCCGCTGCCTGGCTTTATCTCCAGCTGGACATCTGCAGGGCTTCCTGTGAATGTGCCGTCCTCCTGGTAGACTGCGAGAAGCTTTATGTGCCCTGTGTTGGTGATCGCTGCAGAGAATGGTATCGCTAGCGAGAGCACGAACAGTGCAAGGATTAGCGTGTTTACCCTCTTATTCATGCAGGAGACCCAGCCCTCTTCTTATAAATAGTTTTCTTTGTCATAATATTGGGACGAACATTGCTTCAGTGCACTCTTTGGTAGGGTCGTTCGAGTTTTGCTTTCTCTTCCATGAATCTGCAGATGTGTTTTATGAGTCCTGCGTCTTCTCCCTTGGTTGTCAGTGTTGTTTCGCCGTATCTTGCAATGTCATAGTAATAAGTATTCATTGTCAATTCTGCGGTCTTTGAGCCTTCTGGAAATTCCAGTTGTGGGGAAGCATGCATGCTGCGGCAGTAGAACTCTCTCACTTTCGTCAGGTCGAGGTCTGGGATGAGTCTTGCGACAGTTGTAATATACTGATAAGCATCGCTGCCTATTCTCACAAGGTATAAATCTCCTGTTTCCGAATATCTGACGAAGTGTTCTCTGTTTTCTTCCATACGCTCCACCGGTTCTAATGTGGCGCCTTTGCGTATTCTCACCAACTTTTCTGTTCCTGTCTCTTGGACTGTCTCTTCTTTGTCTATTGTTGCGGAGCATATCACTATCTCTCCCGTGCTTGCTAGCTCTTGTAGGAATGCCATCAAATTTCTGTCAAGAAAAGCTTGGCCTGGCGATCTCATGAACCTTGAGAGGTCAAGTCTTGTGGTTATCTGTTCTAGGCTTCCTGGCTCTGTGTTTAGCATATTTGCACCCCCTGCAAGATATTATGTGCTTTTTATATTATATATAGATTTCTTAGTCACATAATTGGGACGAACAGCTTTTTCTTTTAAATGCTTGCATGAAATGCCCTGTTCGCCGCAGACTGAGCTCTAGTGCTCTAAAGCTCATTATGTATCATTTTTTTGCCGAAGGCCTTAATGATTATAGGTCATGTACTGACTTTATCCTTGCTTCAAGAAAAACTTATAAACAACTCATGCGTATCTCTCCCTATGCTAAAAGAGGAGGCGGTAAGGCAGGTCAGGATGAACATATCTCCTGAGTATTTCGAGACCTTTGATCCTGACAAGCAGCTCGCTGTCATCAACAAGCTGCACAGCACGATATTCCATCTCAAGGCCAGTGAGGAGCATTTCCCTCCGAAGCACATGGATGCGCTGATAGATTTTCTCGAGGGTCGCGTGAATGACCTGCAGGTCATCTACAACATCAAGACGAACAAGAAGCTGGACGAATTCTTTAAGTGATTTGTCAGCAGCGCCACCGCTTCAGCGTCGGTCACTGAGATAAGCAGAGACCGGCCCAATCTCCAGTGATGTGCAGTAAGGCGTAAGCCTCCTGTGCTGAGATGATTAACTTCTTGCCGGCAGATCAAGGTAGCAGCGTGGCGCTGCTGACGCAGTGGCACGTGAAGCTCGGCTAGCAATTAATTCTCTGCAAGGCCTGTTTCCCCGTAGGGGGCGTCCCCCACGACGGCCGCGACTAATCATCCGAAGAGCCTCGCATATTCACGGTGCCACTGCTCATAGATTCTGAAGAATTCACTTCTTCTCTTTGCCGTTGCCTTCTATCTTCTCTGTGTGCCTGCACTTAGGGTATCCGCTGCAGCCGTAGAATGAGCCGTATATCGATTTCCGGAGGACTATGGGCTTTCCGCACTGCGGGCAGTTCTTCTCTATCTTGCCTGCTTCCAGCTTCTCTGCTTCACGTCGGGCTTCTGTGTCTTCTATCTTCTTTGTCTCGCATTCAGGGTTGATGCAGACATCCTGCGGCCTCTGTCTCTTGCGTATTATCGTGAGTGTGGGGTAGCCGCATTTCTCGCAGACTTTCTTGGACGGCTTGAATAATGCGTTGGTGGGAAGCTTGAACGTGATGCTGCACTTCGGGTAGTTGTCGCATGCGATGAACCTCCCGAACTTTCCTTTCTTTATGACCAGCTTTCCGCCGCAGATCAGGCATTTGCCTATCTCTGACATCTCGCGCTCGGTCTCTTTGGTCGCGTCCGAAAGCTTCTCCCCTATCTTCTTTTCGTTCTCCTTGAACCGTGTGAGCGTCTTGGTCAGCACGACCTTTGCCTCGCCGAGGACGTCTTCCTCTTTCTTCTTGTCTTCCCTTATCTGGTCCATCTCTATCTCGAAGTTCCTTGTCAGCTCCTCGTCGAGTATGTCTGGGCAGTATTTCTCGAGGGTCTCAACTGTCTTTATCCCTAGGTTGGTGGCCTGGACAGCCTTCCCTGTGACATATCCTCTCTGGAAAAGGTTGTCGACTATGGTCGACCTGGTCGCTTTTGTGCCGAGCCCTTTCTTCTCGAGCTCCTTGATTATCGATGCCTGCGTGTATCTTTTCGGCGGCTGTGTCTCCTTGTCGTGCATCAGCACGTCCTCGACATTGACTTCCTCTCCCTGCTCTGTTTTGGGCAGCTCTTCCTCTTTCTGCGTGGCGTACTTTCCGTAGAGCTCGTGCCATCCTTTCTCTTTTGTTCTTGTGCCTTTTGCAGTGAAGAGCTCTTGTTTGATTTCAATCTCTATCTTGATGGTCTCCCTTACTGCGGGGTCTCCGAATGTCGCCAGGAACCTCCGGACTATCAGGTTGTATACCCTCGCTTCCCTTCCTTTCACTGTCGGCAATACTCCTGTCGGGTAGATTGCCGGGTGCGCAGGGTCTGTCTTGGGCCCGTTGTTCGGCTTCAGCGGCCTCTTGCCGAGCAGGAACCTGCATTCCTTGCTGTATTCTTCCTGCTTTGATATGTCTGATATTATCTTCTCGTATCCTATTGCTGGAGGCAGCTGTTGAGAGCTTGTCCTCGGGTATGATATCGCGCCGTCCAGATAGAGATTCTGCGCTAGCTGCAGAGTTTCGCTCGGGCTTATCCCGTGAGTCCTGTACGCCTCGGTCTGGAGTGTTGTGAGGTCGAACGGTGCGGGCGGCGCCTGCCTGAACTCGCTTTTCGTGACTGTCTTCACTCTGCCTTTCTTCTCTGGCTTCACCTTATCCAGCACTGCCGCCGCTTTCTCCTTGTTCCAGAACGGGTTCTCGTTGTGCTGTGCGATGAGCGCCCCTTTCTTGACATTGCCTTTGAGCTCAAGCTCCCAGAATGGCTCTGACTTGAATTCCTGTATTGACCTTTCCCTGTCGACGATGATCTTGAGCGCGGGCCCTTGGACCCTTCCTGAGCTGAGTATCTTGTGCATTCCTGTGGCATGCTTTATGCTGAGCGTCAGCGCCCTGCTGAGGTTTATGCCGTACATCCAGTCGAGGAAGTGCCTTGTCTCTCCTGCGAGTGCCTGTCCCCAGTCCAGGTGGGGTATCTTCTCGTCGTATGCCTTGATCAGGTCTGGCTTTGTGAGTGTCGAGAACTTCATTCGGTTCGCGTCTTTCTGCTTGCAGGCGAACCTCATGACATTGAGGCCTATGACCTCTCCTTCTACGTCATAATCTGTGGCTATTGTGAATTCTTTGGCGTCTTTGCTGAGTTTTTTCAGGACTGCAAGGTATTTTTTTGTGAAAGAGGACTCTTTCTTTGCCTTGCCTGTCTCTTCCCACGCGATGTCGAACACAGGGTATGTCCAGCCTTTCTTCTTCTCCTTTTCGGCGACTGTGTAGAGGTGTCCTACTGCGCAGCCGACCACGAGGTCCTTGTTTCCGTGCGTTATCTGGTAGTAAGGGACGCCTTTTTCGCTTTTCTTTATCGGTTTCCCTGTTGCGAGCGCCTGGGCGATCTTAAGCGCCGCGTTAGGCTTCTCGGTGATTATGAGCTCGTATGTCATCTGAGCGTGAAAATCCAGGTTCATTTAAAAAGGTTGTGGGTGGTTGGTGCTCAAGTTTGTTGTGCTCGTGGGTTTTGTGCCGTTGGCGCCTTTAGCGAGCGCCCTTCGCCATATCATAGTGCGAAGCGGGGGAAGCCCCCTACAGGGTGCTGAGCCTTCGTCGAGAGTGTTGCGGCGCGAGCCGGCGCCAGCGAGACTGTGATATGTCTAGCGTAGCGAGACTCGCTTTTTCACAGTCAAGCGAGGCACAAAACCCACTTAACTTGACATTACCAGGGGGTTTTGCCTTATTGGCCTTTCCTTGCCTTCTCTTATGTTCTGATTCTTCTGCTCTTCTTCACTTGTTCTACTGCGGAATTAATATAAAAGTATTTAAATGGATTTCATTTCAGCAGGCCCATGGATCCGAACCTGGTGACTCTTTTGAAGATACTGCTCGCTGTTGTTCTTGGCGGTATTGTCGGCTATGAGCGGGAGAGGTTCGGCCATTATGCAGGCATAAGGACTCACATTCTTGTCTGCCTGACAAGTGCTTTTGTACTTAGCGCGTTCATCACTGCTTTTGAGCCTGACTCTGCCGCGAGGGTTGCCGCTGCGATGATGACAGGCATAGGTTTCATCGGCGCAGGCACCATTCTCAGTCATGGCGAGAAGGTCAAAGGCTTGACTACTGCTGCCAGCGTGTGGGGTGTTGCTGGTCTGGGCATGATCATAGCTATCGGCGCGTTCTGGGAGGCTGCGGTCGTCACGCTTGTGATGGTCATCATCCTTGAGATGCGTGTGTTTGCTCTGAAGGTGAAAAAGATATAGCATCATTGTGGTGGTTCTTTTAAACAGTCACAACTAATAAAAACAACCCTTGCTTTTCATTCTTCATGGACCATGATGTGATAGGGAGGATTCTTGAGGAGGTCGGCGGCCTTGACAAGGCAGATGTTGCAGGGTCGCTGTGCTCTTGCGAGATTGATTGCGCTCCGTCAGGGTTCTCAAAGGACAGGTTCCACATCATTCCAGACATTGATCCAGGGGATTGCCCGAGGGTCGTGTTCATCGACGGAGGGAATGCAGAGATATTCTCTTCCCCTGACTTTTGCGTGCATTTCATCCGCATATTCCACACTGTTTACAGAGGGAACAGGCGCGTGTCCTGCTCTGCCGACGGGTTCTATGTGCTCTGCCAGGCTCAGAGGACAGGAGAAATGACAGGAGCTAAAGACAGGGATTCGATTGTTTTTTCAGTGAAGATGTACCCTTCAGGAGTTAATTCATTGACTGATTCATTTTTCACAGAGGTGTTCGAGTTCAATCCGTTGGACAGTTCCCTTCTCGAGGCAAATTCCCGCATGACTATATCCAGGGTCCCGGGCATGGTCCGTCGCATAGCAGAGCTTTCCACTGCCCTGCTGCTTGCGAGCAAGGCAGGCAAGGGCGACAGCATAATTATGGATGGTGATTTCTGCACAAGGACTGTCTATGAGAAGAAGCTTGTGGAAGCTCTCGCGCGTTTTGCAGAGACAGGACTGTCAATCGCAGGGCTCTCAAAGACATCCGACCTTCTCACGTCAAGCGGGCGCTCTGTAACGAAGTTCCTTTCTGCTGCAGCGCCTGCTGGTGCCTGGTACTACTCCCCTGCTGCTCAAAGGCAAGGAGCGGTTGTTTCATTCGCGAAGCTGAACCCGAAGTCTGATTACGTCTTCAAGCTCGAGACTCTTGCGGCCACAAGACCTGAAGATGTGCTGCCTCTTCTTTCTGCCAACAGCACTGATGCGGTATTCATCGGCTACCCTTACGGCCTGATTGAGGCAGACAGGTTCGCCCGCGTCTCTAACCGCGAGAAGGAGATTCTGAGGACAATGTTCATGGCAAAGGCAGGCAAGGGTTGGGGATCGATGGCCGGCGCTGAGAGGTCCATGGATGCTCATTCTATTCTTGACAGGATATAGAAGTTATTGAAAAGCGGTGGTGCTGCCAATGGTTAAGAACTGTAGGGTTGTTAACCTACTAACGAAGTGAGTATGTTGTGAGCGCCTTTTGTCAAGAATATCGTGCGTGGCGGGGGAAGCCTCCGAACGAAGTGAGCGAGGCACCAAAGCGCTTGCCGCTTTGAGTGCCCCATCCGGGGAGGGCCACGCTTTCATCAAGTTCATTGCGGCGCGAGCCGGCAGCACCCGAGCGGAGCGAGAGCTTTTCAATAACGCCAGGATAAATGAGGTTTATACATAAACAGTATTATTCATACATTAGAAGTAAATATCTTCCGTAAGATATATTTTACATAAGCAGTATTTTTCAAATAAAAGAAGTAAAAAAAGTTACATAAAGAGTAAAAAAAGCGAAATATTTATAAAAAGAGTTCCCGCAAAGCAGTGTATGCAGAAAAAGAGGCAGCCCCACCGCACTACTGCAGAATCCAGGGAACTTCTCAAGTCTATCATACGTTTCATGAAGCTGAACCAGCAGCTTTCTATCCAGGAGCTTGTGGGTCTCTACACAGAGGTCAGCCCTGAAGAGGCAGTCCCTGTCTCAATCTTCTCCACATCGCTCAGCCCTTCTGAGTCATTGTGCAAGTACCTGAAGGAGAACCGTTCTTTGTCTTTCCACGAGATAGCAGTCATCCTCAACCGCGATGACCGCAGTGTCTGGACTTCCTATGCGCGTGCCTTGCGGAAATCAAGCAATGCTATCGTGCCGAAGGAAGAGGACATTCTTGTCCCTCTCCCAGTGTTCCAGGACCGGTCGATGTCAATACTTGAGCACGTGGTGAATTATCTTAAGACGAACTACAATCTTTCGAACTCAAAGATAGCTAGAGCCATCAACAAGAACCCGAGCTCGATAGCCACTGTCGCGAACAGGGCGTCGGCAAAGGGATTCGGGCAGGGCGGTAAGGCAAGATGAGAGCATATCTTGGATACATCAGGGAATATGGGCCCCTTGTAGTCATACTTGCATTCGCTCTGGCTCTGGCTTCGCAGATAGATACATTGACAGGCCTGGCCTCCACGACATTCGGAACCAATACGACCCTGTCTGTCTTCTCTGACACTGATTCAATAGCACTTTCCCAGGGAGAGCTGGTGAACTTCTATGCCAACTACACAAACCTCACAGGCGCTCCCATAGACAATGCTTCAGACAACGGCACCTGCATCATCCGCTTCGATGACACAGCACAGTCGTTCAACATGACTTTCAACAGTTCAGGGGCAGATGTCTACGTATACACCCGCGCGTTCGCTCTGCCCGGCACATACTTGTGGAACGTGACCTGCCAGTCAGATGCTTACGAGACACTTGTAGCGTCAGACACGTCGCTCATCAACAGGACCTATTGCGGCAGGTATGTATCAGGAAACATCACCCTTACAGACAATCTCATCATGTCCAACGGAAGCTCTTCCTGCAGCCAGCACGGCCTGCTTCTCAATTCAAGCGACATCACCATCGACTGCGCAGGCCGCACGATACCTGGCGATCAGAATGGGTACGGCATCTACAGCAGCGGCTTCAGCAACCTCACCCTGATCAACTGCACCCTGACAGGGTTCAGCAACGGCGTGCGTTTCGAGTCATCCACGAACAACAGGGTCTACTACAACACATTCTCCTCCAACACCCTTCACGCTTACTCTGACACCGCAGGAAGCCACTTCAACACCACAGTTGGAGGTAAAGCAGTCGGCAACTCCTGGGACAACGCAGCAGAGCTGATGATATTCGATTCCGACGCTGACAGCTACGGCGATTTCGGCCAGCAGTATCCATACAGCCAGGCCAACGGCGGAAAGGTGTCAGGCAACGTTGCTGACTGGGGTCCTGTCTCCTCCCAGCTTGACTCTGACAATGACGGCTCGCCCGACACAGAGGACTGCGCCCCGCTGGACAACACAGTGTTCGCGCCAAGGAATGACATAATGGTGACAAGGAACTCTACGCTCTGCGTAGGGACTTACACCGTCAATGATACTGTCAAGGAAGGTGTGATAAGGTTCAACAGCACAGGCCTTGAGCTCGACTGCAACGGAGCTGTCCTAGTCGGCAACGATGGCGGTTCAGGTGTGTACGACTCATACGGCAACAACAAGCTGAAGGGTTGTGTCCTCCAGCATTACTATTATGGGGTACGGGCCTATCGTGCGAACTTCACCACGCTCCTGAACATCACAGCAGACAGCAACGGTTATGCAGGCGTCGCCTTCGTCAATTCAAGCCACGGCAACATGACAGACATAACAGCGACCAGCAGCACAGACTCAGGGATATTCCTGACTCAAGACGCGCAGAACAACACGATATCAGGGGTTGTTGTGCATGATAACCGGATAGGTATCTACCTCTACTATTCATTCAGCAACACATTGGAGGATGTGCAGCTGTATGACAACAGCTGGCATGGCCTGTTTTTGGAGAGGTCTGAGTACAACAGCATATACGATTCGGGCATTTACGGCAACCAGAAAGGAGCCTACCTCGCCTACTCCCACATGAACAACCTGACCAATGTGTCGGTGTATGATAATTCGGGGTCTGGCATAGTTCTTTGGTTCTCTGACGGCAACAGGATATTCAACACCTCATCATACCGCAACAACGGATCAGGCATGGAACTCTCGCTGGTCAGGCACAATCTGATAGAGAATGCCACCGTGTTCGACAATGATTTGTATTGCATCTGGCTCAACCACTCGCTTGACACCAGGATATATATCACGACGGCTGCCGGGTGCGGGCATGAGGGCTTATTCATCGATGATTCCAGTAACGACACAATCATGGAGAACAACATATCATCTAACGCTCTGGGAGTGCGTATCTCAAGGTCTTACTACACTGCGCTGGGCCGGAATGACATTATTGATAACACCTTGTCAGGGCTGCTGGTCGCGCCGTCGACAGGCATCGTGTTTGAGAACAACACAGTGTCTGGTGGTGGGGTAGGAGTGAACGTTTCAGGCAACTCCTCGATTACATTGTTCAACAATACTGTCAGCGGAAGCTCTGGTGACGGCATTTGGCTGTCGGACTCAGCTTCTGCGAACTTGACCAACAACACCATAGGTTCCAACAGTGGATTCGCGATATTCGCTGTCAACACCACCCTTGTCCCTGCTTATCCTGACATCCTGGCGAGCAACACCATCGCATCCGATAATACAGCAGGCATGCTCAGCTTCAACTGGTACATCCAGGTGCATACGCTCAACAGGACAGGGGGCAATGCCTCCGGGGTCGATATCAACCTTACTTTCACAGATGAGATTTCTCCTCAGCAGGGCTCGGCGACGCTCAACACCTCATTGACTCCTTACATCATGGCGACGCAGTACATAGTGAACAATTCCCAGGACAGGATCAACAGGACCTACAACATATCTGGCGTGAAAGGGGACTTTGCAGGGGTGAACATCACCAACATCACAGAGAACAGGATACGCGCAGAGAATGATGAGGTCTTCCTGACCCTTAACATCGCGCTTCCGCCCCAGGTCATGCTGGTATCCCCGGTCACCAACACCTCGACGACATCACACTCAGTCGTCTTTGTGTGCAATGCGTCCCATGAGGGAGGCCTTGCGAACATCTCTCTTTATCATAACATCACAGGCAACTGGACCCTTGACCAGACCAACAATGCCACTGGCACAGCCAATGAGACCTCTTTCACTCTTTCGTTCCCTGATGCTTACTTCGGCTGGAACTGCAAGGCAATAAGCGCTTACAGCAGCTTTGGTTTTGCTCATGAGAACTTTACGTTGCAGGTCTATACCATTCCTACAGGGGGTGGTGGTGGAGGTGTTTCAACACCTACACCGCCCCCTGCTCCTGCGCCGGCTCCTGCTCCTGCTCCTGCGCCGGCTCCTGCTCCTACGCCCGCTCCTGCCCCTGCTCCTGCCGCGCCTGCAGCTCCTGCTGCTCCCGCTGCACAGACAGTGGCGGAAGTGGTAAAGACAGAAGGGGCTGTCAGCTGCGAGGAAGAGGTGATTGTTGTCGAGGAGGAGATGTCTCTCGAGGACATCATGAAGATAATCTCGCTTCCTGAGGGTTATTCTGTCGTCGCCAAGCCTTTCAAGGCACAGTGCAAGGGAGGTGAGAGGTTCACCATGAGCCTGATGGTGCCTGATAATGTGGATGATGTCCAGGCCTTGCGGTGCGTGGGTGACGCATGCAGGTCCAGGCAGACCACACACACTACGAAGATATGCCCTGGGAAGGATATCGAGAAGTTCCGTGAAGAGAATGTGTTCAACATAAGCACTGTCGCAGTCAACATAACATCAGTCAGTGCAAACCTCACCGGCAGCAACAGGTCATTGAATAGCGGGAATTACTCTGTTGATTTCGGCGCTGCCGATGTCGAGGCGAGCCTTTCGATGGCCACTGAGGACCAGCCGGAGCCATTGAACAGGAACGTGAGGATAGTCGGCACACCTGTTGTTATAAGTTTCAGGCAGAAGGCTGGGCAGGGCTCAGACCTGGTCAATGTGACAATACCTTATGTCCTCGGCGCTGATGACGATGAGTCGAGCATAGCTGTCTATGCCAGGAAGACCTCGGATAGGGAGACCAGATGGATGTATCTCGGCGGAAGGGTCGATATTGTCAAGAAGACTGTCGCTGCAGAGGTCAACCTTTCTGCATATGCTGAAGATGACAAGGTCACTCTGGCGCCGATAACCATACTTTGCCAGGAGTGCGGTGAGGCTGAACTATTGAACCGCTTCACTCCTGTCCCTGACTCGAGGCAGGCGATAATACTTCTGCACGGGCTGTGGGGCATGGGCAAGGTGTGGGAAGGTCTGATAAATGAGTTCAGGCTGACTAATCAGCCTTACCAGCTCTGGACATTCTCTTACCTGGCGACCAAGCCTCTCAACGAGTCTGCAGCAGACCTTGCGAATTATCTCGAGGCCAACAGGCACAGGTATGACAAGATATACATAGTGGGATATTCTCTTGGAGGAATGGTGACGCAGACCGCCCTGAGGTATGCCTATGATGAGCATCAGAATGATCCTGCAAGATACCCTTTCATAGAGAAGGTTGGCAAGGTCGTCCTTGTCGGTACGCCGAGCAAAGGTACGCCTGTCGTCAAGTACCTCAACACTTTCCTGTCAGAATACATAAACTCCGAGGCTACTGATGTAGTTCCCATGAATGCCATGATCCAGGAGCTCTTGGGCAAGGGTCTTGATGTGGAGCCTGTGCCCAACATAACTTACTATTCCCTAGCAGGCACGAAGCCGTATGGGTTCATGGAAAGGCTCGGGCTCACAAAGCTCATGTTCGGCGACGAGCCTAATGATGGCCTGGTCAGCATGTCTTCTGCGCAGAGGGCGGGCAGTGTATCGCTTGATGAGGACTGTGTCAATTTCTGGTCCCAGCCGGTCATCCACACGCTGCTGATAGACGATAGGCTTGTGCAGAAGATAATGGGCCAGATAATCGCCAGTGATATATTCAAGGAACTGGCCGCAGACCAGATTCAGACGAACCTTTTCGGCTATTCCAACTACTTTGAGCTTGAGATAGATGACTGTTCTCCAGGCGATCTCTATGTTGTCATAGGCAGGGAGAAGGAGTCTTCAGAGGTTGAGCGTGCTGCTTATTGTGCCTGCGGCAACGGGGTCTGCGACGGCTTGGAGGACATATCGACCTGTCCTGAGGACTGCCTCATCGTGGAGAAGCCTCTTGTGCAGAGGATCATCGAGAGGTCATTGTCGATCCTTGCCCTGCTGATAGTTCTTTTCATGATAGGAGGTTTTGTCTTTGTGATCTATGAGCATCGCAAGAAGAAGAGGCAGCAGCCTGAGCTTCCGCCAGGGTTCAACATAGCAGAGGCTGAGGAGATACCTCCTGACAGGATAAGGTATCTTCACATGGAGACCAAGGGGCTTAAGAGGAGCCTTAAGGATGTGAGGAAGAAGAGGAAGCTGCTGCTCAAGGCGCCGCCTGAGAAAGAGGTGTTTGTGAAGGAGGAGGAAGAGCTCAAGAAGGAGGAGGTCCTGATAGAGACCAGGATAATGAACATCGAGGCCCAGATAAAGAGGGAAAAGGCGATGCGCAAGAGGGAGCGTCTGGAGCGTAGGGAAGCTGCCAGGAGGATGCGCAAAAAGCCTGCATCAAAGTCCAATAAGAAGTAAGCTTTAAATACTAAATAAATATGATATGCCTGAAAGGGGGTGTGAAGATGTATAACAAGAGCGGAAAACTGGCGACATTGATTTTCATAGGTGTAGTCATCCTGCCTTTGCTAGGCTTGCTCATCATGGATTACCAGCTGAAGCAGGCCAATGATATCACTGGCGCTTATGCTGTTTCAGGGCCTTCTGCATACGCTTCTGAGAATCTTCTGGCAGGTGCGGTCGTGCTAGGAGTCATCGTCTCCCTTCTGGTCGGGTTGAGCGTCAACAAGATAAGGAAAGCGAGGGTCATATCGACCATGCCTCTGGCGAAGATCAATGATGAGATCCAGAGGATAGATGAGCATCTGAAGAGATGATTGTCTTGTTTGTTGGTCCATAAAGGGGTGAGTGTTCATGCATCATAAGGTCGGCCATTATGCTTTTGTGGGCGGTGTCCTCATCGCCATCATCGCAGGTCTTCTTCAGACCACGAGCATCTTTTTCGCTTTCAGCATCCTGCTCCTAGGGGTTGTTGTAGGCTTCCTGAACATCTCTGTGAAGGAAGTTACGCCTTTCCTTGTGGCTGCGATAGCTCTTATTGTTGCAGGTACTGCTGACTTCCAGATACTGAACACTTTGTTCCCTCCTTTGGGCACTGTGATTAACTCATTGTTCGCTTACATCAGGCTGTTTGTCGCTCCTGCTGCGCTGGTTGTCAGCCTGAAGTCGATAGTGAATCTTGCCAGGGGCTGAGGATTGTTTTGTTGTTTTTTGTTTCTTATGGTCTTTTATTATTGGGGTGGCATGGCTTTCCACTTGTACTTGTAGCCGAGCGGGGTCTTCTTCCTTTCTATCAACCCTCTCTTCACCAGATCGTTGAATACCTGGTTGTGCATGCGGGAATGGTACTTCAGTTCCTTCTCGCTGACCCAGTTGTCTTTCTTTGCATTGTACAGGAGGAACTGCTGTATCTCGTGGGCGAGCTTGACTCTTTCTGTCGTGTCAGGGTCTTCTTTTTTTCTCATCTTTTCGCATCTTAGAAGTGTGTGAGCGTCTTCTGGTCCTTTTTGTACCTTTCTTTGTATTTCGGCGGCTCGACCGCGACAAATGAGAATCCCCAGTCTTTTGCCATCTGTTCTGCGTTGCTTGTTATCTTGGGCGCGGCTATCATCCCCTTTATGTTTGCGGTGCCTTTCAGCTTCTTCATCTTCTCCACGTACCTGCGGAGCTGCGTGACCGCGCTCAGGTCTGCGTTGTATCTCTTGCATTCCACTATCACTAGGTTGTTGTCCTTGTCGTAGCCGAAGACGTCTATGAATCCGTACTTGGTGTGCTCTTCCATGGACAGCGGCCTGAAGTCCGGCGATATGAGCGATGGGTTGTTGTATATCATCTCTGACATGTCCTTCTCTGTGCCTATTATCTGTATCTTCTGGCCGTCCTTCAGGGCGTGCGAGTTCACGAAGTGCACCTTGCGCATGTTGATGTCCAGGTATTCTTTGAGCGCGAGGTTCTGCGACCTTATGTACAGCCTGCCGTCCTCTACTGCCACGCTGTGCTTTGCGTCAGGCTTCATGTAGTTTATCGGAGCGTTGCCTTCTGGCTGGTGCACCAGCAGGGTGTTGTCTGACTTGATTATTATGAGCCTTTCGCCCATGGGCAGGAACGCCTCAGCCCTGCCAGAGTACTCTACTTCGCACTCGCAGCCTATGACCACTGTCTCGTTCCGCCTTATTGCGTCCCTTATCTGCACTGCAAAAGAATCCATACTAACCCCCTCTTGGTGTTGAAGAAGCGGTCTTTTTATATTTTTTGCAGTTTCTCCCCATTTACCCTCCTTCCAAGCCCCCCGCCACCCGCCCCGAACAGCAGTGGACTGCAATATGACCTTGGCTTTTGATATGTCAGCATACCACCAATCTGTGATTGGTGGTTAGTGGTGGTATGCTGAGCATGCTCAAAAGGCGGCAGGGGTGAGCGAAGCGAACATGCCACCGGTCTTTGACCGGTGGTCCCCTGCCGCTTTTGACATCGGTTAAATCAGAAGTATTGGATGCGGAACCATATTCTGTTCAAAAGCCAACTAACCTCCTGCGGATTCACATCGCCCAAACCTGCTGTGAGAAGTCCGAATGATAGAATGCTGCAGACTTAAACCATCCGGCTGATGATGTCTGTCTTGGTCACCACGCCGACCATCTCCCCTTTCTTCGCCACGATCAGTATGGGGTAGTATCCTATCAGCGATTTGAGCACTGATATCTTTGTGTCCTCGCTGACTATGGGCGGCGGCTCGGCCATCACGTCCTTGACCTTGAGCAGGTGCACATCTTGCTGTCCTATCTTCTCGAGCAGCTCCTTCTCTGTCACCAGCCCGACTATGTTCTTGCCGTCGAGCACAGGTACCTGTGATATGGCCTTCTTTTGCATGATCTTGACCATGTCCACCATCCTGTCGTTCGGCTTCGCTGTTATCATGCCTTTCTGCATGACTTCTTTCGCGCTCAGCTCATGCTTCTTGCTGAGCCTGTCCAATGCCTCAAATATCTGCTGGACCTTTGAGTATGTCGGGTCTATATTGCCTGCCTCTATCTTTGCGATGAGCGATTGCGACACCCCTGCCTCTCGTGCGAACTCTGTCTGTGTCATCCCGAGCTGCTTCCGTATCTGCTTGAGGTTATTTATCTCGTATGGCATGCAACAGAAGAAATATTTTTTGTTTATAAATATTCCTATAATAATAGAAACCGCTTTTTACTCCTTTATCATCTCTATGCCTTTCTCCTGCAGTATCTGCTCTATCTCATCCCTTGTCATGAACTTGTTGTAAGTCTCTTTGTTTATGACGATTGCGGGCGTGCCCTCTATCTTGTATATCCTCTTGACAGTGTCCAGGGCAGCGTTCTGTATGGTGTAGTCGAAGCTGTACACATAGACGTCTTTGTAGTTCCTCCTCACCCATGTCAGTATGAATCCCTGTTCCTTGCATTTCGAGCAGTCTTCCTCGTTGGTGTAGAAGAAGAGCATCCTTGCGCTGGTCTGGTTGCACTCCTTGTTTGTCTTCTGCATGAACAGCCAGTGCCTGAGCTCGAGCAGGGAGTAGTATTCCTTGAGGTCCTTGACGTTCCTGTCTTCCTCCCCGAGCCTGTTCTCCATGTAGTCAAGCTTGCTTGCCATCTCGTAGAGCTCCTCTGCGAGCGGCGTCGAGTTGATGTGTGAGCAGGGGTCCTCTGCTATGAGGTCATACTGCAGCTCCATGGCTGTCGTGTCTGTCTTGAGGTCCTGCCCTATAGTGTCTATCTGCTCGAGTTTCTGTGATGAGAAATAGTTCCCTATGAGTATGCCTGCGATGAATATGAGAGTAGTTATGGCGAAGACTGTTATGTATTTTCCTGGGTTTATCTTCTGGCGATGGTTCATTCTGTCCCTGCCTGTGTTGCTATGCGTACTTTATCTCTGCTTCCTTGCGCTTCCTTCCCCTCCACCCCACATCCTTGTTGCGTATCCTGGCGTGTATCGCGCTCGCCCACCAGTATGCGTACAGGGGAAGGTACAGGAACATGAACAGCACATAGCAGAATGCTATGCTCTGTTTTTCCTTTGACATCCTTTTCGCGAGGTATATCATGGCTATACCTATGACGAGGGCGCTTAGCCCTATGATCATGAGCGGGCTCTGGTCGATGTAGAAGAGGTCCCATTTTATCTTCAGCATCCTCCATATGTCGAAGTTGACCTGGTAGAGGTTCATGAACCTCTGGTAGTTCTTGTCAGCCATGACATAGACAGAATATGTGACCATGACCATTGCGAGGATCACTGAGAGGTATGCGCTCGGCAGCACGAACAGCCCGAGGTTGCCGTATTTCTTTGAGAGCAGCAGGTGCTTGTACTTCTGGGTGTTCTCCATGAATCCCTTGTACCATCTTACCCTCTGCCTTTTTGTGGTCATGAAGGTGGGCATGGCCACTGCATAGACATTTGCGTCGACAGCGTTCTCTATCTCGTAGCCTAGGGACTGCATCCTGAGAGATATCTCTATGTCTTCAGTGCAGGTTGAGGTGTCATACCCTCCATGCCTGTCGAAGAGCTCTTTCCTGAATATCGTGAACGGTCCTGGCGTGACGTGTATGCTCCCGAGGTATGCGAATACCTTCCTGAGGTATACTCCTAGCAGGAACTCTATCACTTGTATCCTCTGCCATATAGTCTTCGGCTCTGTGCATTTCAGCGATGGGGTCACTGCCATCACGCTCTTCCTCCTGAAGTAGCCGAGCATCTTGAGCAGTGCGTCTGGCTCGACAAAAGAGTCTGCATCAAGGCAGCCCACGAACTCTCCTCTCGCGTGCTTCAGGCCCAGGTTCAGGGCAGTCCCTTTTCCGCCGTTCTGCTTTGTAAGCACAAGCACTCCTTCTTTTTCGAATCCTCGCGCGATAGAGAGTGTCTTGTCGGTGCTGCCGTCATCTATCACTATGATCTGGAGCTTGTCTTTCGGGTAGTTCAGGGCCAGCAGGGACTTGACTGTCTTGGCCAGGCACTTCTCTTCATTGCATGCAGGGACCATGACAGTGACTGTCGGCAGCTTCTTCGGCGGCTTGGGGTTCTTTATGCTGTTCCTGTTCTCGATCAGCGTGAGAAGGAAGAATACTGCAGTGAATAGGCCGAAATAAGATACGGTGTATAATATTACATCCCAAAATTCCATGGCTACCCGCTTTTTTTGCTTACTTATATATCTAACCGCTTATAAGTGCTAGCTCTTTAATAACTTTTTCCATGTTTGGATGGGGATTTCAGGGCTTTAGAGCGTCTTATCTGTCATTTCTTGCAGGAAAGAGCCTCTTCGCACAGCTCCATTATTCCTATAGGAATATTTTTGTCACGAACCTTATTAAAGGCGTAATTTTGCCAGCGTTTCATCCAAAAATTTGAGGTGGTTGCTATGGTCCACAGGAAAGGACGTTATCTGTTCACATCAGAGTCGGTGTCTGAAGGACATCCTGACAAGGTGTGCGACCAGATATCTGATGCTGTGCTTGACGCTTGCTTTAGGGAAGACCCTTACTCCCGGGTCGCTTGCGAGACTGCTGTCAAGGACAACAACGTGATCGTGTTGGGTGAGATCACTACAAAGGCA
>JAHJSS010000070.1 GCA_018830225.1 Nanobdellota archaeon
CCTTAACAAACGCTTAACCTTTTTAACCAGCTTAACCTCTTTCTCCATGGTGGGGGAACACTCCCCACCCCCAGAACAGCCTAACAGCTGTTCCGGGTTATAATTTTAACCATCAAAAAGGGATTCGGGACATAGCCGGAGGGTGGGTAATATTTATAAACCAAGCCAGATGCTTAGCATTTCATGATAGAGCTGACATTTTTAGGCACATCGTGCATGGTGCCGACAAAGGAAAGGAACGTAACAGGCATGTTCATCAAGTACAATGCAGAAGGCATACTGCTGGACTGCGGAGAAGGAACGCAGAGACAGATGAACATCGCAGGCATAAAGAGGACAGCAGTCACAAAGATACTCGTGAGCCACTGGCATGGAGACCATGTCTCGGGAATCATCGGCCTGCTTCAGACAGTCGGAAACGAGGCAGAGCCGCCGCACATCAAGCTGTTCGGCCCAAAAGAGACGAAAAAGAGGGTGGAGCACATGCTCCAGACCTGCATATTCGACAACAAAGTAGACCTTGAAGTGCATGAACTGAACCCGAAGAAAGGCGAGGTGCTGAGGTTCTTCGAGACAGAGGAATACGCACTCGAGTGCGCAATGCTCAATCATGGAATACCCTGCATCGGCTACAGCTTCATAGAAAAGGAAAGGCTGAACATAGACTTATCAAAACAGAAGAAGCTCGGAGTCAGGGACGGCCCATGGCTCAGGAAGATCAAGGAAGGCAAAGAAGTACAATACAAAGGCAATACAATAAAGCCAGAACAGATGACATACAAGGTACAGCAGAGGAAAATAACATACATCGCAGACACAGAAGCATGCGAAGAGGCTGTGCTGCTGGCAAAAGGAGCTGATGTGATGATAAGCGAGAGCGCTTTCGCCTCAAGCCTCCAGGAAAAGGCGGAAATGAGGAAGCACATGAGCGCGAAGGATGCCGCGCTTATGGCAAGCCAGGCGGAAGCCGAAAAGCTCGTATTGACCCACTTCTCGCAGAGGTACAAGACAGTTGAAGAGCTGGAAGAAGAGGCGAAGGTGCACTTCCCGAACACTGTCTGCGCCTACGACTTCATGAAGCTCAAGCTCTGAACTCTTTTCTCGACGATAGAGATGTTGACTGGACCTACGACACATTTTCATTCTTGATTAATGATAATAAAGATTTAAATAAAACACAAGGATGCAAACATACATGGACAAGCTAAGCTGGGAAAGAAAGAGGCCTACACAAGATGAACTTTTCGAAGACAAGGTGCGGCAGCTCATGTACCTGCGCAGGATCACATACCAGGAAGCCGCAGAGATCGTGAAGAATGGCCAGAAGTCCATCTGGGAATTCTGATATAGCGCATTGGAAGACTACAAGTTATTAGCAGAACAGCACAAGCTATATAATGCTGCAAAGCTTATTCCTGCACATGTCGCTGAAATCAAAAGGCATCAATGCGGAAAGGGAACTAATACACCTCTTCTGGAACAACGGCTGGACAGCCTGCAGGGTGGCGGGCAGCGGCTCCACAAAATACCCCAGCCCGGACGTCATAGCAGGAAACAATGTAAGGAAGCTCGCGATAGAGTGCAAGGTCACGAAGGACATAAGGCAGTACTTCACAAAGAAAGAGATAGAAGAGCTCAGGCTCTTCGCGCAGATGTTCGGCGCAGAGCCGTGGGTCGGCGTCAAGTTCAACAACGTGGACTGGTACTTCCTGACGCTGGAAGACCTCGACAACAAAGGGGAAGGATACTCGACGTCACTTGCGAACGCGAAGACAAAGGGATTCCTGTTCGATGAACTTGTGAAGAAGTAGCAGGCGACAGTACACAGGACTATTTCTTCGGCACAAAGACATTCAATATCCTCTGGACTATGTTCTCCTCACGCTCGACCGTCTTCACCTCGCGCTCAACCCTCTTTATCACAGCCTCTTCCTTCTTCAGCTCCTTCTCCTCCTTCTTGACCTCCCTGACGAGCTCCTCTTCCTCCCTCTTCTGGGACAGGAACTCTGCGTTGGAGATGAAGACCAGCAGTATAGCTATGAAGAGCACGTTCACAACAAGGCCGAGCAAGGCCTCCATGAAAAACACAAGCCTCGCAGCAGTAGAGACCGGCACTATCTCACCATATCCTGTCGTCGTGAAAGACACCATGCTGTAATAGATGAAAGAGGCCACACTCGGCTCCTTGTCAACAGAAATTCTGAACGCATCGGGGTTCGCAGGATCATTGTAGATGTCATAGTAGAGCGTGCCGAATCCTATCACATAAAGAAGAACGATCGAAAGGTATATCGTCACTATGGAGAGCTGCTTCCTGTGCTTGAACCAGTCCCTAAGCGTTCGCTCAATGCCAAGCACCTCAGGGCAGAAGATGAAACTAATAAGGATATAGCTGGCAAAATAATTAGGCATGGCGTAAAGCAGGCTATAATCACCCTTGAGTGCGGAGGGCAAAGTCAGGCCAACACCTATTATGAAAAAAGCTATTATCGAATAACGAATTCCCACTATATTCTCCCTGTCCCTGATGAAAGGGACGACGAAGAAGAACAGGAGAGCCATGAAAGGCACCATGAATACCTTCGCGATGATTCCTGGCGACGCCTCAAAATACTCAGAGTAGACCGATCCGATCTTGAGCGCAAAAAGAAGGAACACCATCAAAGGGATGAAGAACAACAGATTATAGTTGACGAGCTTGAGCAAAGATATGTCCTGCTTACCTTTATCCAGATCACCCAGATAAGGAACCTTCGCAAGCAGACTCGGTTTAGGCCTGGGCCTATGCTTCACCTCTTTTCTTTGCTTCGGCATGCAAAAACCAAGAACCTATTCGTATTTAAAGCTTTTTAAAAGAAAAATTAATAAAGCCTCTGAAACAAGGTTTTACGCATGAAGAGGTGGATGCACAAAATAGAGGTGATAGTGGACAAAGCCATACCACCCTGCCTGATACTTCTCCTTATAATAATAGTCCTGGACCTGGGATTCCCGGACCTGGTGGAATCCTACCACCTGCATTACTATATACTTGCTGCAGACTATCTGATAATAGCGATATTCGTGGCTGACCTGATATTCAAGTACCTGAGGACCAGGTACGTCCCCCTCTTCATGAGGAAATACTGGCTCGACATACTGGCAGTGTTCCCTTTCTTCCTCTTTTTCAGGGTCTTTGAACTCGCTGCAGGAGCTTTCTCCGCAGCAGTAAGCGAAGGAGCGCAGACAGTCCAGGCAGTAGTCCATGAAGGCCTTGAAGTCGAGAAAGAGGGCGCCAAGCTGCTTCGAGAGGCAGAGAAGTTCGCAAAAGAAGGCAGCAGAGTCGCAAGAGAGGCTGAAAAGGTCTCAAAGCTCGGCAGGTCCACGAGGTTCATGAGGTTCCTCAGGCCCATACTGAGACTACCAAGATTCTTCAAGGCAATACCAAAGATCTCACAATTCTATGAAAGACCAAGCGGAGAGCACCATACTCATGAGTTCATGCCGAAGCAGGGGAGGAAGAAAAAATGAAATTTGTCGTTAGAAAGGCAAAAATCAAGGATATCCCTGAAATAACAAAGATGTGGAAACAGTTTATGAAGGATCATGATGATACAGTAATACCCAAAGACCCAAGAATGAAACCCCAACTTAAGAGGCCTCAAACAGCTCATAATACATTCTCAAAATTCCTGGCCAAGAACATAAGGTCCAAAGATGCAACGGTCTTTGTTTTAGACTGCTCAGGAACATTGATCGGATATGCAATCGGATTCAAAAAGAAAACCCCTCCAGTGTTCAAAATGAAAGAAATCGGCTACTTAAGCGACATATACATCAAAAGAGGCTACAGAAGCAAGGGTTTGGGGTCAAAGATGATCGATGAACTGAGGGAATGGTGCAAGAACAAAGGACTCAAATATCTGAGCCTAATAGTATATGAAAAGAACCCCAGGGCACAGAAATTATACTCGCGCAAAGGTTTCTACTTCCACTCAAGAGAAATGCGTATGAAAGTATGAAAAGAAAAGCCTCCGATGGGAGTTGCACCCACGACCTGCTGCTTACCCTCAGCCATAAAGGCATACGAGGCAGCCGCTATAGCTACTAAGCCACGGAGGCATAAGCGTTAAATGTTCTTGAGCACTTCCTCTTTAGACCTGAACCTCTTCTGGCATTCTGAGCAGACTGTGTGCTTCTTGCCCTTCTTGTCTTTCACGCAGGTCCCGATGGGCTTGCTGAGGAAAGTCTCGCCAATCTTCTTCTTGCAGATCTCGCACTTCATGAGCGCAAAAGATGGGCAATTACTATTTAAATTTAGTGTTATTTGGTAGTGAAACCGACCCGAAAGAAAAAAAACATCCTGATCGAACAAAAATGTTATGGAAAACAAAAAACATCTGTCCGCCCCAGTTTTCCAAAAAAAATAAAAATGCGTTTTCCGACGAGAAAAAAAAACAAAATAAAAACATTTAAATATTATGAGAAGCTAAAAGTCTACTGTCAATGCTAATAAACGGCCAGAAGATAAACAAAGAAGAATTTTTGGTAATAAAATCAGAGATTACCGACGAGGGAATAACACTTTCCATCAAAGGGAAGAAGTATAGGATAGCCTATCCCAAAGAGATCTGGCAGACATATTCAGATACTAACAAGGAGCTTCTTCTGGACAACCTCACGTTCATGCAGACCTGCCACCTGCCCTCATCACACAAGAAAAAAGGGATAGTGTACAGCACAGCGATGCCACTGTTCAAGACATTCGCTTTCGAAAGCACGCTCTATGACATCCCATCGACAGCGGTGATAGACAACGAGAAGACCACAGACTACATAAAGAGCTTCTTCAACACAGAACTCCTGTTCGCAAGCTACGACACAGTATTCCCTGACCCTGCGAAGCGAAGGAAGGCCAGCTCGAAAAAGAAGCCAAGCGCAATAATACTATTCACAGCAGGCAAAGAGAGCCTCCTGACCCTTGCGATGTGCCTTGAGCTGGGCATAAAGCCAATCCCCATCTACATGAACGAGAACCCAAGCCATCCTGAGTCAAAGCACAAGGAGAACATAATAAAGAGGCTCAAGGAGGAATACGGCCTGGACGTACATACAATAATAAATGAGCCTGGAAAGCTCAGATACTGCGACCTGGGTGAGGAGGAGAACAATTGGGGCGCAGGGACGCAGTTCCTGACATACGTCCTTGAGGTGCTCCCATTCGCACAATACTTCGATGCGGACTACATATTCTTCGGAAACGAGTACAGCTGCGACGACTTCACACACTGCGAAGAAGGGTTCAAGAGCAACTTCTGCTTCGACCAGTGCGCAGAATGGACAAAACAGCTGAATTCGGTCGCAAAAGTCATGACCAACAAAGAGGTGGAGGTAGGTAGCATAGTGGGCCCGATCTATGAGCTTGGGCTGGTCAAGATACTGCACGAAAGATACCCCCACCTGGCAAAGATGCAGATGTCCTGCTTCTCAGACACGGATGAAGGAAAAGAAAGGGTCTGGTGCGGAAACTGCTCAAAATGCGCCAGGATGTTCACATTCTTCAAGGCGACAGGGGTTGATGTCAAAAAGATGGGCTTTGAGAACAACATGTTCAACAAAGAGAGCAAGAAGCACTTCTCATTATTCGGGTCAGACTGCGCATACAGCTATGACATCTCAGGCCTTGGCATAGAAGAGCAGGCGCTTGCGCTGTTCATGGCAGCAGGAAGAGGAGAGACAGGATACATAATCGAAGAGTTCAGGAAACTCCCTATTTTCAACGAGCTCAAGTCAAACTTCAAGAAGGTATACAAGAAATACTTCTCACAGTACGAGAGCATAGCCATACCCTACGAGCTCAGGGAAAGGGTCACAGACATGTTCGATGAGACATTCGAAGGAAGGTTCACCCCGAATGACTTCAGGCTCAAGCACATCAGAGAGGCAGAGGAGATACAGGAACAGACAGAACTTATTGAGCCCAAACAGTAAAATTATTAAGAAAACGCTCATTCTAAGGCATTATGACACGTATAGCCATAGTCAAGAAGAGGGAATGCAATCCAGCGGGGTGCGGCGGGTACTTATGCGCAAAGGTCTGCCCTGTAAACAGGAAAGGTGAAGACTGCATAAAGCCCTCACCAATAAACCAGAAGGCGCAGATAGACGAAGCGCTATGCATAGGGTGCGGGATATGCCCTAACAGGTGCCCATTCCAGGCAATAGACATAATAAACCTGCCAGAAGAGCTCCAGAAGGAACCGATACACAGGTATGGCCAGAACGGATTCGCGCTCTACTCCCTGCCGACACCCATGTTCGGCAAGGTGGTGGGGGTGCTCGGAGTCAATGGAATAGGAAAATCAACAGCGATAAAGATAGTCGCTGGTGTCCTGAAGCCCAACCTGGGCAGGACAGACGGCTCAGAAGCAGGATATGACGAGCTGATATCATTCTTCAAAGGCACAGAGGCACAGAACTTCTTCGAGAAGGTAAGGGACGGCAAGATAACAACATCATACAAGCCTCAGACAGTCGATTCAATACCCAAGCAGTTCAGCGGAACAGTCAAAGAGCTCCTGAGCAAGGCAGACCAGAAAGGCATGCTGGACAAGGTAGTCGAGCTCCTTGAGCTGGAAAAGATAGTCAATAGCGACATAAAAAGCATATCAGGCGGGGAGCTGCAGAGGGTAGCCATAGCCGCGACAGTGCTGAAGAAAGCCAACCTCTACATATTCGACGAACCAACATCATACCTGGACATAAAGCAGAGGATAAAGGTCAGCAAGTTCATAAGGGGGCTCGCTGACGCAGAGACCGCTGTCCTGGTCATAGAGCACGACATGATAATACTGGACTACATCACAGACCTCGTCCATATAATGTACGGCAAGGAAGGAGGGTTCGGCGTTGTCAGCATGCCCAAGACCACAAGGATGGGCATAAACATATTCCTGGACGGCTACCTGAAAGAAGAGAACATGAGGTTCAGGGACTACCCGATCAAGTTCGCTGCAAAGCCGCCTGTCCAGAAAGCAGGCAAGGACGTGCAGTGCGGGTGGTCTGGAGTGCAGAAGAAGCTAGGCAACTTCTCGCTCTCTGCAGACAAAGGAGAGGTCTACAAGAACGACGTCATAGGGCTAGTGGGAGAGAACGGAATAGGAAAGACCAGCTTCGTGAAGATACTTGCAGACGTCACAAAGCCTGATGCAGGCAAGATAGACGGAAAAGTCACTGTCTCATACAAGCCGCAATACCTTGAGGGCGGCGACGATCTCGTCATGACCGCGCTGGGAGACGCGCTCGACAAGTATGACGCGCAGATAATAAGACCACTCAACATCAAGCCATTGCTGATGAAGAAGCTCAACGAGCTCAGCGGAGGAGAGCTCCAACGGGTCGCGATAGCGCTCTGCCTCTCCAGGAAAGCAGACCTGTACCTGCTGGACGAGCCGTCCGCCTACCTGGATGTAGAACAGAGGATAAGGGTATCAAAGATAATCGCAGATGTCATGGAACACAAAGGCACATCAGCACTGGTGGTGGACCACGACCTCATATTCATAGACTACCTGTCCAAGAAGCTCCTTGTCTTCGAGGGAGAGCCTGCAGTGCATGGCAGCGTAGCAGGGCCGTTCGACATGCAGGAAGGCATGAACAAGTTCCTGACAGGGCTTGAAATAACCATGAGACGGGAAGAGGAGATCCTCAGGCCCAGGATAAACAAGCCAGGAAGCCAGAAAGACAGGGAGCAGAGAAGCGCAAATAAGCTGTATTATGCGTGATGAAAAAGCAGGTCTTCTATCCTTCTCTTATCATCCGGCGACAGCTCCTTCACAAAATAATCCTTGTTCCTCTCCTGCTCATGCGTCGGGAGCCTGATAGGCTCGCCCCAGTCAGGGTCTGCCTGCCAACGCGGATAGATGTGGCCGTGAACATGACGCGTCCAGTTGCAGTTTATCTGCCAGTTGATGATTGACGGGTGGATTACCTTCTCAATCGCCTTGCCGACCTTCAGCCAGGCGTCCATGATTGAGTTGGCCTCTTCGTGGGAGAGCTCTGTAAGATTGTCTGCGTGACGCTTAAGTATAACTTTCACGTGTCCCCGGACATACGGAGAGCCCCAGACAGCTACTGCATGCGCATTCTCATATATCTTCTTGTAATGCTTCTGCCACTCACAGAACTTGCATTTCATTATACAACCACCACCAAATCACCAGAGCTCCTTCTTGAGCCTGCTGAGCTCCTTCTTGAACACTGCAAGCTCCTTCTTTGTCAGCGGATTCTCCTTGAACTTCTGGCCCTTGAGAGGGATGACTGGAGGGTTGCCCCAGTCCTTATCCTTCCTGAACCTCGGATAGATGTTCCAATGTATATGATGATCCCAATTGTCCAGATACTCCAGGTTGAAAAGGTCCGGCTTGATCGCCTTTCCAAGAGCCTTCATCACATGCATGGTGTCGTTCATGAAAGAATCAACAGTCTCTTGGTGGAGCTTGAGCAAGTCCTCCTCATGCGCCTTGGGCATGACCAGAATATGCCCCTTGTGGTGCTGCCTGCCAAACATAACAACAATATGCCTGTTCTCGAGGAGAATATCCTTATTTGCCTTGATCTTCCTGCAGAACTTGCACTCAGGGTGCAAATGGGGGTGCTGGCGCCTGTGCTTGACATAGGTGAACCTCTTTTTCTCACCAGCACTCAAAGACTCAAGCAAATCCTTCTTGTACTTCTCCAAAAACCCTGCCAAAAAAATCACCTGCCATTAACATTTGCCCTTTTGTATTTGTTCAGCTCAATCATGGCAGCACAACAACCTTCGGTTGTGAGGTTCGAGCCGAGCCCGAACCACTGCCACGCTGCTACTGGTGATGTCGGCTGCTAATCGCATATTGTCATGACTGTGCTTGCGCAATAACCGCTGTTTGTTGCCGAAGTGCAGCCCCTTCCGCTCATATTGTCAACCGACGCTCAAGCGGCGGCAGTGCTGCCAACAATAGCTAAACAAATATGCTCTTTTTATTTAAGCATTGCCCTTGCTCTCGCCCTTGACAAGACCTGCTCCTATCAGGTGAGCCACACGGACCGGCTCAGGTATGAACGAATGCGTCGCAGTGATCTTCACAATCTCCTCTGCCTCCTCGAATGAGATGCCTGCGACCTGGATGTATATCTTTCCAGCCTTCCTTGGAGGGCCTGCCTTGTCCAGCAGGCGTATCTTACTCTCCATGCCAAGCCGCCTGAGCACACGCTTGATGTTGTCGAGGTCAGGCTTCCTACGCACTACCACGATGACAGGTATACTAATCAATGCGTGCAGCCTGTGTATGTCGATGACATTGAACCCTGCCATGTTTATGCCGTCGATGAAAACGCACTTCAGCTGTGACTTGAACCTGCTCCTGTTGACCATCTCAGCCAGCTTTTTAGTCGAATTAACCCCATCCACACGGATCTTTGTCGATACAACTCCATCGGCATAGCTCCCGCCCCTGAAGAAGACGCCGACAACAGTGGTGTAGCGGTCCTTGAACTTGTCAAAAGGAGAGTCATCAATCCCCAAGACACGGATTTCCTTCTTCATATTCAGATCTTCCTTCCCAAAGTGATGAAACCTGAATGCATCGTCGTCTTTGATTTGGGCCTGACCTTGCGCTTATCGACTTCCCACTCACGCTCTATGACCTCGACGGTCTTCAGATGGACGAAGTCATCCCTGGCGAGCAAAGCGTTCACGAAGTCCGCTGTCTGGATTATAGTAGGGGAGTAAGAAATGATAAAACCTCCTGGCTTCAAGGCGCCGGAAGCAGGTCCTATAGCATCCCATGGAGAAGGGAGGTCGAGACAGACGAGGTCAACATCCTTCTCGTCGATGCTCTTGCACAGGTCCTTGTTCTTCAGCACTATGTTCTTCAGCCCTAATGCATCGACATTCTCTTTTGCAATGGCCTGATGCTCATTCTCTATCTCATAAGAATACACCTTCTTACAATACCTCGCAAGGAATATCACCAGCGCGCCAGAGCCGGTGCCCCCCTCCACGACGACAGAATCAGGCCCGACACCAGTCTTTGCTATTATGTAGCCTATGTCCTTCAGAGGTATTATCTGGGGCAGGCGCCTGATCCTCTTGTAATTGTCGATGAAAGATGCGTCGAATATGCGGAACTCCTTGTCCTGCGACGATTTCACTGTGCCTGTCTTCTTCAGGTTCGCCTTTGACATTGAGCCGTAAGGTGTCGAGAAGTCCTTTGAAAGGTCCTCGATGTAGAACTGCTTCTCCTTCACTATTGTCACGTCCCTGTCAAGGTCCTCGAAATACTGCTTCTTCCCTTTCCTTATGAGGATCTTTGCTTTTTTCAGGGCCATTTTAAGAACCATTTCAGACCAGAAATCACTATTTCTTCGCCTTTATCTCAGCAAGCACCTGGCCGACGACCTGCTCAGGCCATCCCTTCTCCACAAGGGCCGAGCGTACCTGGACTTCCTTGAAGCCGAGGCTGAACGCGTGGAATATGTACTTCTCCAGCTCAAGCCTCTTGGCCTGCGATATGACTACTGGCTTGATGGGCTTGGGTCTTTCCTCTACTGCTGCCTGCTTAAATTCAGGAGCAGGTTTGGAGCCAGTGGAAGAAGTTTCGGGTAAACCAGTAGACTCCAAACCTGTCCTAGTTACAGTAGGGGGTTTTTCCAAGCGATGAAGCCTAGCCCGGTAAAGGGCCACGCCTCCCACTAGGAATATGACAAACACTGCTGCGAATATTATCGTCCAGATACCTATCGGAGACTCAGGGAGTTGGACCTGCTGCATGGCTTCTCCTGCGGCAGTCTGTCCAGCAGGCGCCGGAACAGGCCTTGGCGTGTAGACTGCGGCAGGCAATTGCTGACCAGCAGCACCAGGCGCCGGAACAGGCGCTTTCTTAGACGCTGATGGGGGAAGCAACGGGAACATGAAAGACGGCTTCTCTATGGACTTGAAAGTGAGCATTACAAAGTCATTGGATACATGCATCGAGACCTCAGCATCCTTTGCAAAGAAGGAAGTCAGACCCATAGTCTTAGTCTCGCCGAAATTTATCTCGAATGGAAGTGAGGTCTGCAGGTTCTTGAGCTCCACCTTCATGGCCTGCACCTTGACAACACGGAAATGACTGTCCGTGCCCTTGTACTGCACGACAAGCTCATCACCGTTGTACAGCTGTACAGATGATCCTTCAGGGGTCGGAGTGACGTATATTATGCGCGGACCGCCGAGGCCTCCGCCTCCACCGCCGCCGCCACCTCCGCCACCTCCGCCTCCACCTCCAGGAGCGTTGTACTGGGCAAGGAAGAACGATGAGAAGTTCGTCGTGACAGCAGAAACTACATTATTCGCGAAAGATGATGACAAAAGTGTGCATGTCGAAGTGTTAGTAACACCTGTGCTGAAGTTGTGCTCGCACTTGAAAAGCACAGGGTTTGAAACTCCTGAGACGCCCGAATAGTTGATGCTGACGGTATAAGCCTTGTCAGTAAGCTGGCCTATATTGAAAGCGTAAGCGTATTTCGCATCATAGGTGTTTCCTGCACCGTATTTCAAAGTCGGCGAGCCGGAATAATCCTGTGAAGCTATATTCACCGAGGACGCGTTTATGTCAAGCACAGGGTAACCTCCAGCAGGGCTTGCGTTGATCGAAGACAGAGTGACCTTGAACTGGCCTGTGGTGTCTGAAAGCTCCAGGTTCCAGGTGGTGTTCGGCAGCGTGACGTTCTTTTGGGTAGCATCAGGGACTGTGCCGTTCTCTATCTGGTCTCCTGATATGGTATACCTGTAGACGACGTCATCTGCGAATACTGCGCAGGATAGAGCAGACAGGGCAACAGCTAGGAAAAGGAATGCAACAATCCTTGACATATTGACTTTTTTCATTTCTTATCCTTCTTATCCCACATTCAATGTCTGGTTCACTGCCTCAAAGACTTCATAAAGGTCCTCAAGGACTATATCCGTCGTTATCGTGACGTGCGCATTTACAAGCGAATCTATGGTGAAATTGTACCTTCCGATGAGACTTGTCGGAGCTGAAGCTGTCAGATAGGCATACTTGTTGCTCTCATTTATCCTTGGCTCGAACGCTCCAGGTATGGCCCTGCTGTCAGTCGATGCATCAGGCAGGGTTATGACTGTCGCGCCGCTCAGAGAGTTGTTCGACGCCACAACAATGGTTATGTTCACATTGTCAGCACCCTGATAGGTCCATAATGGCGATGCATACGCGGTCACGAACTCCAAGGCAGTAGCCCTAGGCTCGAAGAGCTTTACAGCGGTCGCCGACTGCAAAGCAGCATCGGTGCAGGTGATGCTCAGGTTGTATGTGACATTGTAGGCAAGGCCTGAAATCGCTATCTGGTGCGATGTCTGGCTCACTGTGCTGCCTCTTGATGAGCCGTTGAGCAGGAATGAGCAGCTGGCAGGCTCATGGGTCGTGACATCTGTAGTGAATGAGTTTCCGACAATTATAGTTGCTGGCCTGTTTATGGTTATCTGCGGCGCAAGGTTGTCTGCGGTGAAGTTCCCGTATACCAGATCTGAGGTATCTGTACCATCGCTGACGTTCAGGCGCAATGTCACATTCTCCTCGGCCGCACCTAAAGCAGCCAACGAGTCCCAGCTGTACGAGGTGTTCTGCTGCAATAAGGCATAGTTGGCAATCTCTGTCCACGGAGCACCTCCAGTGGTTGAGTATGCCAGATAATATGTCAAAACCTGATTCTCATTGGCTTGGTCTGATGCTGGAGCCCAGCTGATGGTAATGTTGCTCTTCCTTATCGAGCCTATCGTAGGCTGGGTGAAGTTGCCCGGAACAGGAGCATCATTAACGTTTGTTATATTGACTGTCGCGTTAGCCCTTGTGACATTAGTGCCATCAGTAACCTTGAAAGTTATGTTGTATATGCCGAACTGGTCGGCCTTCAACGTAAAGTTGAAATCTCCTGTATTGAGGTTGTAGCCTGTAAGGTCGAAGACCGAGTTGTTGTACACGGGCATCTGCCAGGTGAACGGATCACCATCAACGTCGCTCGTATAAGGCGCCAATGAGTAGTTCACGCCGCTTGAATTGTCCTCCTCAGTGTCTACTATGGGTATCGGCGCCACTGTAGGCGCATCATTGACAGGATTTATGACAATAGTGACAGGGTTAGAGTAGCTCGTCTTGCTGTAATGGTCTGTGGCGTTGAAGTAGACGACCATGTTGCCGTTGAAGTTGTTCTTCGCAGTCACGTTGATGACCTTGCCTGTCATGGCATTGACTGCTATCGAAAGGTTCGTCGCGTCATATGATGCAGTGAACGTGAGATTGTCCAGATAGCCCCACAGCCCTGCAGTGTTCGGGTCAGTGAAATACGTTGAAAGTTCGGGAAGCCCTGATGTCTTTGTAGTATCCTCATCAAGGGTTATGCTGGATATGCTGCCGCTGAATACCGGCGGATTGGACTCAACAAATACAGAGAACAGCCCTGTCGCATTGCTCTGGTTTACCCTATCGCGGCCGTCCTTCGCAGACGACCACCAGTAGAATGTCCTGTTTATGTATCCCCTTACATCAAGGCCTGAAGCAGTGAACATACCGCTGGATGTGGCGTTCCTGACATAGACCTCTGGCGTCGGGTCCGATGTGTTTTGGGTGTTATTGTAGCTGATGTTCACCTGCCTCAAGGTGGTATCATTCCAATAGATGGACAAAGTCAGAGAGGTATTAGCATATACTGTTGTCGGAATAGTCGTGGCATTCGACCATCTCGGATAATAATGGTCTACCCAGAAAGTCCTGTTGGCGCTGTTGCTGCCGTCAAGATTCGTCCCTGTGAACTCTGCCCTATAATTGCCGTCAGGCCAGGTCAAGGTAGATATCTGGTCAGAGTAGTTATGGTTGGTTATAGTGGTGTTTGTCTTGGACTGGATGAACCTGACTGTAGTGGCAGGCAGAGGCCCGACTATCCTTATCGTCGATGTAAGGACAGTGAAAGCCACAAAGTCTGAATCGATGGTCGCATTGAATACAGTGGTATTCTCTATCATCTCTTCTGCGCCTGTGCCGAACAGGAACCAGGGAGTATTATTATTGACGGTGAAATTCACAGATGCGGACGCCCAGTTATCCATGAAATCCTTTGCCTGAACCAGCAGAGTGAACTCGCTTACGTTTATGTCAGTGAAACTGAGCAGTTCGCTCTTCCAGACAGTGCCTGCCTGGGACATGCTGCCGGCGGACCTTACAGTCCCGTTGGTCCGGTATGTCAATGTATAGTTAGCATAATCGACAGCATCAGCGCCGAGATTATCAACAATGTTCGCGTAAAGCCTGAACTCACCAGCCACAACCGAGCCTTGCGCAGGAGAGAGGCTGCTTATCACAGGAGGGGTGTTGTCCACTGTGAACTCAGCATATGGATCACCAGACAGGGTCTCTCCCCAGACACAGGAGTTGCCAGCAAACGAGTTGTCACAGCCCTGTATCCTCCAGACATAACCATCGTCAGGCGAATCAGCAGTATCGACCACATATCCTGAATCACCGACATACTGCTCGACCATGAACCTCGACCTGAGAGACAGGTCCTGCCTTGCGTACCAGATATCAGAGCCGTCATCAAAAGCCACAACCTTATCATATACCGCAGGATTGAACCCTGCCATGCCCAGAGAGACATTGAAAGTGTCGCTGCTGAAAAGGTCTGCCACGCTGATGCCTCCTGAAGCGTTTATGTAAGCGAGCTTGTTGCCATAGATCGCTGCCGATGAGCCCTGAAGCTCAGCCACAGAACCGTTCAACAGGTTCGTGATGTTTATCATGCCGGAATAATCGTTCACGATGAAGTATCCGAAGAGCTTGCCAGCACCGACCAAACCAGTGGATGCGGCGCTTCTGTTGGATGAATCATTCATCCAGATGATGTTTGAAGCATCTGTCCAGAGAGTGTTGTTGCCATAGACTGCAAGATTTGCTGCTGCAGGCAGAGTTTTGACGCTTATCTCGCGGCTCAGGTTGCCCAGGAGCTTCATCTTCACGCCAGCACCGTCATTATACACGACGCGGTCACCGAAGAAGTCCATAGTGCCTGCAGTGATTGACCCGACCACCTGGGCAGTCACAGCGCTGCCTGTGTTGTATATGTACACACCACCAGCGCTCTCGTAAGCGACGTAATCACCATATATCTGCGGATTTGTCTGTGGACCTGATGCAGTTGATATCGGAGTCTCTGTGTCTGATTCCATATCATACATGTAGATGTCCAAATTTCCTGCCCTATCATCCTCGTAAACTATCCTTGAGCCATATACATCTGGGTTGCTCTGCACGCTAGATATCGGAGAGCCACCAACTGTAAGCATGACAGGAGCTCCGAACACCATATCAGGGTTATCGCTTGCATTGAAGCCAGTCTCATTATCCACCTCTATAGTCATGGTCATGAAATCAGCGTCAACATCATCATAAGGCCCATACCATGTGAAGGTCATGTTCCTGCTGACAGTCTCTGAATCAGGAGAGGTCATGTACAGGTCATAAGGCTCTGTATTGCTGACTATTATTGAAGCTCCTGTCCTGTTTGACTGGTTCTTTGAATCTGTAGCGTTCACATAGCACTCTATGTTGTTGCCCCTGAACGTGTAATCGTAGGCAAGCACTTCCTCAATGTAATAGATGCCTCCGCCCAAAGCAGTCGCATTGGTATAATTGGACCTTATCAGGTTGCCATTCCTGTACCACTCGACCTTCACATTAGTGGTGTTGAGGTCATCTTCAGGGTCTGACATCTCTGCATAGCAGTATAGGTTGTCATCGCTGTACACGGGCGGAGCATAGGTCCCGTACTGGCCGACACTAACATCCACCAGAGGCGGCTCTGGCCAGTCGACTTCGAACTCAAACATCGTGTTATATCCATAGCTCTGCGTATTCCAATAATGGTCACGGCAGGAGATGTACCAGGTGAACACCTCCTGGGTCGGAAGTCCCCCTGTGTAGTTGGTGTAATTGGTGCAGTTCACCCTTGTTATTATTTTAGGGGTATAGTTCGTCAGCGCATATGAAAAAGCACTGTCCAGATCACTCCAGACCTGGCCGACAGAGCACTTAGACAGCACGCTCACGAGGCTTGTGTTCTCTGTGTAATCAATATCATCAGTCATCAGAACGCAAGCAGCGATATCATTGTAGCCGCCGAGGTCACCATATGCTGTGATGTTAATCTGTCCGTCGCGGACCTCTGTCAGGTAAGGTGACGAGCTCTCATCATCCTCATTCACAAGGTATATGGTGACAGGCGCAGGGGGTGCATTGTCTATGTAGATTATGCCGTCAGAGTACCTGGTCGTTGAATTGAGGCCGGCCTTATTCCATGCACTGACCTCGAAATAGTATTTGTGATTGTGAGTCAGGTTGAGCGTATTTATGCTGACTTCAGATGCTGAAGAGTTCCCGCTAGCCACCTGAGAACAGTTTGTCCCTATCGGAGGTGTCGTGTTCACGACACAATAAGGGAAACCTGCTATGGGCTGATCGACAATCCTCCAGGCATAATGGCTGAATCCTGATTCCGGGTCGGACGAGTCAGACCAGTCAGCGTGCAGGCTTGTCCTGCTGTTTGTATAGAAACCATCATCCACTACAGGAGCTACATCTGAAGGAGGGGTCTGGTCTGCCTTCAGCACTTTCAGTGTCTCGTTAGTTGTGCGATAGGTGACACCATTCGACGCATTGTCCCATGCATACAGGCGGAAGACATAGCAGTAGCCGGTAGTGACATTCGTATCATTATAGCCCTCGCCGGTCAGCACCTGCGATGTGTTGAGCCAGTCAAAGTCAGAGATTGACGGGCACACATCATTGACCAGCAGGCCTTTACCAACCTGTATCAGGCCCTTCACATTATCGCTGGTCCCTGGCTGGTCCTGGCCGACATTGAAGTGCAGGGTCACGAAACCTGAAGTCGCATAAGTCTGGTTCTGCCAGTAAATGAAACCGCCGTATGGCGGATAAGTGTCGACAGTTATCCCTGGCGACGAGAACCAAGACGACCAGCTGCCAGAGTAGTTCATCGCGACATTCCCGTTCCTGGCCTTGACATTATAGTAATAGGTGCGGTTCTCTGACAGGTTCAGCCCGTCGTTCACCACAGTGTTAAGGCCTATCAATGTCTGGCCCTTGACAGAATTATAGCCAGGGTTAGGATACTTCGCTGTTCCTAGAGTGTACATGTACTCGATTATGTCAGACTCATTGTCCTCGAAAAGCCAATCTGCCGAGAGGCTAGACCTTGAGTTGGTCCAAGGGCCATGGTCATTTAGGTACTTGAAAGCAGGAGGGGTCTGGTCTATGAACAAGATGCCATCTGACGAGGCGTAAGTGCCGTACTCTCCTGCAAGGTTCCTTGCTCGGACTGTAAGATAATATACTGTGCCTGTCATCATCTTCAGCTCTGTAGAGTTGATGTCAGACAGGTTCATGTCATGCGTGAAGTTGATCCAGTCCTGGGCGCAGTCTCCTAATACTGCACAGGAATTGTTCCAAGCTTTTATGGAGTCAAATCCAGCGTTCGGGTATTGTGCTGTCCCCAGAGCGAACTCGTAATAGTCAAGCTCCCCAAGCGGAGATGCTGTCCAGGTGAAGTTCAGCCAAGGATCATTTGTTATGTCATCATCGTCATAGACAGCAGTGACATCTATAGTGGTTATGATTATCCTCATGCTCTTGTTGTAGTAGTTGAACCAGCCAGCAAGGTCATAAGCGCTGACATTCACATCATAAGTCCCGTTCTCTGTCCTGTTCAAGGTGAACGAGCAGTTGTAGAAAGACTCGTTGCCGTACAGGTCTGTGCAAGAGATGTTCTCAGGAGCGTACAACTCGAACCAACCAGTGGAATTTGAGACATTCACTGTCATCGATGATATATTGACCTTGTAATCATCTGAGACATTGAAGTACAGAGCAGGGGTCTTGGTGTAAGTATAGTTAGGTATGCCTGATAGGTTGAAAACAGGCGGACGGAAATCCTGGTAGATGTACTGAACCTCTGAAGGATATCCCTCTATAGGGAACACAAAACCATACCTGAATGCAACAGCATAGAATATGTTGGAGCTGTTCCAGATAGGAGTGGTAGTCTTGTTGACAGAGATGTTGAACCAGCCCTGCCTGACAGAGGAGTTATGGAAATACGCCTGTGTGCCCAAGCCTACAGACTGCTCAAGAGGAGGATCTATGTATATCCTGGCATCCTCACCAGGATTATTAGTCACATTGCTGACGTCGTACCTGAACCAATAAGTCCTGTCGTGGTTGGAAAACTCCACCCAGAACTTGCTGAAGTTCGCGCTCATGTCAATCCTTGTGAAATCATAGTCTGACATGTAGAAGAAATTGTTGCCTGCAGGGACGCTGCCGGTGACAGGAGCCTCTGCCATCATGTAAGAGCTGTTGAAGCTCTTGTTGTCCCACCTCGTGCTTAAGTTGTAGCCCTGAACAAAGTTGAGCGTCAAGTTCAGGTTAAACAGGGACGTCTCGTTGATGAAACCTATAATGCTCAGATTGCTGCTGTCGAACATGAACGCCTCTGGCAAAGGCCATATCTGCGGAGCCTTCGGCGCAGTGGCAGGATAAGGCGCGTTGATCCAGTCATGCGTCGCATTTCCGGGATTGCCTGCCTGGTCAACACCCCATGCAGAGATGCGGTTGCTGCCGCCGAACAAGCTCACGTTGACCTTGAAGTAGCCGGAATGGTGCGGCTCTGTGTAAAGCCTCATCATCACCCCTATATCAACATCCTCATCTAAAGTATTATTGAACTCTATCCTGATGTCATCACCGGTCCTGTTAGACCTGACAATATAATACCTATCAAAGTAGCTCCTGTTATGGTTGGAGAACTCAACCCACCTGAAATTCAGCAGGGCACGCTCAATATCGGGATTCCATGCAGTGAACGTGACATTCTCACCCCTGTTGGAATCAAAGTTGACTACAATGTCGTCGCCCTTGTACTCAGAGTAGAGCGCAGCCATCTCAGTCTCATTCTTGGTGAAGTTGTAGGTGTAAAAACCATGAAGCACGACGACGGTCCAGTTTATGTCGGACTCGTTGAAATAGCCGGCAACCCACGTGTAAGGATTCGTCGTGAGGTTCGATGGGTACAGCAGTATCTGTGGATAGAGCACAGGCCTTATCGGAGGAGTGGTGTCATCAGTCACCTTGAAAGTGCCTGATGTATTGATAGGCTCATAAATCGAAGAGTTGCAGCTCATGTTGTACTTATAGTAGTCAGACGGGACTGTGAAGTTGTAGACACCAGACTCGTACCAGTAGACGCCGTAGTACTTATCGTACTGCATAACCTGGTTTTCAGTCCCCAGAATTGCCGCGCCACTCGGGCGGATAAGGGTTATCCTGCAGCTGCCATTATGGTTGACGTCAGCATCCTCACCTTCATTCGTAAAGTTGTTGATCGCGAGCCCATCAGTGAACCTCGTGTAGTTCGCAAAGAACTTGACACGATGGTATGTCTCAATCGAAGCGGGGAGAGCTGATGAGATAGCGCCTGCCTGGGACTCATTCTGCGTAAAAGTGACAAGCCTTGAGTTGTTCGTGGTCGTGAAAGTGGAGAAATGGCTTGCGGTGAAAGCAACATTGCCATTGTAGATGCCGGTCGGGCTGAGGTCAGGCTCCTGGTTGGTGCATGTCTCTGGAGGGCAGATAAACCCATCAACAAGTATCACCGGCACTTTCCTGTAGCGGCCGAGGCTCTTGAACGTTATCCTTGCTGGCTTGTTGAAGCGGTCACCGTATGTGGCAGCAGGGCTGCCCCTGATGCTGTTGTTGCTTATCGCGAATATGCTTCCGAAGTTGACTCCTGTGAGATTGGTCTCTGTATCATATTCTATCATGCCATAAGAGTTGTTTATGAGGACATAATAGATTCCAGGACTGTCCTTAAGCTCTGATGTCGAGATGTTCCTTATCGTGCCGTTGATGTAGAGCGTCGGGTCGAAAGGAGCAGGATTGAACCCATAACCGCAGCCATAATCAAGCCAGTCCTTGCCGCCCAATGTGTAGCCAGCGATACCTACATCGCAGTCATCATCAACAGCGTTGAAGCAGAAATCAGCAACAAGCGGCTCAGTGTCGTTCTCACGGCTCTTGGGCTGATGGATGGACCTGTTGGTATCATTGCAGTCCCAGGAATCTGACAACTGATAGGAGAGAAGGACTGACTTATCATCCCTATCAATATCATTGGTGACAGTAAAGTTTGTTGTGTAGTTGTAAGTGCCGTTGACAAACCCGTCCCACGGGTTGATGCTGATGTTGAAGGAGGTGTTCGCGAACACACCGACAGTGTTGAAATTAGAGGTGATGTTATCAGCGCCGTAGTATATCTGATAGTATACTGGAGCGCTGGCGTTGTATATCCTGACGTAGTAGTTTATCGGCAG
>JAHJSS010000071.1 GCA_018830225.1 Nanobdellota archaeon
CCTTAACAAACGCTTAACCTTTTTAACCAGCTTAACCTCTTTCTCCATGGTGGGGGAACACTCCCCACCCCCAGAACAGCCTAACAGCTGTTCCGGGTTATAATTTTAACCATCAAAAAGGGATTCGGGACATAGCCCAGGTATTGTGTTTATAGGGTGAAGTAGTTCAGCCCAAGTATAGTAAGGCAGGGGAGTTATTAAAATTTATTAGCTTATTTTTTACTATATTCAGATAAAATAGCATTTTTTCAATTATTAGTAAATTCATTTTCTTAATTATTTACGTTTTATCGGTCTAGAAACTTTTATATACTTAGAACACCATAATAATGTGTAAGAAAATTGGGGTGGATCATGTCTGACGACTGTGATTTCGAGCCGTTTGTTCCTGATGTAGAAGGAGAGGAAGAAGAGTGACTTAATCTGATCCGCTCTGGGGTCTGGGGATGGATAAGGATCTTGCGCAACTTCGGGACGAGCTTGAGGAGGAAAGGCTGTTCAAATACCTCAAGCGCTTTGGGATGCTTCCGCCCAAGAAAGAGGAGGACAGGCCTCTTAAGGATTTCAACTGAGTTCTATTTAGACAGTGTGTCGTGATTTACGAGGCTTTTTAGCAGACTAATCGCGGGCGTCGCGGGGGTTGCATCCAGCGAGCTGGCTGTTCCAGCCGCACGAAGTAATTTAGAACGCGAAGCGTTCTAAAGTCTTTAGAATCTCCGATTCTAAATAAGGCTGATACTCCATCCGGGACGCAGCCCTTCGACAGTAACAAGGTAAGCCGAGCTTCACGCGCCACTGCCCTGCATAGCCGGGCATGGCTCTGTTCTGTCAGAAGATATTTAAACTCCGCATGCTTATCAGTGTGGCGGGGGGATATGTCATAGGCAGGAGAAGTTCTGGAAAGCAGGGTATCGAACTCCTTTTTGATGGGCCTGATGATGCTGACAGTAAGGCAGGCACTAGGGAATCAGGTTATCTCCGCTCCGTGCGTATTTATATGAATGATATCGCGAGGCATCCTCTTCTTTCCAAGGAGCAGGTCACGCAGATATTTGAGGAGATATGTTTCTGGCGTGATAGCATAGATTCATTGATCCTCACGACCCGGTATGGCCGGAGGTAGTATCTTTCCCTCGAAAGTGTAGTCGAGTGTGGAGTCAAGGCAGAGAGCGGCAGCAATATCATAGAGCAGCTCAAGTCTAATGATAGAGAGCTGAGCGGTGACGAGATGAAGCGGGAGTTCTACCGTTTCCTGGATGCTGTCAGGCGTGTCAGATATCCGCGTCAGGGCATGAAGGTCTTGTCCAGCATGCAGCACATACGGCTCAAGGAGGGTGTGAGGAAGGGCATAAGGCATAGGTTCTATGAGCATCTTTGCGCGTATGTTGAGATCGCTGGCGCGCGTAAGAAGAGCGAGAACTTTAGGAATTACGCAGCCTTGATTGCAGATTTCGGTGTCTTGCCTCCTGATGCATCAGAGTTCTACGGCAAGTTAATGTCATTGGAGAGGCTGCTGAAGCAAGACATAGATAAGATGGCCAACTCCAACCTCCGTCTTGTCGTGTCGATCGCCAAGAGATATCATTCGCGCGGCATGACATTCATGGATTTTGTGCAGGAGGGCAACATAGGTCTCTTGAAGGCGATAGACTGTTTTGACAACAGCCTCGACTACAGCCTCTCTACTTATGCTTCTTGGTGGATAAATCATGCCATCCGTCGTTCGATAGCCGACAAGGCTGCGACGATAAGGTATCCTGCGCATCTGCAAGAGACCATCAGTAAGGTGAAGGACTATTTTAACACAGACCCTGAGGCTGAACGGCGTCAGGACGCTGCAGAGATTTCTGCTGCGATAGATGTCAGGCCGAGCGCGGTCGAGCTTGCGCTCGAGGCGATGGCTGCGATGTACATGGAGTCCCTTGACAAGCCCTTAGGCCATGATGCGGACAGCAGGACCTACGTCACTGTTGTGGAGGACCCACACTCCCCTGACCCTGAGGCTGAGCTTGTTCGTGTTGACTTCAGGAGGAAGGTGCGTGACGTCGTCTATGCTGTTCTTAATCCTCGCGAGCAGCAGGTGATTGACAGCCGCTTCGGAGATGAGGAACAGACGCTGAAGGAGGCTGGTAAGGGTCTCGGCGTGACGCGCGAGCGGGCGAGGCAGATCCAGGAGAAGGCGCTTGGCAAGGGCGGCAGGGCATTGATGCGCGAGCTTGACCCCTGCATAGTGGACTACAAGTCACTTATCAATTAGCTAGTTCTCGACGAACTTCTTTCTCATCACAGGCATGATGACAAAAGCGATCACTGCAAGGATTATCGTCAATGTCCAGAATCCGCGTGCTGGCATCCTGTCGAGCACATAGAGTGTCAGCGCGATGAACATTATCACCGCGAGCACCACTGCGAGTATCTTCAGCAGCAGGGCGGGGAAGGGCATGGCATTGCCTGTTGTCCTGCTCTTTGTCTCTGCTTTCGCTTCCTTTTCCCTCATCTTCTTTGCTGCTTTTCTCTTCACCATTCAGTGCATCCTCGCGAGCATGCCTGTCTTTCTTGCTCTCCTGAATGATAGGTAGTAGAGCGGCCAGGATATGATGAAGTAGCTCACCACGACTGCTGCCCCCCACCAGAGCAGGCCTGCGGGCACAGTGCCGGTCACGCTGAAGCCGCGCGCTGCCTCGAACACTGCTGTGAACGGCATCAAGTATGACAGGTACAGTATTGCTTTCGGGAACATCTCTTTCGGGAAGAAAGGGGCTGAGAACATGATGAACAGCTGTATTGCTGACCATACCAGGAAGCCGTATTCTCTTCCCATGTAGAATATCATTGCTGCCACTATGACTGCGAGGGCCATAGAGCCTACCAGCGTTATCAATATCAGGAATATCAAGTCTGTCTGGAAGAAGTTTATGCCGAACAGCAGCGATAGCGTTATGAGTGCGACCACCATGAATGTGGAGGTTATCGATGCGGTGAGCATCCTCGCGACGAGGTATTCAAATTCTGTTATGCCTGTGAGCAGGACCTGCTTGAGGCTTCCGCTCCATATGTCTTCCATCATGAGGACGTTGGAGCTTGTCTGCGCCAGGTGCGCGAACGCCCAGAATATGTTGATTATGAGGACGATGAGCCCTGCTTCTGCTGCCATCTGTCTCGCGTAGACCGCGAAGAGCCCCCATATGACTATTGTGGTTATGGGGAAATAGATTATCTCAAGTATCCTGAAGCTGACTCTCCTGATTACTAGAGAGTCGCGGTACATCAATGATCTTATCTTTCTCCATCTCATTTTTCTGCGAGCTTTATGAAGTAGTCTTCCAGTGTGGGTCTCTTGACCTTTATGTCTTTGACGTCTATGCCATGCTTGTGGAGCTGCGCGAGTATGACGCTCAGGTCCTCTTTTGTCTTCATCTCCTTGTATAGGCTCTGGCCTTTCACTTCGAACCCTATGCTCTTGACAATGTTCTTGTGGGGGATGGCTTTTGGCTTCACCCACAGGTCGTATGTGTTGAAGTGCTTGAGCTTGACTTTTGAGACTGTGCCTGTGTCTATTATCTTGCCTTTGTTGATGAATGCGACCCTGTTGGCCAGGAGCTCCACTTCCTGCATGTAGTGGCTTGTCAGCAGTATTGTCGTCTTTTTGTGCCTGTTGATCAGCTTTATGAGCTTTCTCGTCTTCTGCGCTATGTGCGGGTCGAGCCCGAGCGTGGGTTCGTCGAGCAGGAGCAGTTCTGGCTTGTTGAGCATCGCTTTTGCGAACGCGAGCCTCATCCTCTCGCCTGTGGACAGCCTTCCGAACTTGGAGTTGAGTATGCTCTCGATCTCGAATATCCTTATGAGCTCGTCTATCCTGTTCTCTGCGGCCTTCTTTTCTATGCCGTAGACCTTGGCATAGAACCTGAGTATGTCTTTAGGTTTAAGGCCCCAGTGGAAGTATGTCTCTGCTGATATGCCGTTTATCCTGTCGAACACTTCCTTGTTCTTGTTGCTCTCGCCGAGTATGGTGATCTCGCCCTTCTCAGGCAGGACTATGCCTATTATGGTGTTCATGAGAGTGGTCTTGCCTGCTCCGTTGGGCCCGAGAAGTCCGAATATCTCTCCTTTCTTTATGTTGAGATTGATGTCCTTGAGTGCGTAGAAGTCTCTTCCTTTCTCACTGAACTTCTTCGTCACCCCTTTCACTTCAAGCGCGTATTCCATGTTGACTTCTTATTTTTCTTTCTTCTTCAGGAACTCCCTGAACGCGTCGCCCATCTTCTCGACGGTCTCCTTCTCTTTCTTTTCATCATGTGGCGGCATCATGTATTCTGTGTGCCCGCATGCCTTGCACCTGAACACCCTGCTCTCTTTGCCGTCTATCTCTACCCGCACGATCTCGTGGTGTTTTGTGTTGCCGCATCTGGGGCATTCTTCATGTTCAGGATTTGCTGATTGCATGAGTGTGATTTTCAGTGGCAGCGGCGCGTGAGGCTCGGCTGACGATGCATTAACCGCGGGGCCTGTCTCCCCGTAGGGGGCACTCAAAGCGGCAAGCGCTTTGGTGCCTCGCTCACTCCGTTCGGAGGCGTCCCCCGACAACGGCCGCTAATGTTAAGCAGAATCGCCTCGCATACTCACGGCGCCGCTACAGTCTCTGCGGCTATTGCAGCTTGTCGAACTCGACCATGAAATCCTTGTCCTTTATCTTCTCCTTCTTCTTGTGCTCGTGCATCTTGGCAGGCTCGTTGTGCGTGATGTTCATCTGCTTCGCACCCACCTTGTCCTTTATCGCGTCGTTCCATGGCTTGAGCATCTGCACTGTGTCCGCGTCTGTCTGTATGAACAATGATATCCTGTCTGGCTTTGACAGCTTAGAGTCTTTCCTGAGCGCCTGTATCCTCCTCATCAGCTCTCTTGCGTATCCTTCCGCCTCCAGCTCTGGTGTCCTGACGAGGTCAAGGTAGACCAGTCCGTTCCTGAACTCGCCTTCGGCGTAGTTGTCAGGGACTTCCCTCTTGAATATGAGGTGCTCTTTCGTCAGCTCGAACCTGTCGCCGTTGCATTCGACGACGTACTTGCCGTCCTTCTCTATCTTGCTGAGTATCGCGTCTGGGCTTGTCGTGGCCATCTTGGCTATGACCTGCGGTGACTTCTCGCCGAATGAGGGGCCCATCTTGGTGTAGTCCGCCTTTATGGTCGTCTTGACCTTGTCGAACCTCTCCACGACAGACACCTTCTTCACGTTGGTCTGCTTCTTGATTATCTCTGCAAGGGACTCTATGGCCTTCTTGGTCTCTTCGTTCTTCGTGACCATTATAGCCTCTGCGAGCGGCCACCTGACGCCTGTCTGTGCCTTCTCCCTTGCTGAGAGGATTGACTGTATGGCTGTCTTGGCTATGTCAAACTGCTCTTCCAGCTTCTTGTCTATGAGAGACTCGTCTGCCTGGAGCCAGTCGTAGTCATGCACGCTGTCATTCTCGAGCCCGAACTCCTGCTTGAGGTGGTGGTATATCTGCTCTGTTATGAACGGGCATACCGGCGCCATGAGGACTGTGGTCTTCAGCATGCAGTGGTATATCGTGTCGAGGACGGTCTGCCTCTCTTTCTCATCCTCTGAGTTGGCCTTGTCCCTTGTCATCTGTATGTATGTCCTGCTGAGATCGAGGAACAGCTCTGTGAGCTTCGCGGGTATGCTGTGCAGCAGGTACTTCTCGAACATCTCGCTGACTTCCTTGATCGTGGAGTGCGTCTTGGAGAGTATGTACTTCTCGACCGCCCCGATGTCTCTCTTCGAGACCTTGTCTGTGGGCTGTATGCCGAAGAGCCGGCTCTGCTCGAGCAGGTACTTTTGCGTGTTCCATAGGATTGAGAGGTTCCTGTGCCTGAGCTCCACCTCGTCCCAGCTGAAGTTCATGTCATCTCCTGCGTTGGTGTTTATAGTGTAGAGCCTGAGCGTGTCTGCGCCGTACTTGTCCACGACCTCGAACGGCGAGATTATGTTCCCGATGGACTTGCTCATCTTCTCGCCTTCTACGTCTGTGACGAACCCGTGCATGTAGCATGTCTTGAACGATGGCCTGTCCAGCGCGAGGAATGAGCTCACCATGAGCAGGTTGAACCATCCCCTTATCTGGTCCTTGCCTTCTATGATGAAGTCTGCAGGGTAGTACTTGTCGTAGAGGTCTTTCCTCTGCGGGTAGTCGAGTATGTTCCATGAGAGCGTCCCCGCGTCTATCCAGACGTCGAGGACGTCAGGGCTCCTCTTCATCATGTCGCCGCAGTCGCAGTTTATCTCGACAGAGTCTATCCATGGCTTGTGGAGGTTCTCAGGGCAGTGGCCTGCCTTCTCCTTGAGCTCGAGCGCGCTCCCGATGACCTCGTACTTGCCGCAGGTCGGGCATTTCCATATGGGCACAGGCGTGCCCCAGTACCTCTGTTTTGTTATCGAGTTGTCCCTCAGGTTCTCGAGCCATGACTTGAACGCGTTCTTTGCCGCTCCAGGCACCCAGTATATGTTCTCGTTGGCCTCGACCATCCTGTCCTTGAGGTCCTCTGTCTTGAAGAACCACTGCTTTGTCGTCCTGAAGATGACCGGTTCCTTGCATCTCTGGCAGTGGGCGTAGTCGTGCTCCACGTCTGTCGTCGCTATCAGCATGCCGTCCTTCTTCATGGCCTCGACGAACTTCATGTCGTCCTTCTTTGCCCTGAGACCGGAGAATTCTGCCATCCCTTCCGGGAACACGCCGTCTTCGCGGAGGTTGTTGAACGCGGGTATGTTGTTCTGGTATCCTACCTCGTAGTCCTCTGGGCCGCAGCCTGGCGCGCAGTGCACGAGGCCTGACCCTGATGACGTGTCGACGTACTCCTCTGACATTATGATTGTGTGCGCCTTCGGGTGTTTTGCCTTTATCTCCTTGTAATGGTCCCATTTGCTGTTCCATGGGTGCTCGTATTCGAGGCCTTCGAGCTGTTTTCCGGGGAACTCGTCTATGATCTCGAGCGTGTGCTCTGTGAATGACTGTATGACTGGCGCCGCGAGCTGCTTCGCGAGTATCCATATCTCGTCTCCGACCTTTGCCTTGACATAGTCAAGCTCAGGGCGGGCCATCATCGCCAGGTTGTATGCTATCGTCCATGGCGTCGTGGTCCATATGATGAGGTATTCTTTCTCTTTTCCTTTGACAGGGAACTTGACGAAGATGGACGGCTCCTTCACTTCCTTGTATTCGCATTCGTGCTTTGCCATCGCTGTCTGGCATTTCGCGCACCAGCTCATCGTCCTTAGGCCTTCGTACAGCCTTTCCTTGTTGTGGGCTGTCTTGACGAGGAACCACTCGCCCTCTATGTATGAGTTGTTCACAGGGTAGCATGCGTTTGGGAAGTCCATCCACACGCCGAGCCTCCAGAGGTCCTGGTCCATCATCTTCGCCTTCTCGACGCTCCACTTGAGGCATTCGTTGATGAACCTCTCGACGCCGAAGTTCTCGATGTCCTCTTTCGTGGCGAGCTTGTGCAGCTCCATGACCTTGCGCTCTGTAGGGAGGCCGTGCATGTCGTATGCCGCCCTGTCGAAGACGTCGAAGCCCTTCATCCTCTTGTACCTGAGGGCCATGTCTTTCATGGTGTTGTTCCATGCCTGCCCCAGGTGGATCCTGCCTGATGTGTATGGCGGGCCCTGTATGAAGAAGAATGTCTTTTTTCCCTGGCCTTTGGCCTTTATGTTCTGGTATATCTTGTTGTCTTCCCAGAACTTTATGACTCGTTCCTCTACTTCCTTGAAATTGTAAGAGCCGGTTTTGCCTTTTGTCATGAATCAACACCTCGGATGTGTTGGTACACATGCGAGACTCGCAGACCGTAGGGATGCGTTTGCCTCGGATGTGTTGGTTTCTAGTGTTAGAACCCAATCGTGTGATATCCAGTGGAATAAGGGCTTGTTTAAAAAGGTTGTGTTTGGCTGTTTCTCGTCTTAGGGGTGCTTCTCACTCAGAATGGCTGAGGAATATCTGCAGGTCTTTGGACCTTTCTGTGAACCGCCAGTATTCCCTGTGGCCGCGCTTTTCAGCATAGAGTATGTTGTCTTTTTCGAGCAGGGTGAAGAATAAGTTGACTGTCTTGTATGTTCCTCCTGTGTTGTTCTCTCCTGCGAGCTTCAGCAGGCCGCTTATGGTCTCTTCCTCCACTTGCGCCAGCTTCCTGAGCGTCTTCATACGCAGCTCGCTCGGCTTGTGTTTCGCGAGCGTGTCGAAAAGCGCTTCGACTGATGTCTTGTCGACGTCGAATATGTCTTTCATGAGTTGGGTGTATCCTATCATTGCCATGGTGTCGTGTTCCGCTCATATGACCTTGCCGTGCTGGTATCCTCTGTGTATTGGTATTATGTCTGATTTCACGTCGAAGAAGCAGAGGTGCACCAGGCCCATCCCCCTTCGCAGCCGTATCTTGTGGGGGGATATGTTCTTTATTCCCACGATTATCTCTCCTTGGTAGGTGGGGTGCACCATCCCTGACTGTATGCTCAGCCCTATCCTGAATGTCCTGCTCAATGGGGCTATGATCGCAGCGTATTTTGTTTTTGTCTGGTTGATCCGCTCTATGGTCGATGCGAGGATGTACTCCCCTGGGCTGAGCATGTAAGGCAGTTCTGTCTCCTGCGGTGTCGGCATGTTCTTCGGGGGGTCCAATGTCCCTGATGCCTTCAGCGTGAATAGCTTGCCAAGCCTCAAGTCCACTGTGCATGACTGCACATTGCTTTCCCTGCAGTTCTCTATCATGTAAATTTTTGAGTAGTCTCTATTTAAAAACTTTTCTCTTATGTCAATAAAAAACCCATTTTGTTTATAAACAACTGACATGCATGTCAATAATGATTATTAAGCTTTACATTAAATATCACCACCTAATGGTCATCAAATCTGTTTTTGTTTAAAAGGGCGTGCGATTGCAGTACTACTTGTAGGGGTTGTGCGTTATGGATTTGTTCCCTAAGATATCAGATGAAAGGCTGGAAGAGCTTGCAGCCAGGATCAAGCCGGTGGTGCGGTTTGTGCATGTGGTGTCCTCGGATCTGGACGCCATGGTCCCCAACTATAGGGGGGAGTTGTATTTCATCGAGGATGTCCGCCCTCGGAGGAGGTCATTCCTCTGGGACCCTGTCCCGACAAGGCTTGCCGAAGAGCTGAACCCCGAACCTTACAAGGAGATCAGGACCTTGCACGCTCGTGATGGTGTAATATTCAATCCTTCTGTTGCAGATGTTCTAGCGCAGATACCTGGGGAGGACATCGGAAGGGTTGTCGCGTTTGAGACAAGGCATCTTGGATTTTTAGGTGATTGCTATTCGGCAATCACTCGCCTGTATGAGTTGAGATAGGCTGGCAGGGCGGTCCCGATGACTGCTGGAAGTCAGCGAAGGTCTTTGTCTATCAGGTGCAGGTGTTTGAGGGATGATGCTTTTAGCGGCTGTCTTACCTGAATAATGTCACTATTGATAGGTAGTTAAAAAACGAAACATTTATAAACTGCGAATTCTTGAGACAGGGTATCTGATTCTTGTGATTTTGGCTGTTTGAGGACTTGGCAAAAGAGGAGGTTCGCAGAAAATGGCCTGTGTTCGTAAGAGTTGTTTTGAGGAGCTTGAGAAAGTCAGGAAG
>JAHJSS010000008.1 GCA_018830225.1 Nanobdellota archaeon
CAGGCAACAGCAGCATAAAAAGAAAGTACGGAAGTAGCGTAAGCTCCCATTCTGTGCGGACAATCCGCACAGAAGTCTATGGCAGGCTAGCCTGCCACAATCTCTTCTTTTGGCTTTTTAAGACTCTCGGGACAGAGCCCTTGGTTGCTCAATAATCATGCCCTGGGCAAAGTATCTTGTACGGCACGTCTATCAGCTTCATTATGCTGTTCTTCATCTCATGCGGTGCCGATGTGGGCAGGTCTACCCTACCTTGCATCTTGCTCCTGAAGAATGTGTCTCCTGTGAAGAGCGCTTTCTCTTTCTCGTACCAGAGGCATATGCTGCCGACAGTGTGCCCTGGCGTCTCTATGACCTTGAGTCCATGCAGCTCTTTCGGCAGTGGCAGTATCTGTATGCTGGAAAGTTTCTCTGCGACGACCGCGTCCAGCACAGTGCCTTCAGGGTTCTCCCTGAATGCCTGTATCTCTTCTGGTGATGCGTAGAACTGTGCTTGAGGGAACATGTCAAAGTTCCCTGAGTGGTCGTAGTGCAGGTGGGTGAAGATAACGACGTCCACCTTGTCGAAATCTACTGCTTTTCCCATGAAGTTCTTGAGGTGGTCCCTGTATGTCCTGTTCCCTGTGTCTATGATTATCTTCTTCGCTCCATCGATGAGGTAGACATTGCTCTTGTCCCCTCCTGTGAACTTCCAGATGCTCTCCCCTACCTTGCCGAACACTTTTTCCATGGCCTGCCGAAAATACGTGAACTTTAAATATTATTCCTTTCTGGCTATAGGTATGGTCGTCAAGCTGTTGGGAGTCGGGGATCTTCTTGCATCTGTAGCTGTGATTCTCCTGCACTATGATGTGCTGATAGGCTGGCGCATCGGCCTCATCTTCGTCGCTTATCTTATCATCAAGGGCTGGCTCTTCAGGGAGGACATAACCAGCATCATGGACATCCTCTGCGGCATATACATGTTCGTGATGCTCTTCGGATTCACGACGATAGTCAGCTGGGTCGTTGCAATATATCTTTTCCAGAAAGCAGTATTCTCTCTTGCTTAAGCAGGGCCATAGCAGTTCGTTGCGGCAGTGCCACCGCGACGTGCGTCGGTATTGAAAGCTAGGCGGAAACTGGCACTTGCCCAGCAATATGTGAAAGGCGTGAGCCTATAGCTGTAAGTGATTCTTCTCCTTGCCGGCAACAGGCTCTCCTTTGTTGCAAACCAATAGATTGGGTAGGGCTTTGCGCAGCAAAGTCCCTACTCTGTTCGCGTGCCAGCTTAGCGTGAAAGCTGCAGGGTAGCAGCGTGGCACTGCAGACGCAGTGGCACGTGAAGCTCGGCTAGTGATTAATTCTCTGCAATGCCTGTCTCCCCGTAGGGGGCGTCCCCCCCAACGGCAGCGACCAATCACATACAGAGCCTCGCACATTCACGGTGCCACTGCTAACTGTGTAACAGCGTGGCGCTGCAGAATGCATTGTAAAGAGAACATCACCACTTCTTGTCCACGAATGCGAAGAACACGAGCAGCACAAGTGCTCCCAGGATCAATGCACCTATTATCGGGAGTATGCCTCCCATGTAGAAGAGCATTGCTGCGCAGCCGATGAGCGCACCGAGCACAAACACATACACATACCTCGAGCCGAAGAATGTCCTGCTGCCGTTGAACGGCGGTATGGGCACCATGTCGAAAAGAGCTATCCAGATGTTGATTATCATCGCCTTCTCGAAGACAGGTATTGCTGTCGCGACTGAGAGTGTCTTGAACACGACTGCGAGGAGCATGTTGGCTATTGGTCCTGCCATCGCTATCCAGCCGAGGTGCTTGTAGCTCAGTTCGTAGTGTGCTTTTCCCAGCCGGTGGACTGCGAGGTGTGTTATTATCATGGTCCCTGGCGCGATGAAGAAAAGGTAACCATTGGAGACGAATGCTACCACGAGCCCGATGACGAGCCCCAGCAACCACAGCTTGTACTGTGATTTGTATCCGAGCCATATCGCTATTGTCCTGTGCGCCAGCTCCCTCACTGCCATCGCTATCGCGACCAGGATGAGTGTTATGATGAGGTTTCTTACGCCCATTGCGACATCGAACCTCTCAACTCCCCAGTCCCTGAATGAGAATATGAAGCTGAGAATGAGTAGTGCTATCACAAGACCTCTTTTTTCAAAGCTTTCGAGCGGGTAGTACCGCTTGACCTTGTCGACAAAGTTGCGCCAGCTGTACATATGGCGTTTCAAGGAGATTTTAGTTTATAAAGGTTTCTTAGAAATCACACCACATCCGCCTTTCCTTCTATCCTTTTCCTGACCATCTCGATCATATCTTCTTCATGACCTGCGCCTACTACTGCCAGCACTGTCTCGTCAGGGTACTTGTGCATGAGTTTCGCTATGTTGTTCGCCATGATTGTGTTCCTTTCCCTGACAAGCACGTCATAGACATTAGGATACCTGTCCTTGAGCTGGATTATGAGCTTCCTCACCAGCTCTTTCTCAGGCACTTTCGAGAGGTCGAATCTTTCAGGGTCGATGCCTATCTCCTTGAGCGCCTTTTTCTTGAAGAACACTGACTTGAGCAGGTCTCCCATGAACCTGAATTTCTCTTTCCATGTGAGGCGTTGTGAGAACTTCCTGAGCGTCACTTCTATGTCCTGGTCTATGAGCGCAATCTTCACCTTTGTCTTCCGCGCTAGCTCCACAGCAAGCTTCATCTCTGACCCTGGCATGACCCCCACTGTCGTGCCGAGCTTTCTCTGCAGCCAGCCTCCTATGAGCGCGAACAGGTAGCCTTTGAGCCCTACCTTAGAGACCTGGCTGAGGCTTACGTGGCTCTTTTCCTCTGACAGGAGCGAGTGCAGCCTTTTCCTGTCCAGCTCTACAGCGACTATCTCTGGCTTGTATCTCTCGAACGCCTCTTCTATCTCGTTGAGGCTCTGCTTGGCTATGTGTGAAGTCCCTATTATGGTTAGTTTTTTGTATTGCACGGGTTTGCATGAGAGCTGCTGCGTATAAATATTTTAGCATTTAAAAGACCATTATTCAATAG
>JAHJSS010000072.1 GCA_018830225.1 Nanobdellota archaeon
ATGGTATCATTCTCCATGACCACGATGTCGAATTCTGTCCAGTTGGTGAGCTGGTGTATCCAGTCCAGCGCAGGGTACCTGTTCTGCCTTGCGAATGTGTAGAAGTAGTTCTTGCCGTCTATGACTGATGCTGTGTCCTCTATCGTGACTACATCCTCCCATATGCCTGCTGCCTTGAGGGGTGTCAGGACCTTGACGAATATGTTGGTGTCCCAGAGGTAGTCGAATGTCCTCATGTTGTCTGCGCTGAGGTTGAAGCTCAGCCGATAGGAGTCATACGTCGCCAGGAATGATGCGAGCTCGACTATCCTTTTCAGCCGCAGCGGGAGCTTTGTGTGGAAGTCTCCGATTGTGTAGACTGGCTCCCTGCCTCCGACCTTGATCTCGAGCGGTATGAATGCATCTATAGAGACATCATTGACGCCGAGCCTGAACGTGACGTTCGGATCTCCCGTCGGTGTCACGTTGTATCCTGTCTCCTTGTTGATCGCTTCCCAGTCTGTGCAGTTCACGACCCTTTTCTGTATGAACTGCTCCAGCTGCCATTGTGTGGACAGTACGTCTGCGTAGATGTATGGTGCCTGGCAGAATACGTGCGTCAGCCCTTCTATCCCTCCCGCGAATACGTACTGTGCGAGAGCCGAGTTAGGTCCGTATGTGTCACAGAGCCTCCGTAATGTCACCTCTCCGAACCTTCCTTCTGTATTGAAGTTGAGGTATGGCACCTGCAGCAGCCTGCTCTCTCCGCCAGGATAGCCTGGAGGGTAAGGGTATACTGTCTTGTTCACAAGGAACGGAGCTGATATGCCGTATGTCACCCTGCTTCCGAGAGGTATGAACCTTGTCGGGCTCGGCGCCGGGCCTCCCTGGTCCATGAAGATGTCTCCTCCCTGCTGTCCGACGAGCAGCACCCCTTCCTTGCTGACGTTCTCAAGGCACACGCCGACATAGTAAGGTATCGCGCCTGTCTTCATCAGGTCCGCAATCAGTTTCTCTGTCGGCGCCTGCAGCTGCTCCTGCGCAAGCCTTGTGTTGAGATACCATAAGAACGAGAATGCTGCTATCATCAGCAGCCCTATCAGGAAGAATAGGGTAAGCTGGGCTTTCCTGCCCTTCATGCGCCTCTTTTTCTGCATTTTCACAATCACGTTAACACTATTAACCGAAATAGTTTTTTAAGCGTTTTTAGTTAACATAATTAACCAATGAGCATCCTCTCTATCCTGTATTTCACACCCCACTTGTCGAAAACCTCTTTCAGCAGGTCCTCTTTCGATGTAGGCACAAGTATTGAACCGGTGCCGAGGAACTCCCCTTCTGCTTCCTTCAGTATCCCTTCAGAGCCGTACCTGCCCTTGAGCAGGTAATGGAACTTGACCCGTCCAGAGGGGGAGAAATGTTTCAGTGTATATATGAAGAGGCTCTTGTTCTGGAACCCTAAGACCGCAGACAGCATCCTACCCTTCTTTATGCTGTATCCTTCGTTGAGGAGTGTCTTGGCGAGGGGATTGCCGGCCAGGAAGGACCCGGACGTCAGGACATTTATGTGGAACTTGAATCCCAGGCCATCTGTCGCGCGGCCTAGTGAGTCGACAAGGTCAAGGCTTCTCTTTTCATCATCATCTCTTATGAGTATGCAGAGGTCTATGTCATTCGGGATCGATTTTCCCCTGACTGCGGATCCGAAGAGCACTACATCCAATGCCTTGCTCCCCTTGATCCACTTCCTAACGGCCCTTGTTGCCGATGACAGTTCTTTTTGCATTTTCTACCTCTTCCTTGACGAGCTTCGCTACTGTCGCGCTTATCTCCTTGTTGTATGAATCCCTGTAGAACCTGAACAGCTTAGATGCCGAATCATAAAGTGATGGGGACGCTTCCTTGAGAAGGTCGAAACGCTCTGTGTGGTTGGCACCGATCTTATTCAGTTTTCTCAGCAGTTCAAGGTCGCAGAGCTCGACCAGGGCCTTATAGTATAGCGTCACCGCAGTATTGAACTTCTTCCTGCTGAATGCGTATTCCGCTATTTCAAGATATTCATTGAGATTCTTTTCGATTATTCCCTTCTCAACCACGTTAATACCATTAACTTGAAAAGAGTATTTAAATCTTTTGGTTAATCATATTAACCAAGCAGGCGCTCCGTATGCGACTCGAATAACGCAGGCTCGCCGCTCGTCCCTACAACAAAATCCCTAGATTTTGTGTACCAAAAACGCAGAGCGTTTTTGAGTATCCTCGCCCTGAAGGGCGAGGTACACAAAATCGGAGATTTTGGTACCAAAATCCTCCAAGGATTTTGAGTTTTACGGGACTCGCTTTGAACAGGCGAATCTGCGGAACGCACAAAATGCTTTGCATTTTGGCGTGCCAACATCGCTTCGCGATTTTGAGCATTGCGGATAGCGCAATTAGCGACTAACGGCGCTACAGCTCATCTTTAAAGAAGAGGTCTTGCGCTATTCGCAATAAAACAATACATTTTTATGCATGCTCGATAATGGTATTTGCGTGCTCATTTGGCGCAAGAGGTGTGGAACATGAAATGCCCCCAGTGCAAGGATGATATGGTCCAGAGCGGCAACATTCTCAGCGGCAACTCTAAATATGCCATCTGGAAGTGCAGGAACTGCCAGCTCGAGAAGATGGAATGCAAAGGCCTGAAGGACTGAGCTGATAATCTTTGGTTTCAAGATGAAAGAGAGGATCTTCAAGAAAGCGGTGAAGTTCGTGAATTTCTCTTTTGTAGGCACCACCACTTTTGCCATGCAGCTGTTCTTGACTGTGCTGCTGACAGAGGTGGTGCTCATGACTTATTACTTCTCGCACGCGATAGGTCTCGCGGTCGCCTGGTCCCTGAATTTCATATTCAACCTGAAGTACACTTTCCATGTCAGGGGCAACATGCCTGTGAGGATGGAGAGGTTCGTTCTGGTCGCTGTTGCGAGCTCTTTGTTCAACTGGATATTTGTGGTAGCTTCTGTGGAGTTCTTCAGCATGCATTACTTCATCTCGATAATCATTGTCAGCATAATGCTGTCCGCAGTCATCTTCGCCACAGAGGAGCTGTGGGTGTTCGGCAGGACAAGGGTCAGGGGGCCTGTGGCTCATGCTGTGCAGGATGACGAGAAATAGGTTCAGCTGTTCACAGCATCCCTTATGTTTTTCTTCACTATTCTTTCCACAGTCTCCTTGTTGACATTGCCTGTTGTCCTTATTGAGACTGCATTGGGTGTTTCCAGCGGAGATCCTATGTCTGTCACCAGGCTGACCTCTGCAGACTTCACATTTGCTTTCTCGACCAGCTCTTTTGCTATGGTGTATGCTGCTATCTGGTAGCTCCTGCCTGGGTGGCGGGGGTTCTTGCCGGCCACTGCCTCTATCGACATGGGCCTTCCAGGTGTTATGATGCCGTTGTGCCTGTTGCCCCTTCCGACTTGGCCGTCGTCCCCCATCTCTGCGCTGAGGCCTGAGACTGTGAGATAGACTGAGTTCTCGTCGCCGGTCACGTTGTCGAGGGTGTTTATCCCTGTCTTCACGCCGTATCTTCTTATGAGGTGCTCTGCGATGCCGTCATTGATGATGATGTAGTCATGCATGTCCTTGACATGCTTCCCTATGAATGCTATCGCGACTGTGAGCTCCAGCACATCCTTCTTCCTCACTCCCATGACCTTGACATCAGGCCCTGCTGCAGGGAACATCTTCCTGAACTGCTGTGAGTTGAGGTGATCGACAACGTCCAGCACGAGCTTTTCTGTCTTTGAGAATGGGTAGTGTGATGCTCCGAAGCTTGTGTCGTTCGCGACAGCCTTCTTTGATCTCGACACGACCTCAAGGTTCGCTGCTGCTGACTTGATATCCACTGCGACGTCAAACTTCGCGAGCCTGAACCGCTTGAGGTATCTTGCTGCTGTGTCTTTTATCAGTTTCCTGACAGGCAGCCTTTTTGTGCCGTGCCGGTCTGTCGCCCTTCCTGCGATGGTGAGCTTGATGGGTGAGAGTATCCTGCCGCCTTTGAACTTAGGCTTAGCTGCTCCTGCCACGAGAAGCGCTTTATCGATGTTGTAATGCAGGACTTTGCCGAACCTCTTCCTGTAATACGCGGCAAGCGCCTGGCCGCATTCTTCGCACACAGCATCGCATATAGAATCAGGATGTCCTATTCCTTTGGACTCTACGAACTCGACCTCTCTTCCCTCCACAGGGTCCTTGATCCTCTCGATGAATATCTCCATCAACCAGTCAGACGCCCTTGTTGTTTAAATAATTTTCTAAGCATTAGCCAAGTCATGGCAGCAGCCACAAGCAGCTTCAAAGCCGGTGCTGCCAAAAGCAAAGTCCTGACCGTTGCCGCCAATTAGCACGCTTTTAGCTCATTACATCGAATCAATATTAATCAACGCCTTCGGCGAAATTCAATTTTACATTAATCAAGCGTGCGCGGCGGCACGGGAGCTTTTGCGAAGCGTAGCATAGCAAAAGCGGAGTAGGGCAGGACTTTGCGGCACGAAAACAAAAGGAGCAAAAGCGTAGGCAGGCTTTGAAGCTGCGTGCTCGGCGATGAGCAGTCCAGCGATTGGCTTGGTACCTGCTATCAAGCTGCAAACAGACAGAGCTGACCTGGTCAACAGCTCAGAAACAGAAACATTAAAATGTACCGGCATATTACACGGCATGAAAGAGGTGTAATGTGAAGCGCAACATCCACGTTGGCAAGTATCTTGGCATTGATGTGTACCTGCATTACTCCTGGTTCTTCATATTCCTGCTGCTGGCATGGGCTTTGGCCACTGGTTTCTTCCCGCAGAGGTGGCCTGGGCAGCCCTCTTCAGCATACTGGGTGCTGGGCGCTCTGTCTTCGCTGCTGCTTTTCGTCTCTGTGCTGCTGCACGAGCTCTCGCACTCTGTTGTCGCGAGGCATGGCGGGATGAAGGTCGACCGCATCACTCTTTTCTTCTTCGGCGGAATGGCCAGCACGCATGAGGAGCATATCTCTCCGAAGAAGGAGTTCCAGATGGCCATCGCAGGCCCGATGATGTCCCTGTTCATCTCGATGGTCGCTCTCATAGTCTACAACATCACTTCCTTCTTCTATGTCGCTGCTGTCGCGAACTATCTTTTCAGGATAAATCTCATACTCGCGATATTCAATCTCGTGCCTGGCTTCCCGCTTGACGGCGGCAGGGTGCTGCGCTCCATCATCTGGTATTGGACCAGGGATTTCAAGAGAGCCACCCGCATCGCATCTGCTGGCGGCAAGCTCGTGGCGTACACTCTTGTGTTCTTGGGGCTGGTGAGCGTGTTTGCAGGGAATTTCGGAGGCCTCTGGATGGTGTTGATAGGTTTCTTCCTCTTGGCGCTCTCCACTCTCAGCTATGAGCAGGTCGTGATCAAGGACGCGCTGTCCGGCAAGAAAGTGGAGGAGTTCATTGTCCGCAGGTTCCCGCGGATAGGCCCTGACATCAGCTTGCGTGAGGCGGTCATCGATCACTTCCTGAAGAAGGATGAGTCCTCTTTTGTCGTGATGAAGGGCCACGAGCTCCAGGGCGTATTGAACATAGATGACGTCCAGAAGATAGCCAAGAAAGAATGGAGAAGGCTGAAGGTGAAGGATGTGATGGTGCACAAGGAGAAGATACCCAAGGTCTCTCCCACTACAGGGGCGTACCCTGCGCTGATGGGTATTCTGAAGGCAGGCATGGAATTTGTCCCTGTCTCTGGCAAGAAAGGTGCGGTCGGGATACTGAAGCGCGACGACCTGCTCCGTTATGTGAAACTCAAGACCACTCGGGAGAAGCTCGAGAAGATGGGCTTTGAAGCTAAGTGATTTCTTGTATTGACGCCACGTCCAGACTCAGCAACGTCGAAGCCGGTGACGCCTGTCAGCACGCTTTCTATGTAATACATCGGAACAATAAGAATCAAGCCTTCGGCAAAGAAAGATACATCAGGTACTCAAGCGTGCGTGGCGTCCCGGAGCTTGCGAACAGCGTGAGCAAGCGGAGGCAGGCTTCGACGTTGCGGCAAGAAAAAGCGCAAAGTGCTGCTTATCAACCATGACTGTCGTGGCAAAGTGACATCTGCTAGAGCTATTTTCTTATCCTGTCAAGGAATGTAGGCCTTCCCAGCCTCATCAGGAACCCTATGACGAGCATGACCGTGGCGAATATGACGCTGGTCAGCACTATCCTGACGAACAGGTCGTAGAAGAACGGTTCAGGGAACATGCGTATGAGGTTGTCTGTGGCAGGGTTGAGCAGCCAGGTGTCTGTCTTGAAGAACATCTCGTGGAACTTGTAGAACGCGACAGAAAAGGTGAATGCCAGGGCCATGAACGCGACAGCTATGGCGTCGACCGCGGAACCTATGCCTATGAGCATGCCGGATATTATCTTCTTTGAGTATTCGAATCCCTCTTGGTGCGGGAGGTGCGAGGCATGTCTCTTCACAGACGTTATCAGGAGCATCATGGATATGATGGATATCCAGACGGCTATCGTGAGCATCTGCGTGACGAGCCTGAATAGCGCCCTGACCTCGACGAGGTGTGTCTTCTCCCTTTCGTTGAAGAAGTCGGAATCTATCGTCCCGGTGCCGTGCTCGAGATAGTCGAGAAGTATTGCTGTCTCCCTCGTCAGGTTTGTCTCGGGAGGGAACTGCGACCTTATGTCAAACTTCTGGTATTCCTTCTCATAGAGGTCCTGGTCGAACGCGATGGCCTTGATGTTGGAGAAGTATATCATCGCTGCAGTGCTCAGCGAGAGTACGAGGACAAGGGCGGTTATTATCGGCTTGAGAAGTTCCTTGTCCATGGTCATACGAACTCTATGCCTATTCTCCTGTCGGGATTGAGCTGGAGCTGTTCCCTGAATGATGTGACTGCCGCTTTGACTATCCTGACCTTCTTTCCTTCCTTGGCCTTGGCGACGTTGTCTCCCCAGAATGTGAGCTTTATCTCTCCTGTGCTGTCCTTGATGAAGCCTATTGCGTAGGGCTCCTGGCCGTAGTCTTTCCCCTGTACATCGCCGATGAAGTCTATCGTGCCATCTACGTTGACGTCTTCCATCCCTTCCTTGAGGTCTTTTATCTTTGTGAACTTGAGCTTTGTGACGTCGATGTCTTCGAGCGCTTCGTCGTCCATGTCCTCCTCAAGGTCCTCGTCTGACCAGAAGTCGTCCTCGACCTTCTCTTCCTTCTTCTTGGCCGCTTTCCTCTTCTTGATCGCTTTCTTCTTGGTCACCATGGTCTATTCCCTGTATTTTATCCTCGATTTCCTCACGAAGTTGAACGCGCTGAGCGCGGCTATGCTGCCTTCTGCGGCTGCTGTGACTATCTGGTTGAACTCGTTGCTGCCTGTGGTTATGTCGCCTGCGGCGAACACGCCTGGCACGTTTGTCTTCATGCCTGTGTCCACCTTTATCCGTCCGCTCTCTGAGAGCCCTATGCCGAGCTCTTTCGCGACAGATGTGAGTGGTATGCCCCCTATCTCTATGAAGACCCCATCGACCTGCACTTCCTGGCCTGTGTCGAGCTTGACCTTCTCCACTGTCTTGTCCCCCGCTATCTCTGTGACGTTCGCGTTGTAGATGAACTCTACCTTGGGGTCGTTCTCGAGCTCTTCCACCCTTGTAGGCTCTGCCCTCATGTGTGATTTCCTGTAGATTATGATGATTTTCTTCGCGTGCTGGCTGAGTATCTGTGCTCCCATTGCTGCGGCGTCCGCCCCTCCTATCACAGCCACTGTCTTGTCCTTGAAGAAGTGGCAGTCGCATGTGGCGCAGTAGCTGACTCCCTTGCCGAAGAGCTCGTCCTCTCCTGGCACGTCAAGCTTCCTCCTCTCTGTGCCCATCGCGAGTATGACTGACAGTCCTGTGTACTTCTTTTTCTCGGTCGATACTATGAAATGGCTGTCTTTTTTCTCTATGCTCTTGACATTCTCCTCAGCTATTGGGACTTCGAATGATTTTGCGTGCTCCCTGAACTTTTCCATGAGCTCCATTCCCAGCCCTTTGAACCCTGGCCAGTTCTCTATGTCGTGCGCCAGGTTGGCCGTGCCTCCAACGTCCGGCCCTATGACTACTGCGCTCATCTTGTACCTTGCTGCGTAGATGCCTGCGGTCAGCCCTGCAGGCCCTGCGCCCACGATTACGATGTCATACGCATCATCCTTGTTTTCTGCCATAGAATACACCACTCTAAGCCACTATTGAATAAGTTTAGAAAAGGGTTTAAAAAGGTTTTGATTTAAAAGGTTTGTCAGGGTCCTGAGAGGGTGGTTTTGCCTGTTTAGCCAATTAAATTTATATATCATACGGGCTTTTTCCCAACCATCATGCCCAAGCTCCAGTTTTACCCTATAGACCTCACTTATAAGGTTGTGAGGGGCAGAGCAGCTGTCTACATGTACGGCCGCACAAAGGACGGGAAGCAGATAGGGGTTGTTGATGAGGATTTTGAGCCTTATTTCTATGTGGTGCCTAAGAAAGGCGTCAGCATAAGCTCTCTAAAGGACCAGCTCAATGGCATTAAGTCAAGCAAGGCAGACAAGGGTGAGAAGGGTGACGAGACATATGATGTCACGAAGACATCTTCTGCAAAGAAGGTCCTGAACGGCAAGGAGCTCGAGGCAGTGAAGGTGACTGTGAACATCCCTAAGGCAGTGCCTATCCTGCGGGAGGAGATAAAGGCGATGAAGGATGTTGAGGACATCCTGGAATATGACATACTCTATACAAGGCGTTACCTTATCGACAAGAAGATCGCTCCGCTCATACTCACTGATGTGGAGGCAGAGCCGCTCAGCGAAAGGGCTGAGCGCAGCCGGGTGCCGCTCTTCAAGGCCAGCAGCATCAGCCAGACCTCGAACGAATCTCTTGATGACCTGAAGATACTCGCTTTTGACATAGAGACATACAATCCTGATGGGAAGATCGCGGTCCCTGAGAAGCACCCGATACTTATGGTCTCGTTGTACGGGAACGGTTTCAAGCGCGTGATAACCTGGAAGCGTTTCAAGACAGACCTTGACTACATCGAGTTTGTCGAGGGCGAGGCGCAGCTGCTTGAGCGTTTCAAGGAGCTGGTGAACGATTTCTCGCCGGACATCCTGACCGGGTATTATTCTGACGGGTTTGACATGCCTTTCATCATAAAGCGCGCCAGCAAGTACAAGATCAAGATGGACCTCAGCCTCGACTATGAGGCAGCATCGCTTCCGAGGGGGAACATCCGCTCGATAGACACGACAGGCATCGTGCACGTCGACATAATCAACTTCATACGCCGCGTGATCTCCAGGAAGATGCAGACTGACTCTTTCCGTCTTGATGATGTCGCTTCTGAGCTGCTGGGCGAGAACAAGGATGATGTGGACATCGCCCGCCTCGCAGAGGTGTGGGACAAGGGCTCTGATGAGCTGGAGTCTTTCGCCAAGTACAACCTGAAGGACTCACGCCTGACGTTCGAGCTCTGCGAAAAGGTCCTTCCGAACCTGATAGAGCTGGTGAAGCTCGTCGGCCAGACCATAAATGACCTGAACAGGATGTCTTTCTCCCAGCTTGTCGAGTGGTATATCATGCGGCGCGCAGAGGAGTTCAGGCAGTTCATCCCGAACAAGCCGCACCATGGCGAGCTTGAGGAGAGGATGGGCGAGCGCATAAAAGGGGCTTTTGTCTACGAGCCCAAGCCCGGCCTTTACGAGAATGTGATGGTGTTCGACTTCAGGAGCCTTTACCCGTCGATAATCGTCTCTCACAACATCAGCATCGAGACCCTGAACTGCAGCTGCTGCAAGGACAAGGACAAGGTTCCTCATGAGAAGGTGCATCTCTGGTTCTGCAGGAAGAAGGAAGGGTTCTTCTCGACTGTGCTGAAGGAGATAATCACCAGGAGGATGCGTGTCAAGGAGATAATGAAGACCGCTGATAAGAAGAAGAGGGTCTTCCTCGACGCCAGGCAGGAGTCGCTCAAGGTCCTGTCGAATTCTTTCTACGGCTATCTCGGGTTCTTCGCTGCCCGTTGGTACTCCAAGGACTGCGCGCGGTCCGTGACCGCTTACGCGAGGTTCTACATCCACAAGGTGATAGACACTGCGAAGGAGAAGGGGTTCGAGGTGCTGTACTCTGACACAGACTCGGTGTTCCTGCACCTGACAGACAAGACAGAGAAGGACGCGCTGAAGTTCTGCGAGGAGATAAACAACACCCTGCCGGGCATGATGGAGCTTGAGTATGACGGCACTTACACTCGCGCGTTGTTCGTCGCCATAAAGGATGCCGAGTCAGGCGCCAAGAAGAAGTACGCGCTGATAGACGGCAAGGACCACATCACGATCAAGGGCTTCGAGACAGTGAGGAGGAACGTGAGCGCCATCGCCAAGAGGACGCAGAAGGAGGTGCTCCGCATAATACTGAAGGAGAATGATCCCAAGAAGGCGTTCAAGTATGTGCAGGAAGTGGTCAATATGCTCAAGGACAAGAAGGCCGAGGTGGGTGACCTCGCTATACCCACAAAGCTCACCCGCCCGATAGAGTCTTATGACAACATCGGCCCGCACGTGGCTGCTGCAAAGCGCCTTAAGGCAAAGGGTGCTGATGTCTTTCCTGGCATGATTGTCCGTTATGTCGTGACTGCAGGCAAGGAGCGCATCCGCGACAGGGCAAAGCTGCCTGAAGAGGTCAAGCAGGGCGACTATGACGCAGACTACTACATCAAGAACCAGGTCCTCCCTGCTGTTGAGAACATATTCCAGGTCTTCGGCTATGAAACTGAAGAGCTTACAGGAGCGAAGAAGCAGAGCAAACTAGGGTCTTATTTCTAAAGGGTTGTTCTTTTTAAGCACTGATTATATAATAGCTATATAATCTTTAAA
>JAHJSS010000073.1 GCA_018830225.1 Nanobdellota archaeon
AGCGACCTGTAGCGGTACAAAATTCGAGTATCTTTCTAAGCCGATGCAGTCACGAAGCCTATTTACTGAAGTAAAAGTCGCTGCAACAATGAGAACGACGACTTTAGTGACCAGTTCTTTCGCTAAAGCTGTCGCTTGAAGGGATATTGTCAAATTCTGAGCAGTCTATTACGCCGCAGGAGCCAGTCTATTTGGCAGTCTCAGAATTTGAAAATCGATTGAAGACAGGCAAACTTTTTAAACTGGCGCGATTAACTTAGCGTTATACGCCGCCGTGGCATACACAGTCCCTTTGGGCCTGGTCGCCACGCCGGCTTCGCTCGCAAGAGCTCGCTACGCCGCCGTGGCATACTCAGAGCACTTCGCGCTCTGGTCGCCAAGTCGGCGTTTTCGTAAACTCAAACGCCGCCGTGGCACAACCCGGTACAATCTGTGCTTTGGCATGGTTGCCGAATGCGGCGGTCTCGAATGACCCGTTCGAGCAAACCGCTGGGAGCAATCCCGTCCCGGTTCAAAACATCAGCAACACATGGTGTTGGTGTGAAGTTCCGGGCGGCGGCGTTTTCTTTTTCTCTTTATTTGTCGTTTCTGATGTCCTGGGCTTTTTTGCTCAGAAAGAATTATAAATGAAGCGTCCAATCTTTGTTTCATGGATATACTGTACAAAAGAGGGTTTGCTGTAGACCAGCGCGTCGATGCGGTCATCAACTCAGCCAACGGCTTCCTTCTTCTCGGCACCAGCGGCGCGGGCAGGATAAGGAAGAAGTCGCAGCGCCTCACTCCGGGAGAGAGGAAAGAATACGCTGCCCTGCTGGACAAGCTGCCTAAGTGCATAAAGAACGATTACCTGCGCGTCTACAGGGAGCAGCGCTGGACCCCGACTTATGCCCAGCTGGGCTGCCTCAGGATTCTTGTCAATAAGAGAGTGAAGGAGTTCAGGCGCGGTGATGCGGTCCTGCAGGAGGCCTGGTCAAAGACAGACAGGCGCCCGGTCATCCACGCAGTAGGTATGTCATATAAGCTGCGCATCCATGACTCTAGCAGGCTCAAGGCCACGCCGGCAACACTCGCCAGCGCGCTCAGGAAGGCGTTGAGGCTGGCGGACTCGAGGGGTGCGAAGAGCATAGCTCTGCCTTTGATGTGCGCGAGGCCGACATATGGTGTCGGGCCGAAGGAGTCTCTCCGCATCACAAGGTCTGTGCTGCGTGGCTGCAAGGCAAAAAATATAAATAAAGCAATAGTATGTTTTGATAATTCAATAACTATAGATTATCTTAAGAGGGTTTTGGGGTGATATCATGAGATATGATTTTCTGGCGGTATTGCTTGTCATTTCGCTTCTTCTGCTTTTGGGCTGCAAGGAGGACCTTCAGCAGCAGCAAGAGGGTGAGAAGGTCATCGAGCCTCTTCCTGCACCCGAGCCTCTGGAAGTGCATGCTGCTGAGCAGCCTGAGAAGGAGGCAGAGCCTGAGGAAGAGAAGCCTGCCGAGCCTTTCTGCGGCGACGGTGTCTGCACTCCTGGAATGGGCGAGAACTGCGAAAGGTGTGTCAAGGACTGCGCGTGCAAGTCCCCTGCTGAGTGCTACAGGGCTGAGTGCAAGGTGCCTGATTGCGGCAGCGCCGGCGACTGCAAGGACAATGATTCATGCACCGTCGATGAGTGCTTCTTTGCGCAGCATCCTAACGCTTACTGCGGGCACGAGCAGATAACCAACTGCAAGAACAACGACAAGTGCTGCCCTCCGCGGTGTGACGCGAACACAGACACTGACTGCGAGCCTGTGTGCGGCAACCATGTCTGTGAGCCTGGCGAGACGAGTTCGAATTGCGAGAAGGATTGTGAGCAGGAGCCAAGCCCTGTCTGCGGCGACGGCAATTGCGACCCTGGCGAGGACATGTCCAGCTGTCCTGATGATTGCGTGTGATTATAATTTATTTTTTATCTTTTCTTTGTCAGCTTTTCTCCTTTGTGCTTGTCGTGGATGTGTTTCTCCAGTGCCTTTACGTGCTTCTTGCAGTATGGGCACTTGCCTTCTGTTGTCGGCTTGACGTATTTGGGAGGGTTATGCCACCCTCTTTCGGATTTGACCATTCATAGGTATCCAGCGAGATTTGTATATAAACCTTTCTCGCCTTGGTTGTTTTTCTATCTTGAAGTGAATAAAAACCTTAAAAAACTCTCTTCACAGCGTTTTGTTTATGATAACTATTGCGCACATCTCAGACCTGCACTGCAGCAAGACAGGGTTCCGGCCCAAGAGGCTCGCTACCTGCGTAAAGGAGGTGAACAGGCTCAGGCCAGACGCGGTTGTAGTGACTGGAGACCTTACCCTCAACGGCTACAGGAAAGAGTATGAGATTGCAAGGAAATACCTGTCTGCTCTGAAGCCGAAGACACTGATTGTTCCAGGCAACCACGATGCCAGGCTCTGCGGTTATGAGTACTTTGATGAGTTCTTCGGCCACGGCAACAATTCTCTGGATCTTGACGGCGTGCACATAATAGGGGTGGACACGACTGTCCCTGATCTTGATGAGGGCAACATCGGCAGGGGCAAGCTGCGCTGGCTGGTCGGTGAGCTTTGCAAGCGTCCGAGGAGCCACTTGAGGGTCGTGGCCATGCATCATCATCTGATACCTGTCCCGAACACAGGCAGGGAGAGGTCTTCGATAGCGAATGCAGGCACTGTGCTTGATGCCCTGATTAAGGAGGGTGTTGACATGGTGCTTTGCGGCCACAGGCACACTCCGCATTCCTGGATCGTCGACAGCCTTGTGATAGTGAATGCCGGTTCCCCCAGCGCTGTGAAGCTGCGTGCCAACATACCTAACAGCTATAATATCATACGCATAGATGACGGCAGCATAGAGATATCCATTAAGGAGATGGGCGGAAAAGAGAGGGCTGTGGCGCATTACGTGACTTCATCTTCTGAGAAAGGGCTGGTAGTCAGCAGGCGCAGGTGATAAGAGGGTGTTCAAGCTTCACTTCGTCTTCATCACCCACACCCCGTCCCAATCTTTCAGTGGGTGCTCTTTCCTGAAGTGCTTGCATCTCTCGATGAATGCCTTTGAAGGTGGGTCGCCTCCTTCGCGTATCTTGTCCGCTTTCTCGAACTCCTTGATCGCGTCACTCCACTTCTGCTTGAAGTAGAGCTCGAGCCCTGACTCGGAATGGCTTATCACGTCAGAGTACCAGCCCTTGGCGTCCTCTTTCGTCGAGACGAGCTCGTATATCATGATGGGCTCTTTCTTTCCCTTGACCATGACCCTGTCGAGCTTCCGGACAAGGAACGGCTTCTTCTCTATCTCCTTCTTCGTGGTCTCGCTTATTATGATCCTTGTGCCGTATGGCTTGTTCAGCCCTTCCAGCCTTGAGCCGAGGTTGACTGTGTCTCCCATCGCAGTATAGTCGAACCTGTCATAGCTTCCCATGTTGCCGACCACTGCAGGTCCGGTGTTCAGCCCTATCCCTATCTCGAGAGGGGGCACGCCTTCCTTGGTCCATTTCTTCTGCAGCTCCTTGAGCCGCTTTTCCATCTCGAGCGCTGTCCTGCATGCCCTTTCCGCGTGCTTTGGCTGGTCGAGGGGTGCGTTCCAGAACGCCATTATCGCGTCGCCCATGTACTTGTCGACGACGCCGTTGTTCTTCAGTATGATGTTGGTCATCTCTGTGAGGTACTCGTTGAGGAGGTGCACGAGCTTTTCAGGCGTCAGCTTCTCTGATATGGTCGTGAATCCCCTTATGTCTGAGAAGAATATTGTTATTGTCCTCTTCTCCCCTCCGAGCTTGAGCTTTTCAGGGTTGTCAAGGATGTGCTTTATCACTTCTTTAGACACGTACTTCTCGAAAGCTCCCAGCACTTTCTGCCTGGATTTCTTCTCTGAAATGTAGAAGTATATCATGTTCAATGTGTAAGTGGCTATCACGGTCGCAGGCACGTATACGATGTTTAGTATTGTGCCTGTGCTGAAGACTATTATCGCCAGGAAAGTGTAGAGTGTGAATATGGCTGCTGAGAGCAGCGTGGAGAGCCATATCGGCAGGTAGGATACCATCAGCCCTGCGGCCACAGCGACGACAAATATGATAAGTATGGTGAGCCAGTCCGGTGCGGGCTTGATGCTCTTCCCTATTATCATCTGCTGTATTGTGTTCGCGTGTATCTCCACTCCAGGCATTGCCTTCCCTGAGGATGTGGGGACGAAGTACTCGTCATGCAGGTCTGGCGCTGTCGCTCCGATGAGGACTATCTTGTCCTTGAACTCCTCTTTGCTGTACTTCCCGTCTATGACCTCAGAGAATGGATAGCGAGGGTATGCTCCTGGCTTTGAGATGAAGTTGATGAGGTATCTTTGGTCCTTCTCGACAGGCCTCCTCAGGTACTGCTTCAGCACGGCGTATGCGAAGTGTTCATAACTCCCTTCTATGTCAAGGTTCGCGGCCCTTGTTATCCCGTCCTTGTCTGTTATGACATTGATGTAGCCCAGCGCAGCGGCAGCCTCTTTTATCTGGGGTATTGGCTCCATGATGTCTTTTCCTATGAGCCGCCCTCTGTCGACGTCGAATCTGGTGTATTCGACAGGCATAACTACGTTCCCTGCTTCTGCGACGGCTTCTGCGAGTCTGTTGTCTGCCTCTTCAAGGGAAGGCTCGAAGAATGCGACATCGAAACCTATGACCTTGCTCTGCTCGAGCATACCTATAAGCGCTGTGAAGTTGCCCCTGTCCCATGGCCACCGTCCTATCTCCTGTATGCTCTTGTCGTCTATGGCCACTATCGCGATGTTGTTGAGCGGTGCGCCTCCTCCGTACATGTAGTCGCTCAGCTTCAGCTGTATGTTAGAGTAGAACCCGACTGAGAAAAAGAGTGATATCAGGAGGGCTGCGATGACTGATATCGCTGCAGATGTTGTCAGCCTGGTCCTCTTTATCTGCTTGATCTGCTTAGGCAGCGGTATGCTGAACTGAGGGATTCCCTTGACCACTTTCTGACCTTTTGATATCTTACTCCGATGGGTCTGGTGGCATTGCATTCCTTTCGAGAGGGTCGGGCGGCATCTCTCTCCTGTCGACCAGGTCTACCGGCATCTCTTGCCTTGGTGCCATCATCTCGGGGGGCTCTTTCATGAGCGGTTCCTTCTGTATGATGTCTCCCTGCGTCTCTCCTTTCATCTTCAGTATATCTGCCTGCTGCTTCTTTATCTCTGCGGTTATCTTGGCGAACTTGTCTATCGATTCCATAGGGAGTATGGTCTTTCTCCTGATGTTATTCTCGTCTAACTCTCCCCTGTCGAGCTTGTCCATATATCTCTGGACATCGGCGTCTGTCCATCCTCTCAGGCGTTTGGCCATCTCGTACGTGTTCTTGTGCTTCTCTATCTCCTGCTGCCTGAGGTTCTTGAGATGCTTGACTATTATCTGTTTCCTCAAGACTGCCTTCTGGATATCTTCAGGCGAGACGTCCCTCACGACCGGTAGGTCCCTCTCGAGCAGGGCTTTCTTCCCTGCTGTGAGCTTGAGTAGCTTATCGCGCAGCTTCACGTCGACATTGCCTTCTGTGACTCCGACGCTGTCCATGTCTACCCAGAAGTCTGTGCCCCTGACAGTTGCGACTGTCGTGGGTGTCTCGACCTCGAAGCTCTGTATTCCTGCTATCGCGGCGAACTTGTTCCAGGTGGAGCCTGAGCTCTGGTATAGCTTTGTGTTCTTCTTGCTGAGCTCTTCTATAGAGACTTCAGTGTTGGGGTCGAGCTGGACCAGGACGCTTTCGTATAGTATTATGACTGCCTTTCCTTCAAGTGTCCTCACCTTGTCGTTCAGCGAGAGGTCCATGCCGTCTTTGGCAGATGTCCACCCTTTTCCTGTGTCGACTTCGACATTGCCTTCCTCTATGTTGAGGAAAGCTACCCTTGTCTTGCTGCTCATCAGCACTGCGAGGCTTATTATTATGATGAGCACGACTGCTGCGACAGGGATCCATATCTTGAGGTTGATTTTTGTTTTTTTCATGTTTTCCACCCGGTTTTATGATGCTTTATGATGCTGGGGTTGCCTAATCGCACAACATTTATAAATGTTATCAGGTATTGGGCTCTGTCCCGAGAGTCTTAAAAAGCCAAAAGAAGAGATTGTGGCAGGCTAGCCTGCCATAGACTTCTGTGCGGATTGTCCGCACAGAATGGGAGCTTACGCTACTTCCGTACTTTCTTTTTATGCTGCTGTTGCCT
>JAHJSS010000074.1 GCA_018830225.1 Nanobdellota archaeon
CCAATATTAAGGAATACATATCACATTATAATGAACAAAGACCTCATATGAGCCTTAACTATAAAACACCTAGAGAAGTCTGGGAAGACCTAAAGACTGTGTAGCAGTTTCGATGTGTGTAGCAGTTTCGGGATAACAGAGGATTTAATAAGGCCGGTCTACTCTCCTATCGGTGACGTCGCCTGAGTATAGATCCCTGTTTATTACTACTTTCGGGCCTAGGTTGAATGTGAACATGAAGTCATGGAGTCTCCTCACCACTTCGTCAGCATCTATCCTCTCATTAGGGTCTTCGGCCATCATCCTCTCAAGTATGCAATTGAACCTGTACGGCAGGTGGTGGTCGTACATCGCTTCGATGGTCAGCTTCGCGACCTTGCCGGGCTCTGTGAACAGGCTGCTGATCTCTGCCACGTGCATCGCCGATGACAGCGCGACCTTTGCGTAGCTCAGTCCGAGCGAGTACACGTCTGACTTGTGCGTGAATGTGGCTATCTTCTCTTCGTTGCTGGGGCCTGCTCTGCTGACTGCCTGTATGGATTCTGGCGCGAGGTATGATGGGGTGTATATTATCCCTGGGGGTATTGCTCTTGGGTGCATTGCTGCTCCGAAGTCAAGAAGTTTCACGATGCTGTGGCGTGGGTCCTCAGGGTCATGGCATACCATGAACTGTTGCGGTTTGATGTCGCCATGCACCACTTCTTCCTGCTTGAGGTACTGCACGGCTTTTGCAGCTTCGAGTGCGAAGAATGCTATGCCCTCCAGTGTGGGTCTTTTTCCTATTACCTGGTGCAGTTGGTACGGCAGGTATTCAAGCGGGAGGTACAGGACTTCTCCTTTCCACACGGGCTTGAATGCTCTGATGATGTTCCTGTGCCTCAGCAGGGAGAGCACTCTCCACTCGTTCTTCAGGAAATCTTCGAGATTTGGTCTGTCCAGCAGCAGTATCGGGTTTGGTGTCTTGAGTGCTCTGTCCTCATCCTCAGGCAAGTACCCAGCATCCCATATGTTGAAGCTGGGGATTGAGTTTCTGCTCTTTTTGGCTCTTGCGGCACAGCCTGGGTTAAGCTGGTAGACCATGTAATCATCCAACATCTCGCCAGGTCTTACGATTCCTCGCTCTATCTGCTTCTTTCTCCTCTCGCGTGCCTTTTGGTCCTTCTTGGACATTTTTGTGCCGAAGAAGTGCCTCAATAGGCGTTCATGAGATGTGTCACGGAATATATCTGATTCAGATGTTTCTCCCTGCATGGTTTCTGGTCGCTGACGCCTTCTTTATATAGTTTTTCTTTTTGTAATCACCCCACGGTAACTAAAAGATTTATAAATGGGCTGTTTTTTCATGGTCACAACCCACTGGACATGGCCTGACAAACTATTTAAACACTGTTCTGGAGAGGTGATTTGGCTTTGGATCAGAAATGTCAAAAATAACCTTCAAGGAAAAGCCTGAAACAGCTGAAACCCTGCTCAAGATACTGTCACCTACAGTGAAAGATTGGTTCTTCTCGCGCTTCAAGGAGTTCTCCCTTCCCCAGCTCTTCGCAGTGTATGACATCCACTGCAGGCAGAACATACTGGTCTCTGCACCTACTGGAGCGACCAAGACACTGACCGGCTTCCTGTCTATACTTAACGAGCTTGTCGACCTTGCTGAGAATAAGCAGCTGGAGGATAAGGTCTATGCAGTGTACATCTCTCCGCTCAAGGCCCTGAATTATGATATCCAGCACAACCTGAAGAGCCCTCTGAAGGAGATGGAGAAGATTGCAGGCAAGCGTCTCGGCATCCGCGTCGGGGTCCGCACAGGGGATACGTCTCCCAAAGAGCGTGCGAATATGATGAAGACGCCTCCGCACATACTGATAACGACGCCGGAATCTCTCGCCATACTTCTCCAGTCTGTCAACTTCCGCAAGCACCTGAGCAGTGTCGAGTGGGGGATCATCGACGAGATCCACGCGTTGGCCGAGAACAAGAGGGGAGTCCACCTGAGCCTGAGCATGGAGATGCTGCAGCGCATCTCTCAGGGCATGTGCAGGGTGGGGCTGTCTGCGACGATAGCGCCGTTGGAAGACGTGGCGGATTTCCTCGTCGGCACAGGGCGCAGCTGTCGGATAGTTGATGTGCAGTTCATAAAGCAGCTCGACATGAAAGTGCTGTCTCCTGTCCCTAACCTTATTGACACGACCCATGACAGCATGCATGACCGGATGTATGGGATGATCAATGACCTCATCCAGCAGCACAAGACCACTCTTATATTCACGAACACGCGATCAGCGACAGAGAGGATTGTCCATTATCTCAAGGAACGCTTCCCGAAGAACTACACCGACGTGATAAGCGTCGCTGATGAGGGTGATTTCAAGGCGAAGGTCAAGACTGATGCTGAAGGGAATATCATTCTGGATAATGGTGATGGCAATGGCACTGCCACAACCGCCCCTATGCGAGCCTCTTCTACTGAGTATTCTGGCCCGTCGACGGGGGACGCATCCAGCTTGCTGGATGTTCCGACCGTACGTAGTAAGGTCGATAGCCCCTCCGGGGAGGCAGGGCCTGGGGGAACACAAGCGCTAGGCGAGCCTGGCGTTGTGGCAGTGCCCAATGTGCTTAACGAAAACGAATACAGGAAAGTCACTGCCATCGGCGCCCACCACGGCTCGCTCTCAAAGACTCATCGCCACCGCATAGAGCAGGGCCTGCGTGAGGGTAAGCTCAAATGCGTTGTCTGCTCGACGAGCTTGGAGCTCGGCATCGACATCGGCTACATAGACCTTGTCATACTTCTTGGCTCTCCTAAGTCTGTCTCGAGGGCGCTCCAGCGTGTGGGCCGTTCAGGCCATCAGCTGCACGCGACCACGAAAGGCCGCATAATAGTGCTCGACAGGGATGATCTCGTCGAGTGTTCTGTGCTCCTCAAGAGCGCCGTCGAGAAGAAGATCGACAGGATACACATACCGACCAACTGCCTTGACGTGCTTTCGCAGCAGATATATGGCATCTGTATCACTGAGAAGCTTCATGTCTCAGACCTGCTGGCACTGATAAAGCAGAGCTACTGCTATCATGACCTCGACAGCGAGGATTTCTATTCTGTCATAAGGTACCTTTCAGGGGAGCATGTCTCCCTCGAGGACAGGCACGTGTATGCGAAGATATGGTACGACACTGAGACAGGCATGGTCGGCAGGAAAGGCAAGCTCGCGAGGGTCATCTACATGACTAACATCGGCACGATACCTGACGAGACAGGTGTGACTGTGAAGGTGGGTGCCGAGGTGATAGGGATGATAGACGAGGCATTCCTTGAGCGCCTCAAGCGAGGGGATGTGTTCATTCTCGGCGGTTCTACCTATGAGTTCCTTTTCTCCCGCGGCACTGTCGCCCAGGTCAGGGCCGCTGTAGGGAAGAAGCCGACTGTCCCGTCGTGGTTCTCTGAGATGCTGCCTCTAAGCTTTGACCTTGCGCAGGAGATCGGCAGGTTCAGGCGCCTGATGCGCGAGAAGTTCGATGCGAAGATGTCGAGGAAGGATATGATTGACTTCATAAACTCCTATCTTTATGTTGACGATAATGCGGCTAATGCTGTCTATGAGTACATGCGTGAGCAGTATGACTTTGCGCTGATACCTACAGACAAGGAGATTGTGATCGAGCATTACTTCGACGAGGAGAAGAAATATGCTGTGTTCCACACTATGTTCGGCAGGAGGGTGAATGATTGCCTGTCGAGGGCAGTCGCTTTCGTGATATCGAAGACCCAGAAGAAGGACGTTGAGATCGGCGTGACCGACAACGGTTTCTATATCGCTTCGAAGAAGAACCTGCCTGCAGCACGTGCTCTCTCTATGCTCGAGTCCAAAAGGCTTGATGAACTGCTTAACATGGCGATCGACAAGACGCAGGTGCTGAGCAGGAGGTTCCGCCACTGCGCAGGTCGTGCACTCATGATACTGAGGAACTATAAGGGGCATCAGAAGAGGGTGGGCAGGCAGCAGGTCTCTTCGATGATACTCATGTCTGCTGTGAAGAGGATATCAAAGGACTTTCCGATACTTAAGGAGGCGAGGCGTGAGGTGCTTGAGGACCTGATGGACATCGAGAACGCGGAGCGCGTGATCCGCATGATAGAGAACCACAGCATCTCTGTGAAGGGCATCGACACCACCATCCCGAGCCCTTTCGCTTTCAACCTTGTGCTGCAGGGCCATCTTGACATGATCCGCATGGATGACAGGATAGAGTTCCTGAAGCGCATGCACAAGTTGGTGCTGGCGAAGATCTCGCTTGAACAGGGGAAGAAAGGCAGCTTTGATGAGGATACTAAGAAGGTATATGAGGACTTGTGGAAAGGTATTGAGGTGGACACTGAGCATGAGTCTACAAAGCAGCGGCTCATCAAGCAGGCCTGGAACCTGAAGCGCGTGCCGATGTTCGCGAAGAGGGATATCGTCAGGATGCTTGAGGGTGAGCGCACAGGGATACGGGATGATGTGCTGAAGGCTATACACGCCTACAGCAAAGAGATAGAGAAGACCTGGCCCAGGGACCTGAGATTGGCTGTCTTGAAGGCTGTTGATGAGGTTGAGGCGCAGGGCGCATGATATGTGGATTGTTTCCTTTTATTCCCTTGTGACCGAAATGTTTATAAAGACAGTATATCTACGATGAGAGAATAATGGGGGTCTGAAGAGTATTTCTTTAGACCACACAATTTGGTAATGTCTTATTAAAGATACTTTAATTTTACGTGAAGGAAGTTTCCCCACGTCCAGACTTTTGTTGCTTGTCCCTCTAAAATTGCTGGTGTCATTTTTTCTTTGATTGGTTTCATGAAATTCCAGTAGAACTGGAAAACGCTGAGAGCGTTGCTA
>JAHJSS010000075.1 GCA_018830225.1 Nanobdellota archaeon
CTGATTATTCTTTCAGTTCAAGACCGAATGGCCAGCAAATCTCTGATTTGCGCTGCCGGAAGGCCTCAAGATCGAGATTGAGATGGTCGATTAAGCATCTAATTCTCCATTACGAACCCAACAGTCAGCGCCAGCACCACCAGTTCTTTTGAAGTGGCAGCTGCCACCGCTCCAAGCGCGTCCTCTGATAATCAGTGAGGGATGGGCTGCACTTGATCCAAACCAGGCAGGTACTGCGCAAGCACGCTCAGAAAAACCCGCGGTTAGCATGCCTGAATGACCAATAGCAGCGTGGCAGCTGCCACAGGAGTCCGATAACGCGGCGCTGCGTCTATCAAAACATTTTTAAAACATCCCTTATTCTTCAATGCCAGATGCCGCTGTAGCTCAGCCTGGTTAGAGCGCTAGACTCATAAGTTGCTTGAGTGATGAGGCACTAGCCGATGATATGAACTCAAACGCGCAACTGGGCTATCTAGAGGTCGCGGGCTCAAATATCCCAGAGGATGCCAAAATCCTCAGGTTGAGTGTCCCGTCAGCGGCACCTTTTTATATTTCTAGGGCTTATACTGCTTAGGGTGGTACCATAAAGATAGAAAACTGTCCGAAGAGGCTCAACCGCTGCCCTGAATCTGTCTGTCCGATGTATCCCTGCTGGGCTTATGAGAAGCATCTGGACGAACAGGACAAGGCCAATAGATCAAGAGACGACGGTTGGGAATGAATAAGATATCATTGTGAATCAATCTTCTTGTTTAGAGGACATCCTTCAAACTTACATGGGCCGTTCTGTTTCTTGCAGAAGAAGTCCAGTTCGCCGCCTTCTGTCTTCTCGACCTTGAAAGGGCAGCTGTCCCAGATATATTTTCTCCAGTCCTCTATATTGTTGAACTCGAGATTCACTGTCTCGTCAAGCTCTTTGAGTTCACGGTCTTCCTGCTGTTCTATCTTTTTCTCTTCAGCAATCTCTGTCTCTTCCTGCTCATAGATCTTCTTGATGAGCTCTTCCATCCTGTCGAGCTTCTTCATGATGTCTTCGTTTGAGACCGGCATGGTAACACCTCGTTTGATTGTGAACGCCGCAGCCCGGACTTTCTCACTGACGTTCGAAGCATTGTCGCCTCGGGCGCCAATATTTGAACCGGGATACAACAAACGCAAAGCGTTTGTGTACAACAACAGCCTGACCTATTACGCCGCAGCCCGGATTTGAACCGGGATATCCTTGCGGAAACAAGCTTTCCAGGCTTGCGCAGTACCAGGTTGTGCCACTGCGGCATGTTGGGTCAGGCTGTTGTTTGTATCCTTGCGGGAACAGGATTTCTTGAAACCCCGCTTCAAGAATTTGAAAACGAAGTTCAATTTTCCAGTCCTGCGCATTTGGCTAGCGAGCCTCGCTTTTGCAAAGCTCGGCATGTACCAGGTTGTGCCACGGCGGCAATATGAGCTTTAGCGAGTAATGCTGACGTGGCGACCAGACCCGAAGGGACTGAGTATGCCACGGCGGCAAGTGAGTGTAACGAACGCAGACGACGTGGCGACCGAAGCAGCAGCTTCGAGTATGCCACGGCGGCAAGTGAGTGTAACGAACGCAGACGACGTGGCGACCGAAGCAGCAGCTTCGAGTATGCCACGGCGGCAATTTATTGTATATTGTAGAAATAGAAGGAAAAGGCCTCTTTATAAAGATTTTCCCTATTTCAAGGCCTGTTCAACCTTCCTGCGCCACTCTTCCATCTCGCCTTCTGCGTATTTTCCTTCAGGCCAGAACTTGAGCCCGTCACCATGGAACTTAGGTATGAGGTGTATGTGGGCGTGCGCCACTTCATCCCCTACGACAGTCATGACTACAAGGTCGCATCTTGTCGCTTTCTCCACTGCTTTTGCTATCTTCTGCAGCTTTGGCATCAGCTCTTTTGACTCTGCTGCAGGCACATCCCATAGCCACCTGTGGTGCTTCTTGGGTATAACCAGAACATGACCTTTGTGGACCGGCCCTATGCTAAGGAAAGCAAGAGTGTCCTTGTCTTCGTACACCTTTGCGCAGGGTATCTGCCCCGCAACTATCTTGCAGAAGATGCAATTATCCATCATATCACCTTAAATCGACAGGAACACTATTCCCGCCACAGCAAGCGCTATGCCGAGGTACTGGTGTATCCTTACCCTCTCTTTCAGCAGTATCGCTGCTCCTATTACCGCGACCGCGGGACCTGCCGAGATGATTGGCGCGACCATTGAAAGCGGGGAGTATTTCATCGCGAAATACATCCCGAGCACTCCTGCTGTGAAGAGCAGCGCGCTGGGGAGCAGCCATTTGAGATGCTCTTTCTTAGGCATAGTGACCAGCTCTTTTGCAGGCTTTGTCAGGAATGCGAGCATCAGGAAGAAGAACACGAGGCTCTCCATGTAGACCATCGCCTTGTGCGGGCCGATTGATTGCACGTTGTATTTCATTACCAGGTTGTAGAATGCCCAGCAGAATGAGACCAGCAGGGCGAGCGCCGCTCCCTTGGACCAGATGTCGCTCTTGAGGAAATGGAGCACGTGTTTCTCGTCGAATTTCTTCGGCAGCCCTATCTTCTCCATTGCGATGAGGACCGCGCCTATGAATATCGCCGCGATAGCCAAGTATTTCGTCACTGGAAGCTTCTCGTCGAACAGGAAGTACGACAGCAGGACTGTCCATATCACGTTCGTGGCTGCGAGCACGACCACGACAGAGACATTGCCTGTGTTGAGCGCCTTGTAGTATATGTATATGGCCACTGCGCCGACTATCGCCCCGACGATTATCGCCGCGGTCACGTAGTCTGTGGGCAGCTTGAAGCGTATCGTCAGCACAGCTGTTATCGCAAGGAATATTATGAGGACAAGGTAGTTGAACACGAGGCAGGTGTATTCGCCGAGCTCATTGACCACTTTCTTAAGAAGTACGGGATATATTCCCAGGCCTAGAAGCGCGACAACTGCCAATACTATTCCTATCTCGCCCGCCATGACATGACCCCTATTTGTGCAGGGTTTTTAAAATTTCCCTTTTTTCAAACTCTTCTATATGATGGAGTATCTCCCTGAGGTCTGGCTTGTCCACGACCGCTGTGGCGACCTTCCTGAGCTCCTGGCTGTCTGTGCAGAACGCGATGCCGAGGCCCGCGAGCCGCATCATCTTGGCATCACTGTCCGAGTCTCCGACGACTATTATCTCGCTCAGGTGTAGATGGTGCTCCTCTGCCCATTGCCGCAGCACAACCGCTTTCCGGTCATGCGCTACCGGCCATCTGAATTCTCCGCTGACTTTCCCTTCCTTTATGACCAGCTCATTAGTATATATATAGTCAATCCCGAGCTCTCTCTGCGCCCGGAGAGCGAGGTCTTTGGCTCCTGAGCTCAATATTGCTGTCTTGTATCCCTTTTTCTTGAGCGCAGACACTGTCTCCTTGACCCCTGCAATGTAGTTGATCCTGCTGACGAGCCCGTAGTACCTGTCTGCAGGCTTGCCTTTCCAGAGCCTTCCGACCACTTCCTCGACCAGCTTTGCGTAGTCTGTCTTGACATACTTCTTTGTCAGCTCAAGGCCTTCCTTGTATGTGCCGAACTCCTTGTGAAGCTCCATCCAGAAGTTGCAGTGCTCGAATATGACCCCATCCATGTCAAAGACTATCAGCTTGTATTTCATTTTTCCAGTATGTGTGGCAGTATCGCCCGCACGTCCTTTATATCATTAGGTATTAAAACGTCTGCTATCTCTGCCAGCCTCTCGCTCTTGCAGTTGAATGCTATCGAAAGGCCTGCCGTCTCTGCTATATGAATGTCATTGTTGTTGTCTCCGACAAAGATGCACTCCGAAAGGTTGAAGCCGTATCTTTCCGCCAGGTGTTTCAAGCCTGAAGCCTTGTGTTCCATGTCATATGGTGTAGCCACGCCTCGCACCAGCTTTCCGTCTTCATCGAACTCGAACTGGTTTATCAGGACATCATCGAAAGGGTGGTCTGGGAACAGTATATCGAGCACCAGGCCCAGGCTGCCGGAGACCACTGCGAGCTTCAAGCCAGTTTTCTTGAGCTCATTGACTGCCTCTTTCGCCCCTTTCATGAGCTTGAGCTTTTGTATTATCCCCACCATCTCTTCTTTTGTAGCTCCTTTCTGCTGGAGAAGCGAGACGTCGTGGTCCACCCATTCCTGGTAAGTGACCTCTTTGTTGAGATACTTGCCAAGCATCTTCAGTATCTCTTCCTCGTCAGTGCCATAGTGCTCGTGCAGAGTCTTCCATATATAGATAGTATCGTCCACAAGAGTACCATCAACATCAAAACACACAAGTTTGTATTTCATATCACACCATCTAAAGAAGTTCCAGCACGCCTCTCAGCTGCTTGGGTGATGTCAGGTTGTATGTCGCGGTCTGTCCTGCGTCTTCGTCGTGCTTTCCCCACTTCGCGAGCGCGAACTTGATGCCGAGCTCCTTGCACGCGTCTGCGTCCTTCTGCTCGTTGCCGACATAGAGCGCAGGCTTGCCGACATCCTTTGTGAATTTCTTGAGCATCTCGAGCTTTGATGGCTCCTGGTTGAGCGGGCTGCGGTAGATGTAGTCAAAGAGCTTCTTTATGCCTATTATCTCGAGCGCAGGCAGGACCATGTCTTCCGGAGCAGTTGTTATGAGCGCTATCCTGCATTTCTGCTTGAGGTCGATGATCATGTCAACCATCTCAGGCACGAACGCGTCCTTTCCCTCTTTCTTCAGCTCTGCGAGGTAGATCATCTGGTACAGGTTTCGGGCGTACTTGACCATGACGCTCTTCTCGAAGCTGTCTTTCTGGTCCAGGCCTGTGAGCCTCTCCATGACGCCCAGCACATCAGGGAAGTAGTCCTTCTTGCCTGCGAGCTTGCTGATGGAATCATCTTTCAGGAGCACGCCCATGAACCCGAACCATGCCTTATGGGCATTGGCAGAAGCTTCGCTGCTTATGATGGTGCCGTCCATGTCGAATGCGATGATGGGTTTCATGGTGCATGAATTAATCTGGCAGTATTTATAACCATTCCTATAATAATCACCCCCATGAAAAGATAATCACTCAAAAGTGGTGCTAAAACAAAAATCTTTTAAACACCAAAAACCTACTAATCAGGATGGCAGGCACGCTTGAGCTTCTTTGTGGTCCTAGCGGAGTGGGTAAGACTTCTCATGAAGCTAAGAAGAATAGAGCATATACATATACGACCAGGCCTATGAGAGAAGATGAACATGACGGGACTGATAGGCGGTTTGTCACAGAGGATGAGTTTGAAAGGCTGGTGCAACAAAGATTGATTCTTGCGCCGTATGATTGTTTAGGCCACAGGTATGGTTTCGCAGCAGACTTAAGAGAAAAGCTGTCAAGAGGTGAAACAGTATCTGAACAGATTGTCCCTTACGAGGCAATAGATGGTGTTGTGGATGCCTTTCAAGGCAGCGGTTTGGTGAAAAAGCACTTGTTCCTTGCTTTTCCGCAGGAGATTGAAAGAAGGATTATAGTCAGGAGCGATGGCCATCCTGATGAGCGGAGGATACTCGCAATAAGGGATTCTCTGAAGAAAGGCATGGAACGCTTGTTTGATTTCGATGAGGTTACCTTCAACTGCATAATACTCGACTTCTACGCCAGCGAGTTTGTCCTGCTGGACAATTTTTTTTCTGCAATGTTGAGGGAGAGCTATGAATCGTTGCTTTCAGGAACCAAGATAAGGATAGGTAATTACAAGGACGAGCTTGATTATGCAGTTGAGTGCCCGCACAACTTTCATGACCGCGGAATCCCCAACCCGTACTTGCCGATCCTTGCTAGACCTTCATTTAAGAGGCTTTACCGCTCAGTTGTCTGTGCTGCAAACAGGAGAAATGCTCTCGATGCGCTCAATCTAGTCATGGAACGAACCGCGGATTACGCTCAGTTCAGGGATGGCATGCCTAAATCAAGCCAAGACCTGATGGATATAGTTGAACCATATCCTAAATACCAGCATCTGCAGTTTATATTGAACCAAGTGATGTACTTCTCCCATTCGAGAGGTATAGATCCACAGGAATGCACTCCATATTTCCTGCCTTTATTTCTGCGCACGTTAGCATGTGAGATAGGCATGCCGCTTGATTATGTTTTGTCTATCAACGAGAAGGTGGTCGGCCAGCTAAGCCTTAAGAGTGGGTTCTACTACAAAGCGATGAGACGTTGCAGGAATGTTCTGCCTGAGGAAGTTCTCCATCACTTTAAGGAGGATATTAAAGAGGCAGAGAAGAGGCAGACGGTGATGGGATTCGAGAACAGACTGGTGTCAGGACTTGAGGATATGCCTGCCCATGGAAAGTCGGTCTATGTCATTCCGGGCGTGAACAGAAGCACCGTTGATATCTTCCCAAAGAACAAGATTGCGCTGCTTATGGACTTTGAACAGACATTGACTCCAGATGATGCTATGCTTGCTCTTAAACAGCGGGCTAGGGATATCCGTAGCAAGGAACAACGTGAAATGACTCTGAAAGAGATATCCGCAGTCGGTAAAGACCTGAAGATTTTTGATGGTATTGATGAGCTTGTTCAGAGGCTGAGAAGAAAGCTGTCAGATGACGAGGAATGCCAAAGATATGGGATAGGTCTATATTTTGCAGTTCAGAGTAATTGTCCATCTCACCTCGTAGAAGGAACATCTCTGGGGCAGCACCTTCAAGGGGTCTTGGCTCCGGAATGGTTCGACCTCGGGGAGTTTTTTGGCTTCGGCGGTCCGTCTTTGGTTCTGAGATCTCCTGTGCGTGTGGAAATAAGAAGAGGTATATACATCCTGAACGTGAATCCGGAAGATAATTTCACTGAACGGCTTGCCAGAGAAATAAAAGAAAGCAGAAGGTCGAAGAAGATTTTCATCGGGGAGGGTCAGGTTCCAGACTTCTCTCGCTGTTCTTCGCTGGCGAGTGAAATTGAAGAGACAGTCGATGAGATGGCCGCATGGGTGATGCAGAGGAACTGGCAGTAATCATCTAAACCTTCTCAGTCAGCAACGCGCTCTTCATCTCAAATGTCGCGTCGAATATCTGGACGAGCATGAAGAAGACCTTCAGCTCTTTCCTGTCGACCTTTTTCAACATCTGGTCTGCAGATTCACTCAGTTTTCTTCTTTCGAGGCCCAGCTCATTCACCTTGGCAAAATCGAAGCTTATGAATATGTCGAAGAAGAACCCTAGGTGTGCATTGACCTTCTTGAAGAAATCAAGCGATTCCTTGCTCAGCTGCAGCCTCTTGTCGGCGACCTCCCGGCACATCTTCTTGTAGATGTCGCCCACTATCTCTATCTCCTCTACGATGTAGTATATGCAGTGAGGCCTGGCGTACCCCACGTCTATGTTCTTGTTCAGGTATCTCCTGCAGAAGTCGGTGTATTTGTCTATGCTTTTGTCTCTCAGTGCTATGCTCCTTAGCTCATCATACTTCTTATGTGAGATGGCTGTCAGAGTATCCTGTGCTGTGCTTTTGAGGCTGAATATTGCTCTCTTGAGCACTGTGTCAAATTGTTCTGGCGCCAGCTTGGATATCGCCCGCAGCTTGACCGCGTGAGGCAGGTAATCAACGATGTCAAACTCTGTGAGGTGCCTCTCAACAGCGGTCTGGATATAGTCAAGCTGCTCTGAATCGGCATATCTTACAGTGACCTCGTCATAGCCTGCCTTGTATGCTGCGGTTATTATCCTGCGGATCATCCAGTCTTGCCCTGAGATATCTATGGTCGTCGATTTAGGGGACGGCTTGTAGTCCGCTCCCAGCACAAGGTTCTTTCCTGCTATGTTCAGCTCTATCTCGTCGCCTTTGTTTATGTTGTTCTCCTGGACCCAGCAGGAAGGAAGGCTGACTGTGAGGGTGTTCTGCCCCACTCTATTGACTTTCCTTTTCATGATATAGTTTACGCACTCCAGATATAAATACTTTACGGAAGTAATTATAAAATCACCAAAAAATAATTACTAAACAAGAAGTATATACAAAATCAGGAAATAATCAGGCCATCACAGGAATATCTCTATATAGATATAGCTGAGGTCATACACGCCGATGGTTATGTAGATGAGATGGTGGGCCAGGATTGCATCATCCTTGTTCTTTCCGATCAGGAAGCGGTTCAGCTGCTCGACAATGCCCTGACCTTCCTTAAGTATGGTTTCCAGCTTTTCCTTGTTATACTTGTAGAAGAGCTCATAGAATGTCCGCAAGTATAGGTTGAGCTGGTGGTACAGGTCCAGGATCTCTTTGCTTGCAGGCCGGCGCTCTCTTGAGAAATGGTCGCAGATCCTCTTGTACTCATCGCCTATGCGTTCAAGGTCGTGCACCAAGGTATACACCACATTGGTCTTCCTGCTGTCAGCGTAGCCTTTCTTGTTCAGGATCCTCCTGCAGTAGTCGGTGAACTTGTTGTTCATGGACTCGAGGAGCCTTATCTCCTTCAGCCTCTCGAACTCCTTCTTCCTGATTGCCTCTTCGCACTTCTCTGACATCTCGATGAGCAGAATGAAGGTCCGTCTGAGGACATTGTCAAACTCAAGCTCAGATGTCTGGCTTATGTCCTTGATCACGCAGTAGTTCTCTCCCTGGTCGACGATCTCGAACCCTATATATTGCGGAAGCCTAGCCTGTATATGGTTGAACTCCTTGTCCTCCTTGAAATGCACCTCTACCTCATCAAAACCTAGGTGGTACACGTTTGACAGGAAGTTCTGATGGAAGAACCCGAATTTGTGGATGTCTATCTTGGTCTTGCCCCATGTCACGCCAGTGGCGTGCCTTATCACCAGGTCACTCCCCTGCTCAAATAGGGAAAGGTTGTCGCCAGGCCTTATACCAAGCTTCTTGACCCATTTCGCCGGCAGGCTTACTGTAAGCGTGTTGTGCCCCACCCTGTTGACTTTCCTGTTCATGCCACCAATAAGGAAGAGCAGATATAAATACCTTCCTATAAGTAATTATGTAATTACCAGTAATAATTATAATTGGAAAAAATATATATTTATTGGTTGTCTACTTGTTCAGGGGCAAAGAAAGAGGTTCTTAGAGAAAAGTCAGATTCGCAAAAGACAGGGTAATTGACGCGTATCAGCAGCAACGACACACCCTGTCACAAATTATCCGCCGCGTCTGATGACCGCTCAATGTCTAGTGGAACGAAGGTAGGCTAATCAAAGCGAATACCAACCAGCTCGCTGAAGGACCAAGATGAAAATTGCAATAACCGGGACGCACTCTACAGGAAAGACAACATTGGCAAGAGCTATCGCTGAACGATTTGACATGCCTTATATCAGAGGGGATAAGGCAGTAGATATATGCAAGATCTTGTTTCCAGGAAAGGATGTAAACCTCCTCACTGTGGAAGAGCAGTGGAAATTTCAACATGAGATGTTCCGTGCGTTTGATGAAGCAATTGAACATGCCGGAAGCTGTGTGACCGACGGTTTTCACCTCACCTGCATACCTTACGGTGAGACATTCACCAATGGGGGGATAAGGGCTATGAATGGATACAGAGAGTTCTGTCAGAAAGTCCACGAAGCTTCGCGGAAGATGGACCTCATAATTTACCTTCCTCCAGAGATATGCCTGGAAGATGATGATTTTAGGCCAAAATCAGAGGGTCTCAGGCTAGATATAGACAAGAGTATTCTTCAACTGCTTGAAGAGTATAATTTCAACATAGTACATGGAAGTGTTGACGAGCGCGTCAGGCAGTTCGGTTCGATAAGTGGTCTTGAAAAGACATTCATGGACAATTACATAGCGTTGGAGGGTCTTCCGCGAAGCGGTAAGAGCACCCAGTTGAAAATGCTGCAGGAGAAATCCGCAAAAAAAGGTCTTGAGTTATATGTTTGCAGAAGGAACAACAGCAGTTTTATGAAGGAATTCAAAAAGATACGCGCAGAGGACTCATATGCCAACACCAGACATCTCATAGAGATGAACGTGAAGTCTTTGCTGTATGATTTTGAGAGCAATGATGTCCTTGAAAGACTTGACAAAGGGCAGGTCGTTGTTTGTGACAGACAAAAATTCACTGTCATCACCATGTTTTGCGCCCTCGGCAATGAGCTGCATGAGCTATATGCTACGACATACGACTTACCTATGCCGGGCAAGGTAATCTATCTTGATATATCCCCTGAAACGTCAGTTTCTCGGTCAATACTCACGCGTCAGGGCTCAGCACTGAAACTAGACAGGGATTTCCAGACAGAAGTCAAGAGGTTGTATGAATGGCTTGCACCAAAGCACGGCTTCCACAAGATAGATGCCCTGCGCATGAGAGAAGAGATCACAGAGGACATCTTTAGAGAAATAATTCAAGAGGAGCCGCATGATTGGGGCAGGGGCACATACCGTATTGAAAAAGAGAACAGCACTATAAGAACATGGTGAGATAATGGAAGAGCGCAGCAAATGGTTTGTAAGGTTCGCTATAACTCCCAGATGTAATTTCAGATGCACTTACTGCAACCCGAAAGGGAATAAAGAGATAAGTGACACTGTGAGTGAAGATGACATAATAAGGATAATAAGCGGCGTGCATAAAGCTGGAGTCAACAGGGTACATTGGACAGGGGGCGAACCGACATTGATGGACCTTGAGCGGCTTGTAAAGACAGCAAAAGATATCGGCTTCGTCGAGCAGGTCATGACCACGAACGGTTCGAAAGGCGGCAGATACCTAAGAAGTCTTGCGGACAAGGGACTGAATAGGCTCATAGTGAGCCTTGACACTCTTAATCCGGAGCGTTTCAGGAATCTGACCCGTTCAAGCTCGTTTTATGAAGTGCTCGGGACTATCGAACAAGGTGTGGCGATTTTCAGCGATCCTACAAAAATGAATATTGTCTACATGGAAGAGACTAAGAAAGAGGTTCCTGCATTTGTCGAGTTCAGCAGAAGAGTGAACACAGACCGTAACGGGAAAGGCAAGCTGATAATTAAGTTCATAGAGATGTCACAAAACAACCCCGCATTCTTTGATGATGACGGGCAGAACCTGTACCGTGAGTCTCATTCAAGCAGGGAAGAGCTTATTTCATTGCTTTCTGATTACGGCAGCATGGAGAGGGTGAGAGTCAGGGGCAACAACCCAAACACAGAATATTACCGTTTCCCAGAATTAGGAATTGACATCGGACTCATAACAATACCCTCGCTAGGATACAAATGCGGCGGAGAAGGATGCACAAAGATACGTTTGAATCCTTATGGCGCAGCAGGGGTGTGCATATCACAGGAGCCCGTGTCACTCATGCATAAGAGCGAAGATAAAGCTGCAGAGATTTTCAGGGGCCTCATTGAATATAAGGCAGTCTTTGCAAGAGAATGTCCAGACAGGAAACATTACAAAGGTGAGTTCGGTTTCTGGAGATTCGGTGACTGTAAAGGAAACAAATAAATTATGGATAATACATAATCTTAATAAGATGGCTGTTTTGAAGGAGGAATTAAATGAATTCAGCAAGAAGCAGCGCATACGAGAAATCCCGTTCATTCTTCCTCAAGGAATGGGGTGACGAAGCGATGCTGGTGCATTCAGAATGTGTAGTGGACATCTGCGTGAATGCTATAAAGAACACCGATTTGAATCCGGACGTTCTGATAATCGCGGGTTTTATCCATGACCTTGGCAGAAAGATAGATAAGGACCGGCATCATGAGATAGGCGTAGGTTTTCTTGATAAGTTCATTGAGGAATTTCCTGAGTACGTTAAGTTGCGTGAAGATATCGCTGACTGCATACTCAACCACCGCACCAACGGAAATCCAAATACGGTCTATGGCAGGATTATACAGGCAGCAGATAAGGTCGCTAAGCATCATCAAAGGTGGCTGGACTATAAGGCTAAAAAAGAAAAGTAAACTACCTCACCCACCTTCTCACCCAAGTGACAGCTAATTCCAGCAGCTGGCTCCTCGCCTCTTCCCCCCTGAACCAGTGATCTGCGCCTTCCAGCTCCTCAAGCGCTTTGGGCTCGTTCGCTGCCAGGAAGAGCTGTCTTGTCTCTTCTATCCTGACGCGGAGGTCTGCTGTGCCGTGGATGAATAGGACTGGCGCGTGCATCTTGCCGAGCTCGTCTATCACGTCGTGCATGCGTGCGCTGTCGACGTATTCCTTGCGTATCTTGAATGCGTGGTGCTGGTAAACTCCTTTTGCCATCAGCTCGCTCAGGTCGTGCGGCTGGAACCAGCTGTTTATGTGCTTGTCGAAGTGGCTTCTCGCTCCCTGCACCACCAGCGCCCTGATGCGTGCGTCCTTCGCTGCTGCGAGCATGGCTATGTTCCCTCCGATGTCAGTCCCAACCACTGCTATCCTGTCCTTGTCTGCGTATGGCAGCTCAGACACAAAGTCAAGCGCTGCGAACACGTCATCGACCTGCTGGTGTATGGTGTGCTCCTCGAACTCGCCCTCGCTGTCGCCATGGCCGTGGAAGTCGAACCTGAGCGTGAGAAAGCCATAGTGGACCAGGCTGTTGGCGAGGTCTGCTGTAAGGTCATGGTGCTTGTGCTCTGCGAAACCGTGCAGCACGATGATGACCGGGTACTTGACAGGCTCGACAGGCTCTGAATACCTGACAATGCCAGACAGTATCTGCCCTCGAGAATTTGTGAAAGTGATTTCTTGAGTGGTCATTTTAGATGCTTAGAGAACCAGTTGACAGTAAGTGATGCGATTTCTTTAAGGTGCTCTGGTTCTTTGAAAGTGTGTGGCGCGCCTTTTATTATATGCAGTTCTTTCTCACACCTGAGCGTCTCGAACAGTTTATGTGCTGTCTCAACCGGGACCGCCTCGTCATTCTCGCTGTGTATCACCATAGTGGGAACTTTGATTGCCGCTGCCAGGCGCTTCATCTTTTTGCCAGGGTAATTCATTCGGTCCTCATAGAAGTGATAAGATAACTTGAACTCTTTTCCGGTTGTTTTGCTCTGGAATATCTTATATCCTTTCTTCTTCCACCCATCAGAATCCTCATTAAGGCTGTGGGAGAACTCAGGGAGGAAGACTGCGCACTGCGGTACAGCGGTCTTGACTCTCGCGTCATTTGCAGCCATTATGATTGTGACTTGTCCACCGAAGGAGTGCCCGGTCATGCCGATTCTCTGCTTGTCGACATAACGGAGTGTCTGGAGAAAATCAAGTGCACATTTTGCATCATCGACGAAACCTGTGAGGTCACAGTCGAATATATCTCCATCCGATTCTCCCAATCCATTGGAGGAATCAAAACGTAGCGCCACAAAACCTGCCTTGCACAGCTCTTTTGCGCATACATCGATATGCGGCTGCTCTTTGAGTCCTTTGAAGCCATGCAGCACAAGGACTGCAGGGCAAGGTTGCATTCTGTCTATATTGTCAGGGATGTCAAGAAGGCCTACGATTTTCTGGGCTTTGCTGTTCCTGAAGAGCACCTTTTGCTCCATCACTCACACGCCCCTAAGACATATCCCTTTGCATTCCCTTCTGACTTCAGGCATGCCTTGCATGCGTTGTTGAATGTCTGCCAGTCGTCAGGGTCGTCTCCTGTCTTTGCGCACACAGGATTATAGTCCTGCGGGCAGGTGGTCTTGGCCCAGTACTCGCCTTCGCAGCTGGTCATGTTCATGCCTGGCTGGCACTCGCCTCGATAGTATGCCCACTCCTCGCACCAGCTACTGTCAGAGAATGTACACACGCCGTACTGCCCTCCTGTGCCCTCTTTTGTCGTCCATGCTGCTCCGGTCGTGTTCATGCAGTGCAGTGTTGCAGGGTTCGCGACCCCGCTCCTCTCTATCACTCTCTCCTTCTGCGCATCTTCCTTGGCGAGCATGTATTTCTGCGGCGGAGAGCCGCATCCTGATATAAAAAGGATGAGAAGTAGGGTTAATGCTGCTATCATCACTACCTGTTTGTCTGCCATGCTGTCCAGGACAGCTTCACAATATTTAAATATTTCTGGTTTCCCCAACACATCATGATACTCATACTCGGCAGGTTCCAGCCGCTGCACAACGGCCACATGAAGGTCATCCGGGATGTATTGGCAGAAGACAATGATCTGGTCATAGCGATCGGCAGCCCTGGAAAGAGGAACCAGAAGAACAACCCTTTCAGCGGTGAGGAGCGCAAGGACATGCTGGAGAGGACTTTGAAAGCGCTAAAGATACCTGCCAGGATATTGTTTGTGCCTGACCGGCCTTCTGATGAAGGCTATGTCGAGCATGTCATTGAGCAGATCGGCAGCAGGCCTGACAAGATAATCACAGAGAACCCGTGGACGATAGACATTTTCGGCAAGGCAGGCTACAAGGTGGTCGTGACCGAGAGGCATTTCGAGCTTTCTTCCACTTACATCAGGAACAGGATATCAGAAGGAAAAGAATGGGAGCATCTTGTCCCGAAGCAGGTCGCTGAGTTCGTAAAGAAGATAGGGGGGATTGAAAGGATCAAGAAGGCGTATTCTGGCTAGCTGTGCTTCTCCAGGTATTCTCTGAGCTTCTCGAGCGCTAGCCTGCGGTGGCTTATCCTGTTCTTCTCTTCCTCAACCATCTGAGCGTATGTCTTGTCGTGGCCGTCGGGCAGGAATATGGGGTCGAAGCCGAACTTGCTCTCTCCCGCAGGCTCGACCATCCTTCCTTTGACAGAGCCTTCAAAGACGATTATCTTCTCTTTCTTCCTGTCACGCGCAGGGATGCCGTACCCGATGTAGCACTTTGCGTATGCTGTCTTGTCGTCGTAGGCAGAGAGCAGGTCGAGCAGCCCTCTCCTTCCTGTGCGCTCCAGGAACCACTTGACAAATGGTCCAGGGAGGCCGCCGAGCGCATCATAATACAGTCCTGTGTCCTCGACGAATACCGCGTCATCGACAAGCTTCAATGCCCGACGGATCTTGTCCTCCACGATCAACGCGCCGCTGGTCTCCTGCAGTTCCGGCAGGTCTATGTCCCTGTCCCGCACCTCGAACCCTTTTAGTATGCCTCTGGCTTCGCGGAGCTTGTTCTTGTTCCCTGTTATGAAGATGAGAGTTCTTTTCTGTGCCATCTTGGATGCGTATTATTGTTCGTACTCGTCCAGGTTAAGGTCCTTGCGCGCGAACTCCAGGAAGCTCTTCGTGGCTTTGCCGACCAGGACCATACGGCTCTCGATATCCTCCTGGAACGCTTCTGCTGCAGGGTCTGCTCGGTGTATGTCCTCGAAGAATTCATCTTTGGTCATCGCAGCTCCTCCAGGGCCGAGGTATCTCTCGCCGAAGAAGTCTATTGAGCCCTTCATCGTAACTGAGCTCTTCCAGTAGCTCCTTCTCGCTATGTATTTCGCGAGGTCTGAAGGGCTGTCTGTCTCGACAGGCAGCGAGTATCTCAGTGCGCTGACCAGCCTTTTCGGCATCGCGTCCTGCTGCTCGAGCCTGAATAGGTTCGCCGTGTATGATTCGTATGTGAAGTGGTAGTTCTTTATGGTCTGTATTGTTCCGTAGTATGGGTCCTTGAGGCTTATGAACCTCCAGTATAGCTGACGTGTGTGGTATGGCTGTGCCATGTCCTGCAGGTAGTGCAGCGTGCGGGCCAGATACCTAAATCCCCAGTAGGTGTCTCCTCTTTCGAATGCCATCTTTGCCATGCTGTAGAAGTGGTCCGCCCTCTCAGGGGTCTGTCCTTGCGCGATGAATCCCATCGGGACATGGAAGCTCCACGTCGGGTAGTACATGTGCCTGTATCCTTGGCTCTCTCCGCTGAAGCCTTGCATCCAGCTGAGGTCGAGGTTCTGGTCCATCTCCCAGTCAGGCTCGTCTGAGAAGTCAGTGAGTATCTGCCTTGCGTCTGTCTTCTCTGCCAGCTTTGCCCCTTTGAAGAACAGCACTGGCTCGTACAGCGCGTGGTAGTAGAAATCATCAGGCCCCAGCTCTCCTGGTCTCTCGTTATAGTATCTCATCCGCACCTGGTTTATTGTAGGATCATCATATCCGTATTCTGTCACGGTCACGCTGTCGAACCTGTCAAGCCAGCCCAGATCCCTGACGACTTCTGCAGTCATCTGGTCGTGGCGCGCCCATGCAAGAGCATTAGAAGAGAATATCGGAATCAGGATGAGCAGTATGCAGACAGTAGTGATATATTTTAATCCCATGTTCCCTCTTTTTGAAAAAAAATGGACTCTGCGGGACTTTCGTGAGCTCCTGCGAACGAAAGAATCGAACGCAGTAAGTTCTTTCGAACCCGCGGCCTCCCGATCTTTGGGCTTTGCACAAAGTCCGCGGACTTTGTCCGCCGCATGCCAACCGGACGCTCTACCAGGCTGAGCTAAGAGCCCATAGTTTAATAATTTTCTTCAAAAGAATAAAGACCATTTATAAATTATTTGCTCACTCGCTTACTCAATCTTGACTTTGGTGCCAAGTGCCTGACCTGGCATGCCGGTCTCAAAGAGCACCCTGAGTGCGCCCTTGTTGCCGTGCGCTGACCTGACTTCGCCTTTTATCTCCTTTCCTGCTGTTGAGCTCCACACAACCTTCTTGCCCAGCAGCTTCTGCGCCTTGTCTTTGCTGTCAACACCTGCAGCCTGGACTATCATCTGATTGCCGGACTTGACATGGTGGCTTCCCTTGAAATTGACTATCACTCCTTCCATACAAACACCATCTTCCTGGATTTAGGGCTGGTTTATAAAGTTTTTGGGGTAGAGGCTCTGCCCTAAATACATTTCTTAGGCCACCAGTCAGAACCGAAACATATTTATACCAATCTGTATATATACCAAATAATTAAAACATCAAACAAACCAAAACAAAAAGTTTAAATATTAGTATACCATCTGGAATAAATGTCTAACAACCTATATACCAATAGAAATAACGCAAGGCTAAGATCAGCCTTTGCCGTGGTCTTCAGAAACATGCCCTTCCACCCACCCCCGGAAGGGCTTTTTACTCTCAAACCGCAAGGTTTAAATAATATTATACCCAACGACATATATACCAATTGGTAAACAACTGACAGAGACTGTTAGATGCTGCAGCCGAATTACACAGAAAAAGAGAGTAAGCTCTTTACAGGCAGGACTTATTATATCAGGCAGGTTGAAGATATCATCTCAAAGAAGAATCTGGCGGCTGTCATCGCTCCTTCTGGTCTCGGCAGGACAGCACTGCTCAAGCATCTTGCAGCCAAGCACAGGTATATCTATCTCGACCTGCGCAGGTTCAGCACCACGCCCGAGAGCTTCTCTGTCGAGCTGATCGGCACAGTCTGCTTCTTCCACCTTGCAAAGGACCCTTCTGAGCTCAGTGCGTTCCAGGGCATCGAGAGGCTCAAAGAGCTCAAGCTCGGCAGGAGGTGCGCGGATATCATCAGCACCGTCGACAACGAGCTGCAGAAGATAAAGCCCGACCAGGAGCTCCTCCTCAAATCTGCGTTCGGTTTCGCAGAGGAGTTCGCTGCAGAGCACAACAGGAAGATGACCCTCATCATCAACAGTTTCGACGAGCTTCTCAAGCTGAACAACTTCTCGCAGGTCAAGGACATACTCGGCCTCTTCTTCAATTCCATATCGAAGAACAAGAGCTGCTCTTTCATCATCTCATCATCATCAGCGCACCTGATGAAGAATGCGCTCAAGAAATACACTCCCGACATCGTCGAGCTGCAGCCGCTCTCGCTGCCGGAGACCAAAGAGCTATTCGAGAAGGTAACTGGGAAGTCCGACGAGAGGGTCATCAAGGAGGCGCACTCCATAAGCGCGGGCATGCCTCTCATCGTCAGGAGCATCGCTTCCAGGTTCAAGGAAGAGCGGTCAGCTGACGCGCAGAAGAACATCGGGCTGGTCAGGCACATCCTCACATCTGAGCTCGCGACCGTCGGCTCAGCTTCATATTCATACTGCAGCAGATTGTTTACCGGTTCCCTCAACAGGGCGAGGGGAGAGTCTCTTCTGAAGGCTATCCTGAAGGCGGTTTCCCAAAACAGGCCTTTGAGGTTGACAGAGATAGCAAGGCTCATCTACAGGTCAGGCCCTGTGACCAAGAGCCTTCTCGAGAGGTTGATGGAGGTTGACCTTCTGGTCAAGACAGGCAACACCTTCGACTTCGCCAACCCTGTGCTCAAGCTTTGGTGCAGGCTGATGTTCAGCAATGTCGAGTTCGACGAGACGCCCGACGAGAGGTCGCTGGCAGGCTTCGGAGGTCTGCCATGAGAAAGAGCGGCGACACCTCAATGACGAGAAAAGCAGGCCATAGCGAGAGCAGGAAGAAGATGTTCATGTTCATGCTGTTCGCATTCGTGTTCCTGTCGATAAGCTCGACATTCGCAGAGGCCGCTGTGCGCGACAGCATAAGGAATGCCTGGGGTCACATGCGCACTTATGTTTTCAGCGCCCCCTTCTGGGTGAATGCGCTGATAATCTTCGCAGTAGGCTTCATACTCTACACAGTGCTCATAGCGAAAGCGATGGGCTACGGCTCTGACAACTCGACAAAGATAATGATGTACATAGTGCTGGCGTTGATAGCGATAGTCATAGCTACTAAGTTTGTCGGCGCGAACGGCGCTCCTGAATACCTATGGAACAATGACCAGTTCAGGAACTTTACGCGTTTCCTGATAGGCCCGAAGGAGTCTTTGGGCACATGCTCTGGAAGCCACTCGGGAATCAGGGCCTGGCTCGGATGGGAGCCCAATCCTCCATGCTGTGGCACTGGATCTTATTTCACCAGCGCCGGCGGCCAGAGGGTATGCAAGCAGGCCATCCTGCGCACGAACCAGAACGGTACAGGCCTGCCTGCGCTGATAATCGGGTTCCTGGCGCTCTATCTGCTGTTCGGCGCTTACGGCAGCAAGCTTGGGTTTGACAGGATGGGCTCAAGCGGCGGCAAATGGTTCCCTATAATGCTGTCTCTTGTCCTCGCTGCGATGATCGCGAATGACCGCATACCAAAGAACCACATACTGATGATAGCCGGCTGGGTAGCTTTCCTGCTGATAGGCAGCTCACTGAGCAAATCCTTCGGAGGAGATGACAAGAAAGGTGGCAAGAAAGGGATAGGATTCGGCCTCGCTTATGCACTAGTCCAGCTGGTGCTGAACATGCTCGGCACGTCGCTGTGGGGAGGACACGTCAATGCAAGTGATTTCGGTGCCTCCACCGTCGTCTGGAACCTCGCTATAGGCCTGGGAATCGGCTACCTGTACAGTGCGATAAGCGGCGGTAAAGGGATACTCGGCACGATATCAGAGGAACGCCGCAAGAAGAGGGAGGAAGATGTGAAGGAGCTCGCAAGGCGGGGCGAGTTGGCAAAGGCAATACTGAGAGGGATGCCTATCTTCGGATCTCACTGGAGCCCCAAGAACCAGGCAGAGGATCTCAGGAAGAAGGTAAAGGAATTGACTGATGACCTGGACATGGTCAACTGCTTGTACACTACCACGCCTCCACCCAGCCCGACGCTGAGGGCAGAGATCAAGAATAAGATAACACGTCTCCAGGACAAGCTCAAGGAAGAGATCAAAAAGAGCCCATGATGATTCAATATGATGATGAGGTAAAATAAGATGGCTGAACCCGCGATGCAGGAAACAAGGCAGGGAACTTCACAAGGAACAATGCAAGGAAATATTGATGCTGAGAAGAGGAAGAAAGCAGAGTTCTTAGGCCACAGGGCAGACTTCACGCACCACCTCGCAGACGTGCTCGAAGAGGATTTCGCAAAGAGCCCTGAAGGCAAGGAAGCAGCGTACCTGAAGAGGACTGTGCTGGAGAGGTCTATAGATACTTCTGAGCATTTCGTAGAGTATGTGGTTGCAGGAACTCCTGGAGATAGAGGGGTCCATCATCTGATATCTTTCCTCGAGAATCCCTCCCAGGGCATGGCCAAGGATGAAGCGCTTGTCAAGAGGATGCGGAAGCTTGCCGACGAGATGGAAAAAGCCAAGCTGCCTGGCCCGGATGAGCTTAAGCACTATACTCAGCTCAAGAGACTGATATTGCAGCTTGGAGACACTGCTGACATACACGAGTTCATCGTAAATTTCAACAATCTTCTGCGTTCTGCGGCAGCGTATCCAGAGACTTTGGTGGCCAAGAAAGTGAAGAGCAGGTCAAGCAAGGAGATCCCTGCGATAATAAGGATGGAGAACTTCGAGTTCACAGCAGTCCTGCTGAAGTTAATGCTCTCGAGGCTGTTCATGCCTGACCAGAGGGATATGGCTCTTAGGGTCATCGGCCGCCAGGACTTCAGGGATCTGGCAGGCAAGATGGCTGCAAAGCTCAAGATTGGTGAAGGTGATGTCCTGTCTTATATCAAGAAGTGCTTCCCGCTCGACCAGGAGACAGACGACAGGACCAACATAATCGCATTCACTAATGATGTCGCTCGCGAGCAGAAGAAGGACATCTTCATAATGTTGATCACAGAGCTTGGCAATGAGCCGTTTGCCGACGCCATCAGGAAGATGTGCGGCAGTAAGGGCAAAGAGAAGGCTGATCCTGAGGTAGTAAAGAAGATTGCCAACCAGATAATAGGCATGAACACTAATGATGTCAAGAGGAAAGTCGAGCATGCCGCCAAGGCTGAGCTGGTTGAGGCAGTCGAAAAGACCCTGAAGGGAATGGAGGATTCTGTCGAGGATGAGCGTAAGAAGTTCGTCAAGCTGATATCTGACAGGGTGGATGAGCTGCAGGAGGCCCACTCCAAGAACTTGAAGAGGATCGAGAATCAGAGCAAGGCGCTTGAAGCGGCTGGCGAGCGTCTGGCTGTCCCGATGGAGCTTGCCATGGAGGATTATGCCGAGATCAAGAAGATAGAAGGTTCGATGGGCGAGTTCATGCAGAGGGCGATTGACGTGACTGGCTTGATATACGCCAGGCTGACCCTGCAGAGCCTTGAGGAACATGAGATAGACCCAGGCACTACTATCGCTGAGCTGAACAGGTTGATATCTGCAGGGATGTCAGGTTTCTTCCTCGAGGAGGTCGTAAGGATGAGGGATGCTGTAAGCATGCCGCCCGAGGAATATCACCAGGCAATGGCGCGGGCTGACAAGCTGATCGAGAAGCTCAAGGCACAGGTACCTCAGATAATCTCGAGCATGCGCAGGCTGTCAGAGAAGGGCGTGAGAGTATCTACAGAATTTGAGGGTCTCAGGGGAGAGTCTGAATACGAGCTTGAGAGCGGATACAAGGAGGCTCTCGACGCACTCAATGAGCTCAAGAGGATGAAGCTGGACAAGGAGAGGTATCGTGAGGAGATATCTCCGGATGAATATGATATGTTTGAGGAGGCTGCCTGAAGGAAATGTTGGCTGAACTGAAGGATCAAGGACGTGAATCCGGCGGACAGGGCTTAAGGATAGCGACGCTGCTCCTTGTCGCGCTCATCTTAATAGCCTTGCTGACCCAGACCGCCCTTGCCGCGAACATCGGCGACGCGTTCAGGGGCGCAGGAGGAAGGATCGGAGGTTTCTTCGGCAGCTATGCTGAGAGTGAAGGCCCGACGCTGATCGACTTCTTCATCTTCACAGTGATATTCTTTGCGCTGTGCTGGATAGCGTTCAGCACAGTGTTCAAGGATACCAAGAACGCCAATGTGGTCCTGAGCCTTGCGGTGGGCCTTGCCCTGTCGATCGCGCTGGTCTATGGCGGCAAGTTCACGCTGAAGAAGCTGCTGCCTTTCGCGATGGTCATACTGTTCCTACTGCTGGTAGTCGGGATATATGCCGTGCTGAAGAAGTTCGTGTTCACCAAGGACACTGCGTTCAGCAAGATAATCTCATTCATAATAGCGATAGTGGTGGCGATCGCGCTGCTGTTCGCTTTCTGGAGCTTTGTGTGCTCTGACAACAACTGCGAGAACAACGCGTTCCTGAGGAAGGTGCTGGGCTCCGAGTCTATAATCAACAGGCTGTTCGGAGGGATCAACAACCTGTTCGAAGGTGGGCCTTCTGGACCGTCTGCGCCTGGCGGAGGCGGCACAGGGCCAAGGCCCAGCGGCGCAGTGTGCGGCAACGGCGAGAAGGAAGGCGGAGAAGCGTGTGATTTCGTCGGTGGAGACCCATTCCAGTCAGTCGGCTGCCCTGGCGAGTACTATGCCTGCAACAACTGCGCCGGCTGCGAGGAGTTCTCTACACTGGACAAGATAGGGAAGTGGTCCGGGAACAACTGGGGCAAGCTCCTCATAGCGTTCATCCTTATAGCCGCAGCGATGACCTTCCTTTTCGTGAGGAGGACAAAGAGGTACAAGGACCGGAGATCGAGGCGCAGGAAGAAGAAGGAACTCAGCGCGCTCAGCAGACTGCTGAAGAGGCTTGATGCCGACGAGAGGGAGCTCGCCCATGACATGGCGCAGCTGATCGAGAATGTCAGGCAGGAGAAGACTCCTTTTGAGGCGTCCAGGCACATCGTGGACAACATCACGAAGGACATCAAGCAGACGATAGGCGAGGAGATCGAGCTCATAGAGACCGGCAAGAAGGAAGGGCTGGTCAATGAAGTGAAGAAGCTGCACTCCCTGAACCATCATGAGAAGGCGCTGATAACCTCGAAGATAATACCGACGATACAGCGGGAGCTGCACACGATAGGGGACGAGTTCGCAGGCAAGGCAGATCTTTTGGGGAGGATCAACGAGTTGGAGGCTGTCGAGGAGCATCTCGATGAGAGCACAAAGATACTCAAGTCGTTCCAGAACTTCAACTTCCGTGAGAAGGACGTGATAAACAACATGATCAAGGACCTGGAGGAGAACATAGTGCAGTTCAACAGGTTCAGCGGGCTCTGCGCCGACATGCTCAAGGTCATCGACGACGAGCTGAACAAGATAGACACGATAGCTGAAGGCAAGATACGTTACGAGGAGGTCGTGGGCCGCATCAGGGAGATAAGGAACAATGCGATAAGGCTCAACGGCTATTTCGCGCAGAAGGTCAACGAGCTCAGGTACATCGTCAAGAGGATGGAGGACATAAAGCACCATGTCCACGCACTGCACGAAGCAGAGATACAGAACATCAAGGAGTTCCTCAGGAAGGCAGAGGAGGTTTTCGCCCAGGCTGAGCAGGCGACGAGCCTGCACGGCTACGACACCGCGATGTATCTCGCGACTCATGTCGCAGAGAACGCGAAGTTCCTGCTCCACACAGAGCTAAGCCCCGAGAAGAGGACAGAGCTTGAAGGCATGATGGCGCGCGCCAAGCAGATTGTCAAGGACTGCATACCCAAAGTTTTCAACTCATTCGTCCCGAAGATCGAGAGGGAGCTGATCAGGGGCAGGTTCGATGAGGTGAAGCAGACCATCGACCAGATCGACAGGATAGAGTTCCTCGACAAGGAATTCGAGGCAGAGCTCGAGCTCCCGCCGATAAAGGAGTACCAGGAGAAGATGAAGCTGCTGAAGGACATCTGCGAGAAGATGGAAGCAGGCAACATAATGCTTAATGACGCAAGAAGGATGATAAGGGACCTGATAAATCCCTGAAGAGATACACAAGATGGCTGACAGACCAAGTCCGGAAGAAGTGAAGAAGAAAACAGGGGAATACATAGAGGCAGTCACGAAGATAGTCAATGATTCCAACAGGCTGAACATGGCGAAGCTGCTGGAGTTCATGAACACCAGATATGTGGAAGTGAAGAACATAGAGAAGATGGCTGACATCCATGTCCTGCTGGAGCAGGCAGCTGAGAAGCAGGCGAAAGGCAAGCTCAAGGACGCTGAGAAGAGCGTGAGGAAGGCCGTCGACATGATGAAGGACCTGCCTGCAGAGGATGCATTGGTCATGGCTCTCAGGGACAGGACGAATGATTTAGCCAAGAAGATTGGAGTTGTCTTGGAAGAGAGTGCTGCTGCGCCCGCCAGAGCCGCCGCAGGTGCCACAGGTGCCACAGCCACTACCGGTGCCACAGCTGCTGCCCCGAAGAGAAAAGAGGAAGCAAGGGCGGATGATGCCGCTCGGGAGATCAGCAACCTGGTCGCTGACGCGCATAGGCTCATCAAAGAAGGTAAGACCAGGGAAGCTGCAGACGCGCTCGGAAAGGCAAGGTCCCTCGCCGCCAGATACAACATGCAGGAGCTGAAAGAGAAGATAGAGCATGAAGCAGAAAGCATGACCGAGAGAACAGATGCTGCGGAGAGGTTGAAGTCGCTCGACGCGCTTTTCGAGGAGAACATGTTCATGTCACCGGATAAGATAACAAAAGAGGCCCTGACCCTGGTTACCATACCCATCAAGGACAGGAAGGAGCTGACTGATGAGTATATATTGTCTGTAGCTAAGGTCGAGAAGGAGATCAGAAAGACCAAAGAGGCGCTTGCAGATGCAATAAGCGGTTCCGACAATCACGAAGAGGTTAAGAGCAGGATATCTGCAAGGATAGATGAAGTGAAAGAGGCACTGGCCAAGTTCGGCGAGTCACTTCCAGGGAATATGGGCAGGACCCGGCAGATACTTGCAGGCGCAATATCCCCTGACCTCGCATCAGACGACGAGAAGAAGGCGTATTTGATATCAAGGCTTGACATGATACTTTCAAAAATAAAGGAGGAAGTCCTGAAGTGAGGACATGGATGATATGAACCTGAGGAAGACTGGAGTTTTCGGCGGATATGGAGCCATTTTTGTCGTGATAGCTGTAATAATGTTCGCTACAGGCAGGACATTCGCAGGCATAATCATCCTCCTCGTCGGCATGTGCGGAGGTTTCGGCTTCCTCGCGTTCAGGGATAAGTTCAAGGGCATGGAGGACTGGATGGAGGGCGGTGCAGTCAGAGGGCCGTCCTCGCTTGATGAGTTCAGGAAGAGGTTCGCCGCGCTTGCCGGAGATGAGGCTGAGAAGGCGGCGAAGGAAGAGGTCCAGAGGGAGTCCAGGCTGCAGGCCGCCGTGAACAGGGTCGTGGCCATCAAAGACAGGATACTCGGATCGATATCCAGGGAGAAGATAGAGACCGTCGGCCAGAAGAGGGAGCTGCTCGACAAGGAGAGGCCAGAGGCAGACAAGAGCCTCGAGGTATTGGCTATCGAGAAGGCAGCTCTTATGAAGGTCCACTCGAGGAGCGCACAGGACCTTAAGCAGAAGAGGGACCAGCTGAAGGCAGTCCTCGACGAGATGAAGAAGAGGACGCCAAGGATGAGGAAGCAGGCGGACAGCCTTGAGAAGGATATTGCTGCATATTCAAAGATCCTTGAGGAAGGTCCTGAGAAGGACAAGAAGATTGAGAGGCTGAAGAAGCTTGAGGAAGGGCTCTTGAGCGAAAAAGGAGCCAAGGTCAGGGAAGCGATACTCTCGTTCAGCGAGGCTGAGAAGCAGGATAAGTATCTGACAGAGCTGTTGGCTGACGTGGACAGGATAAGGTCCCATCTTGATGATGACTTCTCTGAGAAGCACAGGGGCGATGACTACGCGCACCTGCAGAGGGTCATCGAGGACATAAGGGGCTCTGTCGACAAGCTGAAGCTGATCCCTGGCGAGCACAGGGAGGCTGCTGCGCGGTTCCTGCAGAGGATACATGAGTTCGGCGACAGCGTCGTTGGGCTGAAGAACTCGGAACTTGCATTGCTGCGCCGTGAGCACACGGCTGCGGCTGAGCATGCAGAGGCATTACGCATCCAGGCACAGAGGCGCGCAGACGGTCTTGATGCGGATCTGAGGAGGACTGAAGGAGAGAGAGCACGCTGGCAGAGCGATGCTGAAAGGCTCTCTTCACAGCTGCAGGATGTCAACAAGCTCGTTGCGAAGTGGAAGTCAGACCTCGCCAAGGCGCGAGAGCTCGCGAAGAGTAACAAGTCTCTCGAGTCGACAGTCACTGAAGCACTGAGCAAGAATATATCCGAACAGGCAGATGTGCTGACTTTAGTGATGGCTGCTCTGAACGCAAAGCAGGCTTTGGCAGACTCATTGTCGACAGAACTCACAGAGACTAAAGAGAAAGCAGGGGCGCTTGATACGCAGAAGAGCGCGCTTGAAACGCAGAAGGAGAGCAACCAAAGGGCGCTCGAGACAGCGAATGAAGAGAAAGATGCATTGATCGAGAGGATCAGAGAGCTGAAAGAGCGGACAGCACAGGCTGTAAGAGACGCACAGACGACGACTGAAGAGAGCGTACAGCAGGAGAAGAGGAGAGAGATAGAGAAGCTTTCTGGACAGCTCGAGGAAGCGGAGGAGCAGCTCGGTGAATCGCAGGCAGAAGCTAGAAGATTAAGAGAGGAGAATGATAGATTGAAGGATCAGGCAGGACCTATAGACGAGCAAATTATAAAACAGAGAGATAAGATAATCCGGCTTGAGAGAGAATTAACGGATGCGAAGACTGATGCTCAGAGATGGAAGGATGATTCTGAAACGCTTGAGAGGGCGAACAAGGAGCAGAAGGCAGCGTTCGAGGAAAGGATAAATGCTCTTGAAGCGAGTGAGAGGAAACTCCAGGATGAGGCTGGCCAGAAAGAGCTGGAGATAATCCGCCTCAGCACCGACCTGACGAAAGCAGAGGAACAGAAAGATTATTTTTTCAGGAAAGCTGATGAGGCATGGGGCAAGATGGGTTCTTTCGAGAGCCAGACCCTCAACTTCAAAGAGGCGAATGAGAAGCTTCAGGAGCATCTTAAGGAAGAGAGGGAAAAGAGCACAGCTCTCGCAGAGGCCCGTGATGCCAAAGCAAGGGACCTTCTTCAGCAGAAGCTCAAGGTCATGCAGCTCGAAAGGCTGTATAGGACAGAGGCCGCAGAAGCGCAGGCCACTATAGATAGGCTTATGCAAGAACGCAAGATGAATGGATTGCATCTCAGGGATACGAAAGAAGAAGTGAAACAGCTGAAGGCTCGGATGAAATCTCTTGAGTCGATGGCTGCAGATGATGCCACAAGAGCAGAGATGGAAAGGCTCAGGGTCCTGCTTGCAGGTAAGGAAAGGGATGTCAGATCATTATCAGAAAAGGGAAGTCAGGATGAATCTATGATCAGGGATGCATTGAAGCGTGCTGATGATACTGAAAAAGAGGCCAGAAGGCTGCTCAAGGAAGCAGAGAGTATTGAAGAGAGGCACAAGGTAGCCCTTGCAGAGCTGAAGCAAGCGGCTGAGACACAGAGGGAAGAGGCTGAACACCAGGCCGGAGAGATTGAGGTGCTGAACGGGCAGATAACAGAACAGAGACGCAAGAATGAAGGCATCAAGACAGAGCTTGACAGGATAACTGCCCAGGTTGACATCAAGGAGCAGGAGATCATGAAGGCTCTTGCTGATAAGGACATAGCTGCTGCGACCCAAGTGGAGAAAGAGAAGGCAGCGCTGCTGGCTCGGGAGAAGGAGCTTCTTGACGAAGGCGCGGACACTGAAGAGGATCTGCTGAAGCTGACAAGGAGGCTGTTCGAGGCTACGCAGAGGCTGTTCCACGTGCTTGAGAGCTTCAGGATCGTCGCTGAAGCAGAGAGCAGAGGGCTCAACAGTTCGATTGAGACTCTTGCACAACAGCTTGAGGTCGCCGAGAACGGGAAGAAGGCACTGGAAGAAGAGACAATCCCTCAACTGCGGCGCAGTATCAGTGACCTGGAGAGCCAGCCCCGCATAACTCCTGAGATAAGGGCAGCCATAGCTTCGACAGAAGCTGACCTCAGGACGGCGCAGGAAGCGGTTCAGATCCAGACAGCGCTCAAAGATGATGCGAGAAGGGATATTGAACAGGAGCAAGAACGGGTGAGGCAGTTGAAGCAGGAGTTGGAACGTCTCCGCTCGCGTGCTGCAGGAGAGAAGAGTGCTGAGGAGATAGAGAAGGAGCGGCTCAGGATGGAGAGACAGGCCTGGTTCGACGAGATAACCAGCCCTGCCAGGACAAAGCTTGTCGAGGCCAAGATGAGCGCAGCTGAAGAGCCTGACGAGGCGTTGAACCTGCTCCAGGAAGGCATGGAGACTACGAGAAATGCAAGCGAGGTCTACAAGAATGACTTCACATCAGATGAGCGCAGGTCTATGGACTCGCTGATAGGGGAGCTGCACGAGCTAGAGGCCAGGATAAAGAAGGACCTTCTCGATAAGGAGATCGCTTCGAGGAGAGAAGTGACTCAGCCGACAGTGCCCAAGCCAATCAGGGTAGGGGTTCTCACACCATTCACTGTCGGAGAATATAAAGCGTCTGTAAGGCAGTTCGACTCGCCTGCTGATGCAGGCAAGGAAGTCCGGTGGGTCGCCCTGGACTACACCAAGAGGAGTATCCTGTTCGGCAGGACTCAGACGCACGACCCTTCCAAGAGAGACCTTAAGGCAGAGAAGTGCGATGTCGTGATAACCGGAGCTCGGGAGGACATCGTCCAGATAAGTCGGAACCATCTGGAGATCGTAAGAGTGGACAAGATGGAGGGGGAGAAGGGAGAAAAGAAAGAATGGGAGATAGAGAGGGAGGTTTATGTCCTCCATTACCACGGACCTTACCCGGTAAATGTCGCTATGAAGAACACGAACATCAGCAGGCTGAAGCCAGGGACAAAGCTCAAGCTTGAGGACGGCATGAAGTTCTTCCTTGACCCTGAAGGATCGTTCGGTTTCACTTTCAGTGTCCTTCCTGCAGTTAATGTCGAGAGAGGCCAGTCCTTGAGCTGGTTCAAGACAGTCGTCGACTTTTCAGTCAAGCCTCCGGGGCCGGAGAACCTCGGCTACCTCATGCTTCCTTCGCACGCGAAGTGTGCAGAGGAGCTGAAAGGTGAGACTACAAGGCCCAGCGACACAAAGATGGTAATACTTAACAAAGCCGTGAAGATAGGCAAGAAGACGGGCAATGACATCGCTATCGACGCGCAAGAGGACATGGAGAGAGTGGTCCACGAAGGAGGAAAGCTGCGGATAAAGAAGACCAGCACGATGATATCAGCAAATCATGCGCTCATAAAGAATGAAGGGGGGGATTATTTTGTCTATAATGACAGCAAGGAATTCGGCACTTTCGTGAACTACCGCCCTGTGGGCGAGAAGCAGAAGCTCAATCCCGGCGACGTGATACACTTCGGCGAGAACGAGCCTGTGTTCTTCGTGTTCGGGATCAAGGAGTTCCAGCCCTCCGAGCTGAAGAGCTGGGACAAGTACAGCGTCCTGTTCGACAATGAGAACTTCAACTGCCCGGTCACCTCATATTTTACAGGAGTCATATCATTTGGCAGCGCAGGCGTCAGCGTGAGTGTCAGGGACCTCAAAGGCAATGTTAGGAAGAGTAAAGACAGGAACCTCCTGCTGAACAAGCATGTCATGAGGTTCGGGAAGGACAGCAAGAATGAAGTTATAATCAAGTTGGACCCTGGCCTGGCAGACTCGCAGGGGAAGAAGCTCATTGAGCTGATGGGCGACGAGCACTTCATGATCAGGAGGGAGTTCGGCCACATCTACCTGTTCAAGTCATTGAACAAGTTGGGAAGCATAATGATAGTGAGCGGCGGGAAGAAGATGAAGGCAGAGGCAGGCAATGTCTGCCTGTTCCAGTCAGGTGATGTTGTCCAGCTGTTTGACAACAAAGAGACAGTTATCACTTTCAAGCTGGAGCAGGTGGAATGGAAAGAAGGAGAATACTGGCAGCAGGCAGAGATAGTGTTCAAGAGACCTTCTGCGTTCCGCAGGCTCATAGGAGGATAGAAAGCATTCAGAAGGCATCATTTAAAAACAATTTATAAAACAATATATAAATGGAATCAAAACAAATATAAAAGGAAAAAGATGTTGGAAAACCCAGAAAAGAGGAGTTTCATGAACAAGAGACAGTTTTTGGCACTGTTTGTGTTAGTCTTACTTTTGTCAGTCCTCATTAGCGGCTGCGCTGGCATGAGCCGCGTAGATTCCTTCTTTGCCAATGGAGAGTACATGCAGCACTCGAAGATGATAGACTTCGGCCTGTTCTTCACGATCTTCTTTGCGATGTGTTATCTTGGCTTCACTGTTGCTTTCGGCAAGGGTTTCGGCAAGCCTGCTGAGGCGAAAGGCGCCATCGTGGGTCTCTCGCTCGCGCTCTCGCTCGCGCTTTCTTTCGCGATAGTGACGCAGACGCAGTTCTCTATCACGACGATATTCCCTCTTGCTAAGGCATTGTTCTTCCTGATAATATTCTTCATACTCTATGGTCTCATCTACCTGAGCAAGGTGTTCGGCGAGCACTGGGGCGGGAAGATTGCCGCGGCGATACTTGCCTTGATGCTCACTTACATACTCTTGAGCATATTCACGCACATGGCCTGCCAGATGTCCAACAACATGGATGACCCTGCGTGCGAGTCTGATTTCTTCAATGCGATATTCACTCTTACTGAAGGCTGGTTTAAGTGGGACTGGGGACCGCCAGGTCCTGGTGTCACTCCATCTCCCTCGCCTAGTGCTATAGGTCCTGGAGGTGGAAGAGGAGAAGCGGCCCAGCCTAGAGGCCCGATAGAGGGCGGCTGCAGGCTGGACATCTTGTTTGAGGTCAACTCCGCGGTTCTGCAGAACCCGACTGTTGTCCAGGAGTTCGGCAGGAAGGCTAAAGATAAAGGCGCGAAGGTCTTGTTTGCGAATGGTTTCGCGAGCAGGGAAGGTGAGAAAGGGCTCAACTTCCTGCTTTCGCTGAACAGGGCGTTGGCTGTGATGAAAGAGACAGGCATTATCACATTGCCTTTTGGTCACGGCGCGACCACGCTCTTCGACACCGCGTCATACCCCCCGAACAGGAGAGTGGTTATCTCGACAGAGTCAATCAGCCATTTCGTCCCTGCACCGGCGCCCGGCAGCATTGTCGGCTGCGAGGTCAACAAGACAAACGAGACTGGAGAGCCAGGGAAGAACGAGACAGAGGATGCTTGCGGCAATGAGAGACGTGACCCTGGAGAGGCCTGCGATCCTACTGTTGCAGACTCCTGCCCTGACGGCCAGCAATGCAGCACTGACTGTTCACGCTGCGAGGAGGAAGGTGTCAGCAAGAAATGGCTCTGGCTGCTGCTGTTGATACCGTTGCTGCTGCTCTGGCTTGCGGTGCGCAGGAAGACAGGAATAAAGAGGGAGGCAGCGATGGCGATGAAGGATCACTTCCTCGCTCATCTGCGCAAGATAGCCTCCGCAAAAGAGTTTGCCTGGCATAACATCATAATCGCTGACCCGACTGTCATGGGCGACAAGGAGGTCGAGGACAAGGCGCAGGAAATCATCGAGATGCTCAACAAGGAGCTGTTGGAGAAGGGCTGGGTCGAGATAAAGGAGCTCGCGTTCAGGTACGCGGATGACCTTGATAAAATCAGGAAAGAAGCCCACGCATTCAACGATAAGAGGATTGTTGATGAGCATCGCGATGACAAGCACATGGAGATGATAGTGAAGATACTCCGCGAGTTCAAGAGGCGTCATGCGCAGAACAACACGAAAGTCCTGAAGCATATAGTGAAGCAGTGGGACAAGCTGATGTTCTACTCCAGGCTGAAGGAAGTGGTCAAGGATGTTGTCCACGCGAACAAGCTGACCAAGGAATACCATAATTTCTTCAGCCTGCAGGTCAGGCTGAATAAGAGTGTCGAGGAGTTCTCTGCGAACGAGGAGAAGATACTTGTCAAGCTCAGGAAGACGCATTACTCCACCATGTTCGGCAAGCGGTTCTGGGGAACAAGGCATATCGTGAGGAGGAAGGGTTTCCCCTGGATGACCACCAAGAAGGAAGTTGAAGGCGAGCTCGAGCAGACTATTGAGACTCCGCCGACCACGTTCGGGCTCATCGAGGTCACGCAGACCGTCCGCAACCTGTGCCAGGAGCTTCTTGCCAAGATAGCTGAAGTGATGGATGAGGAGCAGAACGTCACGCACGACGCAGGGAGCAGGCGCAACCTGAGCAATGTGGACGAGACAGGCAAGTACGACGAGGAGAAGAGGATAATCAAGAGGATGGAGAGGGCCATTGAGCTCCAGAAGAGGATGCTGTCAGAGGACTGGGAGCCGGTCATCGACAATATTGACCCGAGGAACGGCAGCATGAAAGGCCATATCCGCTACACGAGGGTGCGGACATGATGTCGATCTCATAATCGAGGTAATAAGATGCCAAGATCAGAAAGACCAGGGAAAGGGAAAGAGGATGTCGCTTATGGTTCGATAAGAGGGACAGTGATAGGTTTCATCGGAGAGAAGATGACGCGGCCGATCTATCCCGCGAATGTCTTCCTGCTGGTGCAGGTGACTGGTGAGGACGGGAAGGCCGAGCTTTACTACCCTGCTGACGAGGACAAGCTGGGCCGCCTGAAGAAGTCCAAGGTGCTGGGCATCGAGTCCCTGCAGAGGAAGCATCCTGATGTTTACCCCCCCATCAATGAAGCTTTTGAGAGCTTCACACCAGTGCACATCGATGAGAACAACAATCTGGGAAGGTTCGAGTTCAAGGATATCCCTGCTGGCAGTTGGGGATACATAGCTGTTGCATATGTCGAAGATGAGCTCTACATGCATACCGACAAGATGGGCGATAACGGCCTTGGGAAGAATGAAGTGATCTATGGGAGGGATATTCTCAGTCAAGAGGGAAATATCCTCGACAATGTCGTCATCCCTGTGAAGGATGTCTGGATTGAGAAGGTCAAGCCGGCCCCGAAGGTCAAGGTCAAGGAGACTGACAAGGACATGGACCAGCCGTCCCACTTGAAGAGCATGCTCATCGAGGATGTTTAGGTGTCCAGAATAGAGTATAGAGTGAGAATCACATGGTGAACGCAAACAATATCGCGGAACTGAGAAAGAGAGGAGTGAGGCTCCCGCCAGTAGACCTGAGAAGGTTCATGTACCAGGTCAGGAACCAGAACCCCTTCTGCGCCTGCACCAGTTTCGCAGCCGCAGCCATACACGAGTATTATCTTTTCAGGCGTGACGGAAAGCACAGCAAGGATCACATCAGCTCGCCGAGCTTCCTCTGGCATGAGTTCAGGAAGACTGTCTGCAACATGCAGGGGCACCAGAACCCTGACGGGAGCTTCAGGAAGGACAGGGATGAAGGAGGGAACTACCCTGATTATCTTGACATGTTTGTCAGGAAAGGATGCTGCCGTGAGAAGCTGAACGAGTTCGACTACAGGGAAGTGAAGTACCCTGGATTCGACATACCTGGCGACAGGTTTGCGTCTCATTATTACAACAGGAACACTACAAAGCCCAGCCTCAAGGCTTACAAGGAGGCTGCCAGCAGGAGGATATTCAGGAATCATGTCGAGCTTCCTGACAGTCCTGACGCCTGGCTTGCCGAGCTTTACAACGGCAATGTGCTTGAGGTGAGGATCGATAAGTACTGCGCTGGATTCTTTGACAGGGGCGGTGACGCTGTTCTTGACAGCTCTCCTGCGGGTGATGTCGGCGGCCATGCCATGGTGATTGTAGGATACCTTCCTGACAAGGATGGGCAAGAGGTACTCATCGTCAGGAACAGCTGGGGTGAAGGATGGAAAGATAGAGGTCACTGCTATTACACTTTCGATGCGCTGTCAGCCAGCCTGAAAGGCCCGATCATCAGGTTCGTGCCTGATTTCACTCCCAAGCCATTGCCTGGACTGCCGAAGCTGCCTTTGTCTCCGCCGATGCCAGCACCCGGTCCTGCACCGTCTGCAGGAGGAAGGTCAAACATAGTGATAAAGAGTGTCACGCCAGGCTCAGCCCAGCAGGATGCAGGGACAGTTACCTTGCGTGTCAAGGGAACTGGCTTCAATGAGCTCGCAGGCGTCGATTTCCCGTTCCATGACGACAATGACAGGACCTCATTGCACGTGACAAGTGACTTGAAGAACTGGTCCAATAGTTCCTTTGAGCTTGAGATAGACACAACGACCGATGTATATGGTCACCACTCTGTTTTAGGCTTCTATGATATACACATCACCGACAAGTCAGGCAGGAGCAGCACTTTGGAGAATGTGTTTGAGATATTGGGCAGCGGTGGAGTCAGCCCGCCTCACCCGACTCCGACACCGCCTCCGGGTCCAACACCCACCCCTCCTCCAGGTCCGGCGCCCACACCTCAGCCCACGCCGACTCCGACTCCTGTTCCTACTCCAATCCCCATGCCAGGCCCTGCTCCGCATCACGGCGAGTTCCTCTACCAGTGGTGGCTGTTCGATGACACAGCACAGTTCGACCTTGCGAACGGCCGCGGTCTGAGCCCTCACACGCTGAAGCACAGGCACAACCTGGGAAGGAAGCTGGACGGCCCTGGCGTTAACGACGATGACAATTTCGGGATAAGGACCATCGCAAACACTCCTTTCGTGAACATTGAGCAGCTCATTGCCGACCCGCGCAACAGGGGCAAGATTGTCGCTCTCGGCGCTTGCAGGCTTGTCGAGCTGCCTCCGTCGCAGAGGCACATAGCCGCTGCATCTGACGGCTTCTGGAAGTGGACGAGCAGGAAGATCCCTGGAGGTACGCCTCCTCCTCCGCCACAAGGAGGTCAGCAGCTGACGATAGAGAAGACAATCAAAGGAAGGCTGGACAATCCTCTTAAAGTTAAGTTCAAGGTTGAGCTCCCCGACGGCAGGGTCACTGACACTGAAGTTAATGTGCCTGCCGGCGAGAACAGGACAGGGTCGAAGGCATTCAGCACAGTCCCTGGTCTGCATAAGATTGACGAGCAGGAGCTGAAGGGTTTCAGGAGCGTGACTCCATCGCATGTAGAGGTGACAGTGCCTCCCAATGGCTCTGCCAAGGCCAGCTTCACCGACGCTCCAGAAGGTCCTCCGCCGCAATCGTCGAGGAATGATATGATGGTAATACCCAAGAAAAACCCGAAGGACCATCCGCGGGAGTATGGCGCGAACAGCAGGCCGGTGCTTGAGGTCGGCCAGGAGATGAGCACGCCTAATCCTTCTGAAGAGACTGGCGGCAGGCCGAAAAGCCAGCAGGATCTTGATTTCATGATAATAAAGAAGTTCGAAGGGAAGGTCCGCCTTGGGTGGACCTGTTATGTCCAGCGCATGTCAGATGATGAGGTGATGAATCCTGGGAAAGATCATTTTAACCTGAGGATTTTCACGTCATTCGACAAGAAAACATATGATTACAGCGGAAAAGGTGAAGAGCTCGGCTACAAGTACAACTGGTTTGAGACTGGAAAATTGCCGTCGGATTTGGATTCAAGGTATAAGATAATATTCTTCCCTTGTCTCAAGGTTCCGCAGAACGCGCAGCCGGGTAAATACAAGATTCTCTTTGAGTTGCATTTATGGCCCAAAGGATGGGGACGGTGGGGCATCCTTGATAAGAGATTAGGTGAATTAGGGACCCCCTTTGACGTGAACTTCATCGAGTTCGAGGTCGTGCCGAGGAAGGCGTGATGCTGATATGGCTCTGTTCAACACAGCAAACATCGCGTACACCATAGTCGTGGTGATCCTGCTAGGCATGACCATCTGGTTCTTCCTTGTCTGGCGGAAGAAGGTGCGTTCTGAGAAGCAGCTGAAGGAGTCTGAGCAGGTCCTGGACAAGGATGAGGATAAGTACAAGGTGCTTATCGGGAAGAAGATGCGCCTTCTTCATGAGTTGAGCAGCGGTCTTGGCAGGCTCATGGAGATCTTCGACAGGAAAGGCCTCAAGGAGATGAAAGAGGAATGCGCTGTCCATGAGAAGCGGCTGAAAGAGATCAAGGATGTGCTGTCAGAACAGCTGCATCTTCTCAAGGAGATGACAAGCATCGACAAGAAGGACCTCGAGTACCTGAAGCACATGGAAGTGGACATAGCAGGAGAGAAGGAGAAGGTCCACGTGTCTGAGTTCATCGGCAAGCTTGAGGAGGTGTGGGGGAAGTTTGATGACAGCGCCGCAAGGAAGCAGATATATGACAGGATAATGGAGGACAAGGACCCCATCAGGCAGGCTGTCAAGCTGATCGCTTTCAATCTCATCCATGTATATTTCCTTTTCCACGAGCTTACTGGCATGATAAAAGGAGTGAAGGCCAGCAAGGGGCAGAAGAAGAAGGAAGGGCAGGAAAATGTTCTCGATGCTGTTGAGAAACGGTTCAAGGAGCTGAAGGCAGGAAAGTTCAGGAAAGGCAATAATGTCGAGTCTACAGTCAAGGCAATCAGGGAAGAGCACATCCCAAAGCTCCACAGCCTGGTCGAGGATGAGCTATATCACTTCAACCTGACTGTCAGGCACACAGAGACCATCCGCCACCATCTCGCTCAGCTCAGCCGTGTGGAAGCGGCAAGGAACATCGCAAGGGGCCCGTTCCTCACTGTTGAGAACCATCCTGTTGATGTAGTTATGAGGCTCGAACCGCGCGAGGCAAAGAGCTTCGGCAAGGGTGAGAAGATACCTCTTGGCAATCTTCCTAAGGATTTCCCTCTTGGCTCAGACCAGGACAAGTGCGTCATTGTACTCGGCCATGGTGCGCAGGAAGTGCATGCGCTTGTGAACAGGGATGGCGCGAAGTGCTACCTCACCCCATATAAAGATACTCCTGGTGTTTTCATCATCCGTCCTTCGCATGGCCTTCTTGTGGTCTGCTTAGACACCGAGGACAAGAAGCGGATGAAGGCCCTGCTGGACAAGTCTGCAGCAGGGTATGATATCATGTATGATGATCTCAAGAAGCATGTCCTGCCAGGCCAGAAGAAAGAGAGCGACATGTACACAGGGAAGACTGTCCAGCTGAAGGAAGGTGACAGGATAGTGCTTGCCTTCGGCTATGAGTTCGTGTTTTCAGCCAGATGAGAGTGCTGGAGGTTATTATATAATGGCGGGCTGAGGCGCTGAATCAGCAAAACCTTTAAATACCTATGAAGCAATCATTTTCATACAAAAGAGGGCTGGTGCCTTCTTATGCTTATGCTTGATGAATGACAAGAGGTGTTATGTATGGAAGAGGCAAAGTTCAATGAGCTCAAGAAAGAGGTTGCAGAAGGCTTGAGAAAGCTGCATCTGGGTGGGTTGAAGGGAGAGGTCCTTCATGAGCACCTGCGCGCTGCTGCGACAAGCTTCCACATCAGAAGGATTGAGAAGAACGAGATGCGTGCTGACAAGATAATAGATCAGCTTGAGGAGCATATCAGGCAGCATCTTGTGAGCAAGGCAGAGCTTGATGAGCATAACGCAGTCCATCTGATAGTGAGGGATTATGTCTATATCTATCTTACTGTCCACAGCATTCTTCTTTATGAGAAGCGTGATCTTGAGGAGATAACAGTCCTGGCCGCTGAGTTCAGGAAGATGTGCAAGAAGAGGGCACTGCCCGAGGATGTGACCAAGCAGGTCTATGAGGTC
>JAHJSS010000076.1 GCA_018830225.1 Nanobdellota archaeon
AAGCCTATTTAGCGCAATAAAACGCTTATTCGGCGTGCACATCCGTGCACGCTCATGGCGCGCCCAACGCGCCGAAATATACAACAGACTAATCTCCTACAACATAGGAGCTAAACACCTGCTCTACTTTCTACTGAGCCCAAAACAAGCCTGTTTTTAAATGTTATGCTGAAAAATACGCGAAAATATATAAAATCCCCCAGATACCATCGCCACATGGCAGAAGTATACCATTTCAGTGAAACTGGCAGAGGATTCCTGGCTAAGCTCGAGTCAGAGCTGAAGACTGAGTTTGCAGGCTGCAAAAGGATAGCAGTCAAGCTGCACTTCGGAGAGCCGGGCAACAAGACCGCGTTCAAGCCAGAGGACATAGAGCCTGTCGCAGGCATACTGAAAAAGCTTGGTATTGATTTCTTCCTCTACGACACGTCTGTGTCATATGACAGCCCGCGAAACAGCACCGCAGGCTACAAGAAAGCAGCGCTGGAAAAAGGCTGGGGCAATATAGGTGAAGTTGCAATCGATGGGGGCTTTGTCGATGTCAAGATGAAGCACCTAACTCACAAAGTAGGCAAGCCCTTGGCTGACGCAGACGGCGTGCTCGTCGTGAGCCACTTCAAAGGCCACGTGTGCTGCGGCTTCGGAGGGGCGATAAAGAACCTCGGGATGGGGGGATTGTCAAAGAAGTCAAAACAGGACATACACGACGGCGGAAGAGTGGAATACATAGGCGGCTGCACACAATGCAAGACGTGCGAAAGAGTGTGCCCGCTGAACGGCATCAAGGTCACAGACAAGCCGGAGTTCAACCTTTGCTACGGATGCTCAAACTGCGCATACTCCTGCCCTGCAGGCGCAATAAAGCCGAAAATCGCGCACTTCGACATACTCCTAGCTGAAGGCGCTGGTGCGGCGCAGAGCAAGTTCAAGAAGAAGCACTATGTCACATTCCTTAAGAACATGACCAAAGAATGCGACTGTGAACGCAATCCAAAGATGATAATCGCTCCAGACAATGGACTGCTGATCAGCAAAGACATCGTCGCCATAGACAAGGCAGCGTACGACATCATAACATCAAAGGGCAAGGACGATGTGTTCCTCAAGCACAACAAGAAGTCCGGGCTTGAGCACGTAAATGCTGCAGAGAAGTTGGGGATGGGTAATTCCTCATACACTCTTGTCGAGGGATGAGCATGGGAAAGAAGAATCTCCTGCTCCACACCTGCTGCGCGCCATGCGGCACGCACTGCGTGAAGGAGCTTCTTGAAGATTATGATGTCACCATGTTCTTCTACAACCCCAACATACACCCAAGCGGAGAGTACTACAAAAGGTATGAGAATGCGCTCAAGGCCAGCAAAGAGCTGGGCGTGCCTGTAATCGAAGGCGCATACTCGCCGCAGGAATGGCTGGAGATGATAAAAGGATTCGAGGAAGAGCCTGAAGGCGGCACGAGATGCAAGATATGCTTCTCGATAAGGCTCGCGGAGACCGCAAGGTACGCTAAGCTGCACGGTTTTGACGCATTCACCACGACAATGACCATATCGCCGCACAAGGACGCTGATGTGATAAACAAGCTCGGCGCAGAGCTGGCCAAGAAGCACAGGATCTCCTGGGTGCACTCAGACTTCAAGAAGAATGACGGATTCAGAAAGAGCACGGAGCTGAGCAAGAAGATGGGCCTGTATAGACAGAATTATTGTGGGTGTTTTTATTCAGTGCGAGCAGAGCCGGAAAAGTAAAAAGTGTGATTTTCTCGTCGGAACATTTCCGGATTTTTCTGGGAAAAGTTTATTAAGTGCAGAAACATATTATTATTTCATGGAAAATGCAAATCCTCGTGGAATTGGAACTTTTGACACAAGATGGATTGAAGAAAAGGAAGAGCCGTGGATGGTGTGGGTAGATAATCTCTTCCTGATAACTATCCTCTTGCTGCTACTGGCAACAATAGCTTGGTTCATCAAGATAAGGATGGGTGGTTAAGATGCACCTTGCAATGCTGCTCAATAGGAAGTGGATAGCAATGTTCCAGATATTCTTCATACTCTTTGGCATTTATATAACCATACAGATACTCATAAAGGTATTCGGCGGTTCATGGAGCGCTGAAGATCTGGTCATTAGCCTGTTGATGTTCAATCTGGGAGGTTTTTTCACCATGGCTTTCTTCCTCGCGCGCCTAGTATCTGATTTTAATCACCACAGAAGCCAGTTCAGGGATTTAGCAAAGGATTTCAAACGCACAGACCGCAATGTCGAGAGAATACTCACAAAGCTTGGATGAACAGCAGCATCGCATCGCCGAAAGAATAGAAACGATATCTTTCTTCTACTGCGACCTTGTACGCATCCATTATGCTGTCCAGGCCGATGAGCGCTGCGATGAGCATGATAAGGGTTGATTTTGGCAGGTGGAAGTTGGTAATCATCAGGTCTGGACGCAGCTTGAAACTGTAGCCAGGATAGATAAATATGTCTGTCGTGCCTGTCTTCGGGTGGACAATGCCTATATCATCAGTGGCAGACTCGAGAGCGCGCAATGCTGTTGTGCCGACGATGACAAGACGCTTCTTGCGGCTGTTGATAGTATCTGCAGCCTCTTCTGAGATGCTGAACCACTCATCGTGCATGTGGTGCTCCTCGATGTTGTCTGTCTTCACAGGAAGGAACGTGCCGAAAGAGACATGCAGAGTGATGTGCACTATCTTCACGCCCTTCTTCTCGATGTCGCGGAGGAGTGCGGGAGTGAAATGAAAGCCTGCAGTCGGCGCTGCAAGAGAGCCTGAATGCTTAGCATAGACTGTCTGGTACTGCTCCTTCGTGGACTTCTTCTTGATGTAGGGCGGAAGAGGCATCTCGCCGATATCCTGCAGCAGGTCATCGACATGGTCAGAACTGAAAAGGACCTCGAACAAGCCATCCTTGCCGCCGACGACTTTGCCCTTCAGGCCTTTGCTGAAAATGAACTCTGCGCCAATCTTCACTTTGTTTGTCTTTATCTGGCACTCATACTTCCTCTCATCCAGCCTCTTCGAGACAAGGAACTCTGCAGGAGAGCCAGTCGTCTTGCGCCCGACCAGCTTTACAGGCTCGACCTTGGTGTCATTCAGGACAATGACATCATCTTTCTCCAGGTAGTTGAGAACATCCTTGAATGTCTTGTGCTCGATATCCTTTCCCTTGACGACTATGAGCCTGGACGCATCTCTAGGCTCGATGGGTTCCTGTGCGATCAGCTCCTTCGGCAGGCGGTAGTCAAAGTCTGAAAGCTTCATGAAGCATAGAAAACAGGCGGTGTTTTTAAGGGTTGCTTTTGGCAAAGCCGAGCTCTGCTTCGATTTTGCCGCAGCTTCAAAGCCTGCCTCCGCTTTTGCTCAGCTCTGCTTCGCAAAAGCTCCGGGCTGCCGACGCACGCTCAAATATGTTTTGTCAAAGTTTGCCGAAGGCATACTAAATATATCGATTGTGGTGGAAATTAGAAGGCGTGCTAATTGGCAGCACCGGCTTTGAAGCTGCTTGCTTAGGTGTGTCCAGAACTAATTCTCAAAGCAGCCTGCCTTCCTCGACAAAGTTCTCAGAACCGCAGTTCGGGCAGAGCCTTATCGGGAAATCCTTCTTGCGCGAGAAGTGGAACTTGCACTCATAGCAGTAGAACTTCATCCTCTGCGTGGTCAATGCCTGCTTCCGCCTGAACTCAGCCTCTGCAATATCCTTCTTGCGCTTGTCATTGCACTCGCCGCACAACTGGTTGTCTCCAGAAATCAACAGTGACATCTCAGGGAACTCGAAACCGCACCGGTCACAGGAGCGCATAGGCTCCTGCGGCTCTTCCTCCTTGCCGAACATCCCCTTGACCCAGTCACCAATTCCCATTTTACAATGGTAATAGAAGAACTACTTTATAAATTTTTCATTCCATTATTTAAAAAGAAAAGGGTAGTTGAAAGAAACACGAGCCGAATAGCGTAATAGGCATTTTTAGGGTATTTAAATCAACAGAGCAAGTCATGTCGCGAAATGCGCCTCCAACTCCATCATATGGCCCCGGTCGTAGCTTTTCCTGAATGCCAGAATGACTGCCTTGACCTTTTCATCAGTATACTTCGGCCTCAGCTTCTTGACTATCTTCTGCATCACAGCATCTGTCTTCATGAGCTGTTCAAGGCGCTTTATGCCTTCAACTATATCACCGTCTGCCCCGACAGGCGCGCCAGCCATCCCTGCAAGGCCAGAGTAGATGTCCTCTGCAAGCCTCCTGTAGTGGTGCCTTGAGTCGTCACCCATCTTGCGCACCATCTCCCTGACAAACCTCTGCTCTTCTTTCTCCATCTCTTCCTTGAACTCTTCCTCGAGCAGCACTGCCCTGGCAATTTCAGTGACCATATTGTGCGTCTCCTTTTCCTTGTGCTGCTTTTCAAGGAAGATGAGGTACAAGTGGCTCTCTTTGTGGAATATTAAATGGAACAAGGCGAGAAGCAGCTCTTTGGCATTCGCAGGATTTTTCCTCAAAAGGCGTATCGCGTGCAGCTCTGCAGCGACTGTCTCGTGTATGATCCTGAACAGCTTCATCATTGAGGCCTGTTTTCCAGCCTCATAAGCTATGTCATACTTCACGCTTATGGCCTCGTCTGCGCTGCGCAGCCGCTTCAGGTCTGCCAGTATCTCGTGGTCAAGCTTCTCTTCATCATCTATGTGGACAAGGTCATGTGATATTGTCGCTTCAAGCCTATCCAGCACATCCTTGAGCGCTTTGGGATCTGCCAGAAGCGCATCCACATTCTTGTACGAGAAACTCTTTGAAAGCTCTTCCCGTTCAGGAAAGCTGAGCACGTGCTGCTCCCACAGCTTCATGCGCTTTTCCTCATGCATCTCCAGCTTTTTGGCTGCCTTCTTCCTGTTCCTGAACAGGTGGTTGAATAAGGTCATACAGAACAGCAACCACTTTATGTTAATAAATCTTCTTGTGATGGTGGTGATAGCTGTTCCGCACTCCGGATCCAGCTCTTTCAGCCCTTGCTCGATTAAGCAAAAATATAAATAAGGTATTTGTTTAGCTTTCACTATCGCAGTGCCGCGCTGCTAAACCGCATTGCCGGCAAGAAATCAATCAGTTCAGCATAGGAGGCTCACGCCTTCTGCATGATGCTGGAGAGGAGGCCGGTTTCCGCTCATTTATCAAACTACGCAGACAGCACAACACTGCGTGTTGCGGGCTTTCAAGCAAGCTTGAAAGAGCGGCGGCACTGCTAAATGAGCTAAACAAATACTAAATAAGTAATTTAATCCACCACATCTTATCCGCGCCAGTGGTCTAGTGGTATGACAGTGGCTTCCCAAGCCACTTGTTCGGGTTCGATTCCCGACTGGCGCATTCCGAACTATTCTTGGAGAATCAATCACCATATGAACGGGATGCAACGCTTGGTTCCCTGCATGTAGCATCTATATCTCTTTCCGAACTTGCTGCGCAGGGCAGCCTCTTCCACATCCATCCTGTAGATGCCTGCAGGTATGAGAAGGATGACTGTCGCTGCGATGCCGAACCAGCTCTGCAGCGCGAGACAGAGACCGAGAACTATCATGAAAAGACCTGAGTACATCGGGTGCCTTATCAGACTGTAGATACCGCTATCGACAAGCGAGTGGTCCGGAAGTATCATCACCCTCAACGCGAAGTTCTTCCCCAGCTGGAACTGCGCAGACAGGCGCAGGGCAAAGCCTGTCACGAATACAACCAGCCCTGAAAGAACGAAAGCAGGGACATAGCCCGGCCGCCTGACCATCACCTCTGAAACTACACAAAGGAGGATAACACCTAGCGTGACGATTATTATGGGCAGGGAATCCCTGTCAGGATCATCAATCTTCCCCATGATATAGAAGAACAATCACTGGTTTAAATAATTTTCAGAGCACGACACTCACAATGATCAGTCATAAGCAGCTTCCTCTATCTGCCTTATGACATCGCTGAGCACAGCATCTTTCCTGGCCCACTCCAATGAATCAAACCTGCTGCCGTAAGCAGTACCTAAGTAAGGCATGTTGCCGAAACCAGCATAAAGCAGAACCGGAGCAGTCCTTCTCTGCAGGCTCAGCTTGTCAGGATGGAAATGAAGCCCATCAACCCTTTGCTCAAGGTCCCTAAGCGCTTCGAGCTGTTCAGGAGCAAGAGGGTCTCTCGGCTTCTCAAGCCACCTGTAAAATGAATCCCTTGCGCTCCTGTACCAATCAACAGGTATGAATAAATGGCTGTGCTTATTTTCAGGTTCCCTCTTCGGAATCTTAGGCTCATCCTCAGACGGGAAATCTACACCAAGAACATCGCATATAGTCTGGACTAGATAATCCGCAAACATGAGAAAACACCTTAAAACCTTGTCCTGATCTTGAACTTCTTGCCGCCTGCGATGGCATCTACCCTGAACTTCTTCAGGCCTTGCTTCTTTGCCCAATCCTGCGCAGACGCCTCTGACTTGAACGCCCTTGGTTTCTCAGGAGCCTTAGGCCCTGGCTTGGGGCGCTTTGTCAAAAGCCTTTTCGTGAAGTATATTGAACCCATAAGAATCACCTTTCAGGGATTTAGAGGTGGTATATAAATGTTGAGAAAAATCCCTCGGACTTACTCTTCCTCATTATTGTCATCATCGAACGGGTCCTCAATGCCCCCGCCGAAATCATCATCCCGACCATCATCCAGCATACCCATCGCTACCACCCTCTGACATGCTAAAAAAAGATTTCAGAACTTTGACGCCAGCTTGACATCGCTCGCCTTCACAGTCACCCTTCCGGAATGTGTCGAGAACTTCACAGCCCGCTCAGCTATCTCGGCAGCGATCTCTTCCACAATATCCTTCAGTGCTGCCTTGGCCTTGTCTGAAGCCCTCTCTGCGCCGCAGTTCTTCAGTATCTTCTCCATAGCTGCCAATGGAAGCAGTTTTTGTGTTGCCATTTCATTCCCTCCTATTTACCTATTGAATATGAAAACCACCCAAAAATACAGGTTTCTACATGGATAAGACGCGGTTATTTTTAATATTTTCGGTTTTAGGGGGTGATTTTGGGCTGGAACCGCTCCAGAAGAGGAAATAACCGGTCTGATGCCCATTTGGGCAGATTAACCAGTAGTGGCCCTTCTGCATGCCAAACGCAAGCAAAACCTTTAAAAATAACACTTCTTTTTAAATGGGCATATGGGAAAAGAGGTGGA
>JAHJSS010000009.1 GCA_018830225.1 Nanobdellota archaeon
CCTCCTGAACTTCTCCCTTAATATCCTTGAACCGACAGCAAACACAAGGTCATAAGCTTCCTGAAAGCTGACTTCCAGCCATTTCACCTGATCATTGCCATATGTGTGCACATGGCTCCCGACAGAACCATCATGCAGGTAATTGTCCATCCTGCATATCTGGACCCAGGCAGCACCATCGAAATAGAGCATCTGTATCTTCCACTTCAGCAGCGAAGGGTATTCATCAGGCGATTCCCTTTTCATCAGCTTCTTTTCCAGTTTCACATCCTCTGAAAGGAATTCATTGGTACTCACAAGCGTCTTCATGCACTACGCTCCTATATGACTTATCAAGTCATATATTTAAACTTTTCGGTGATTTTAGATACGTTTTCAGCCTTAATAAGCGTTTACAGGAATTATCAGGAAGTTTTCCGACGAAAAAGAAGGATTTTTCAGTCAAGAACAAAGGATTTTCAAAAAAAATCTAAGTTTACCGGAATGTTTACGTTCTCGTCGGAAAAACAACGGTCTTTCACAGACAGATTCATTAAAGACCTTAATTTCCAGGAAAGTATGGAGATAAGATTGACAACCCGATACGATGAAGAAGCTGATGCTGCTTACATTTATCTTGATGACAAGGCAGAGGTAGTGAAGACAGTAGAGTTGAACAAAGAAGTCCTCAGCGACGCAAGGAACGGATTGTAGGCATAGAGATTCTCAAGGCAAGGTCTAAACTGAGCTCAAGCAGGCAAAATAGTCATATCCAGAAAAAACATCCTTCCTAAACTTCCTCTCTAGTCACTGTCCTGTCCTTGTCAAAATCCTTGTCAAAAGACACTATCACACCCACAGAATTCCGTTTCATGACTTCCAGGTGTATCCTGTCGTTTATCTTCATGTCAAGGCCGGACTTCATCGCATTGAAAAGGTCGTTCTGTGTGATGTCATGCACTTTCATGACACCCATCAGCGTGCGGATGTAATCAAAGGCGCTTATGACTCCCTTCTGGTGGAGCTTGTGATAGGTCTCTGCCAGCACCAGCACAGAAGTGCAGTGCTCGTCAGGATGGAGCGCGTCGACAAATGCCTTTGCAGAAGGGTTGGTCCACCTTTCGATGAAGATGTTTGCATCGATGAATTTAGGAGTAGAGGTCATCCTTGATTGCCTCATCCCTGGTGAACTTGATCTTCTTCCGGCGGATCTCATCATCTATTGAAGAGAAGGTCTCCCCTTTCTTCCTTAGTGGCTGGATTATTATCCTATCCGCCTTCTTCTCCAGCAATACTCCTGTGTTCGGCGCTATACCTAGCTCATCTCTCCATTCCTTAGGTATTGAGATATTCCCTGTTTGTGTTACATGTCCTATTGTCATATTCAATATATTAGATATCAAATCTAATATTTAAATATTTCGGTCTTAGGTGACTACATTTGGTGGTTTCTGTAGTCACCCAGTAGCCGACTTTTGTCTAGAGAGCCTCTCAAAACCCGGAATTCAGCTTTTTGGAGCCAAATACTAATTTATTACTAATATCTGCTAAATTAGTAGTAAATCGACTCAGCAGCAGGGAAAATCCTGGAAGCTGCGAGATTCAAGGATTCAGAGAGGATTCTGCAAAAACATTTTTAAACCCCCTCTGCCTACCAACACTTCATGAAAAAGGGCATCATCATCCTGGCTATCCTGGCAGTCCTTCTCGCAGGCTGCGCCTCTCAGCGCGCTCCAAACATCATCTGCTCATCACCATACATGCGCCATGGAGATGGCTGCTGCCTGGACAAGAACAGCAACAGCATCTGTGATGTTGACGAGGAAGAAGAGCCTTTCTTTGTCGAGCCTGATTATGCTCCTGGGAATGAAATCCCTGACATAACAGAGGATATAGAAGAGCAGATTTACGAAGAGCCAGTCTACGAAGAACCTGCTGAAGAGCCTGAACCAACTTACATAGGCGTCAAGGATGAGGTAAAGAAAGTCTCAACCAAGTACACCGCGCCTGAGACCAGGATCACAGGATGGTCTACAGAGAACGATCACATGAGCCTGGAGATTACAGATATCACATTTGATGTCGTCAGCGTGACTCCTCTCGACCGCATCTCGCCTGACAAGGAGGTCTTCCTGAAGGAGATGCGTCTCACAGTGAAGAATAAGGATTACAATTACCTGAATCCTCAGTTCTATTTCAGGGTGGGCGACAGCAAGGACCCTATAATCATAAAGGAGACATTGCTCTGCGACAGGAGCGATGATATCGTGATGGAAGGCTGCAACCATGCCTTGCCTGAGGCAGAGACCATGCAGGTCATCATGCGCATAGACAGGAAGGTCCCGAGGATTGACCTCCAGAAGACCATCAGGCTCACGTTGCAGAACAGGAGGGACAGTGATGACAAGAACATCCTTGAGATAGAGAAGACGACTGATATCCTCAAGATCTCCGGCGCTAAGTACACTTAGACATACTTCTTCTTCAGCGCGGCGCAGAGCTCCTTGATCTGCTTCTTGGCGTCAAGGGCTACACCGACCGGCACCTGCTTCCCGTAATAGTTCACGCCGTTGCGGAGTTTCCTGAGCCTGTCGAATCTTTCAGCGGCAGCCTCTTCATGTATCTTCAGTAGGTATTGCGTGAACGCTTCATGCGAATAGACCTTATATCCTTCAGACAGGCATAATGCTTCCAGCACCTGCCTCAACGACTCATATGAGGCACTCAGTATGGTCGACGAAGTCACTTCATTCAGTTCCAGCATGTCAATCGCCTTCAGGTTGTTCTCAGATGATGCAAGCAATGCTTTCGCCTTCTGCTTGTCTTTTGATCCCACCATGACCTTTCCCTCTGCGATGAAGTCTTCGAACATCAGAACACCTCCAGGAAGCCCGAGAGGACTGTTCCGTTGAGGACATTGTTCATGAGCTCAGGGTTGGTATTCACAAGCCGTTTGAGCTCTTTCTTGTTGTGTATGAACAGCTGTATAGGTGCACCCAGACGACGCTCAAAGGCTGCCAGGTCAGGTTCTTTCTTCGCTTCTGTCACGATGAACAGGTCTATGTCGCTGCTCTTGTGGTTCTCTGCTTTGGCGTATGAGCCGAAAAGGATGATGGCGGGGTAAGAGAGCTGCTCTTCAAGGTGTTTTATGATCCCGCTCTTGTGGATCTTCTCGATATTGTAGGCCTGCTTCCTTATCTTGAAGATGGTGTCCTGCGGATTGGCCTTTATGGTCACGAGGTTGGTCTCCTTCTCTTTCTGCTTGGTGAGGAGCCCTTCCTTGGCAAGGTCGTCTGTTATGCTGATTATGGTATTCGGGTTGAGCCCGGTCATCCTTGCGAGTAGCCTGATGTGGAACTTTCTGGAGGGTTCCTCGAAAAGAGCCTCCATGACCTTTTCTTTCGTGTTCATTTTATTATACAGATGTATAATTAATTCTACTATTTAAATCTTTCGCCCAATGTAGAAAAAAAAAGACAACCGTATAATATATTATACGAAGTGTTATCTCCGGCGCTGACTACGTCTGATTTCTTTCAAGGCCTCCAGGAATGATGGGAGGCATTGCGAGTCCCTGTCCTGGGTGTTGTCGCCTGTGCGCTGCGTCGCAAGATAAGACACAGCGTCGATGTCAAAGAGTATCTGTCCTGCTGCTGAGGTGTATGCGTTGCGCAGCCTGGGCTCCCTCCAGAACCATGGCCTGTGCTTTTTTGCCTTGAGTGTGCTGCTGAGAGCGTCTGCCTTGCAGCCAACCAATAGCTCGACGACAGTGTCTTCAAGCCCTGTGGTGTACACAGGCGCTGCTGACGTCCATCCTGGTGATGTGTGGTATATCAGTGCGCTGCCTTCCCTGCTGTATGCCACGAGCTCATCGTCCCGCGCTGCCAGGAGGTAGCCTTCTGCGTACAGCCTTGCCTCGAGTATCTGTGGGAATCTCCTTGCAGCTTCAGTCATCCTGAAGCGCTCGAATGTCTTGGGTATCGCTTCTATGAGGTGCTCTGTAACGATGTTCAGGCCTTTGCCGCGGAGCTCTTCCAGCTCAGCAGTATCATTATGTGAGAAGTATGCTTTCGCAAGCATTTCGCAGTCTATCAGCCTCCAGTGGGGCTGTTCTGCAACCCATCCCTGCATGTGTGCGTGGAACGTGTTGAGCTTTGTCCTGGCAGCCTTGTTAAGCCTGGCTGTCTCTTCCTGCTGTTTTATGCGTTTTTCCCTGTCTTCAGGGTTTTCAGGGTCATCGTAGTCGCTGCTAAGCTTCCAGTTGTAGAAGCCTTCCTTGGCCAATTGCCGGTCCATTGAGTCTGCGAAATCCCCCATAAGCAGCCTGTTACTCCTAGGGAGTATTCAATTATTTCTGTTGCAGATGACAGGTTTCAGCGCCTGGCAGACCGTAATCCTTGCGTCTCCCGGACAGAAAAATTTATATATCCAGAGTATATACTATAGATATATGGCTACTGACCAGATATTGTTCAAGGCAGAGAGGAGATTCATTGCAGAGATAGACAAGGCTGTCAAGGAAGGCAACTACCATTCCAGGACAGAGTTCATAAGAGAAGCCCTGAGGAAGAACCTGGATGACGCCAGGCTGAAAAAAGCAATGGCTGAGATCGCCCATCTGAGAGGCGCTGCAAAGAAGAGAAGCCAGACCACTGATGAAGAGCTTGAAAAGATAAGGGAACAGGCGTTTGAGGATATATCAAAGCGTTTCAGATGAGGTCTTCAGGCTTGAATGGTCTTGATATGTCAGATAGCTTTTTGAAATGTCTGTCTCTCGTGACCAGGATACTGTCGCTGTCCCTTGCAAGTATCGCGTGAAAAGCATCTCCTTTAGGCACATCTCGCTCTGAAGCAAGTCTCAGAGCTTCTTCATGTTGATCTTTCGAGGACTTGACAGGTTCTATCAGTTTCTCAAACAGGCTGAAAATACCTTTTATCTGAGAGTCTGAAAATTTTACGTGCAATTCCGCCAGAAGTATGTCAGTCACTACAATCCTTGACTTTTCCGCAAGTATTTTGCTCAGCAGGACAGTCCCGAACTCGCCTAAAGGCTCCCCGCAATGACCAGTCCTGTCTTCATACACATCAACCCATATCGACGTGTCAATATAGAAACGCAAGGCCATATTGATAAAAAAACTCGTAGAGAATGAGATAAGGGGTTGCGACCCCTTATAATCCCCGTTCCGCCGACCTTCCTCGTCAAGCCCTCGCTGTGAGGCTCGGTCTTGCCGTATCTCGGTCGGCGGTAAAGGCTTGCAGTTTTTGTTGTCGGTCATCGATGACCA
>JAHJSS010000077.1 GCA_018830225.1 Nanobdellota archaeon
GGCATCCTTGCCTTTCGCAACAAATACTTAACTTTTTGTACCAGTCCGTTTTTCCCTATCATGGGGAGCACACACTCCCCACCCCCTGCTTATAGCTCTGCTACGAGCAGGGGAATTATTTAAAGTCTTGGGACACAGCCCACCCAAGCATAACCTTTATATAAGAGCCTCGATAAGTTTTTTGCTGTCTAAGGGGGTAAAATCAGTTCTCAGATCTGAGAACAATACGTTATCCTACTGAATGTCAGGAGGTGTTTACACAATGACTAGGGACATACAGCCTATATTCATATTGCCCGAAGGTACGCAGAGGAGCACTGGGAGGAATGCCCAGCGCAACAACATCATGGCTGCGAAGCTTGTCGCTGAGACAGTCCGCACCACTCTTGGCCCTAAGGGCATGGACAAGATGATTGTTGATTCTCTTGGTGATGTGACTATCACGAACGACGGAGTCACGATCCTGGAAGAGATGCAGATCGAGCATCCTGCTGCGAAGATGATTGTCGAGGTCGCGAAGACACAGGAGGATGAGGTCGGTGACGGCACCACCACTGCTGTCGTTCTTGCCGGCGAGCTCCTGAAGAAGGCTGAGGATCTTCTTGAGCAGGAGATACACCCGACAGTCATCGCGAAGGGCTACAGGATCGCTGCTGAGAAGGCCCAGGAGATACTGAACAGCATCGCAGAGCCTGTCTCCATAAAGGACACGTCCACTCTGAAGAAGCTTGCGATGACTGCGATGACTGGCAAGGGTGCCGAGTCTGCGAAGGAGCTTCTCGCTGACCTTACAGTCACTGCGATAAGGAATGTCGCTGAGGACCGTGACGGCAAGATATTCGTCGATGCTGATGACATAAAGATCGAGAAGAAGGTCGGCGGTCGCGTCGAGGACACTGAGCTTGTCGCAGGCATCGTGCTTGACAAGGAGAAGGTGCATTCCGGCATGCCGAGGAATGTCTTGAACGCCAGGATTGCCCTGGTGGATTCTGCTATTGAGATAAAGAACACAGAGATTGACGCGAAGATACAGATAACTGACCCGAACCAGCTGCAGAGCTTCCTTGACATGGAGGAGAAGATGCTTAGGGACATGGTCGCCAAGATCGAGGCATCTGGCGCGAATGTCGTGTTCTGCCAGAAGGGCATCGATGACCTTGCGCAGCACTACCTTGCGAAGAAGGGCATCTATGCTGCGAGGCGCGTGAAGAAGTCTGACATGGAGAAGCTTGGGAAGGCCACTGGCGCTTCTATCGTGACCAATCTTGATGACCTGTCGCCGAAGGACCTGGGCAAGGCTGGCCTTGTCGAGGAGGTGAAGGTAGGCGATGAGGACATGACTTTTGTGAGGGAGTGCAGGAACCCGAAGTCGGTCACCGTGCTCGTGAAGGGCGGGACCGAGCATGTCATCGACGAGGTCAAGAGGGCGATGGACGACGCGATAGGCGATGTCGCTGCTGCGTTGAGTAACGGCAGGATAGTGGCGGGTGCTGCATCTGTCGAGGTCGAGCTTGCCAGGGAGCTGAGGCGGTTCGCTGATTCGTTGTCCGGCAGGGAGCAGCTCGCTGTGCGCGCTTTCGCTGAAGCTATTGAGGTAATTCCCAGGACTCTCGCTGAGAACGCGGGGCTTGACCCTATTGATGTGCTTACCGAACTGAAGTCTGCGCATGACAAGAAGCGCAAGTGGGCTGGCATCAATGTCTTCACAGGCAAGGTGATGGATGCCTGGCAGGCTGGTGTGCTTGAGCCGTTGAAGATAAAGACCCAGGCGATCTCAAGCGCGTCTGAGGTCGCGATAATGATACTGCGCATCGACGACGTGATCGCCGGCGGCCCTGGAGAGGGCGGCAGGGGTATGCCTCCGGGCGGAATGCCTCCTGGCATGGGCGGCCCTGGCGGCGGCATGGAGATGTAGTACTCGAAAAGTCTTTATTTTTCGTATTTTTTACTTTCTCGTCGGAACATTTCCGATAAATCAAAGAGGTGAATACAGAGCCTAATACGGCAAAGTATGCACTACCACTGGACATGCGGGCATAAAGAATATAATGGGCTAAATCATTATTATTAACATAAAATGGTGCGAATACATAAATCCTTGACAAGAATGGACTGGTTAAAGGAAAAGATAGCGCGATTAGAAGCAACCACTTCAGAGTTTAAAGATTCAATCAACGAAATGTTGAAAATCAGACCAGATGTTTATAATGAATTCCAAAACTGGACACCGCTCAAATTAATTCTTCTAAATTATACCTTACATTTCTGTACGCAGATAATAAAAAAGTCATTTTTTAAAAGGTTATACTACGTTGATTTATTTGCGGGGTCGGGAATCAACAAGATGAAAGCTACGAAGGATTTTTTAATCGGGTCTCCGTTGATTGCTTCATTAAATCATGCTGACAATTACACTGAAATGTTATTCTGCGAGAATGACGTTCAGCGTTCAGAAGCGTTGGATTTGAGGCTTAAATCTCTCAAGAAGAATAATCTTGTTGTGATGAAAAGAGACTGCGCTGAATGCTTAGGTGAGATAATAAAAAAGGTGGAGCGACCGAAAACGTACTCATTGTTTTTTATCGACCCTCACAGTACAGAGTTCTCATGGAGTTCTATGAAAAAAGTTCTAAACGTTAGGAGCGATATTATTTTTACATTTATGAGCAGCGAGATATGGCGGGCAGTCGGCTTGGTCAAGAAGGGGGGCAGTAAAGGCACGTACCTAGATGATTTGTATGGTGATCAATCCTGGCAAAAAGCGAAAAATTGTGATGATTTGGTATGTATTTACGCCGAAAATGTCGCAAAAGTCAGATCTGGTGCTATAGTTAGAACAATAAAGATACAATCCAAAAGGTACAATTTCTGTTATCATATGATTTTCATAACAAATGAAACCAAAGGCGGAAACCCCTGGATACGTGCTCTTGAGACTGCTAAAGAAAGGATAGAAAGTAATTCTGATGTAGCAGTGAAGCAAGCTTTAGATATATTGAAAAAGCGACAGAGCGAGCTAGGAGATTTTCAATAAGAAAAATATAAATAGTTTAGATATTTAAAGCGCATAAAAGAGGTTTTGAATGCTACGCAAATCACTTCTCTACAAAAGCGGTGTGGAATACGCTGATTTCTGCTTGAATCACGTAGAAGGGTGCTCTCATGGCTGTACTTTCCCTTGTTATGCCTTCTTGATGGCCAAGAGGTTTGGTAAAGTAAAGACATATAACCAGTGGATCAAGCCCAAGATTGTAACGAATGCGTTGGGGCTCCTTGACAAGGAGATACCTAAATACAAAGACCAGATAAAATTTGTTCATCTTTGTTTTATGACCGATCCATTTATGTATGGGCATCCTGAAGTCAGGAATCTGACTCTGAAGATTATTGAGAAGCTGAACCAAAACAAGATTAAGTGTACTGTGCTGACGAAAGGGACTTTGCCGGCAGCGCTGGTCAACAAAGAAAGATATGGTGCTGATAACGAATATGGGATTACATTGGTGTCTCTAGATAAAGGATTCAAGCAGCGGTTTGAGCCCGGGAGCGCCCCCTACGAAGCACGTATAAACTCTCTTGAGACTCTGCATAAAAAAGGTTTGATGACTTGGGTCAGTATGGAGCCATATCCTACTCCTAACTTGGTCGACCAGGATCTTATGAGGATACTTGACAAAATATCCTTTGTTGATAAGATAGTTTTCGGCAAATTGAATTACAACGTTCAGAGCTCACAATTCAAAGGCTCTGGCAGGTTCTATGAGGATTGTGCAAGGAAAGTGATTGATTTTTGTAAGGAATGTGGTATAGATTACCATATCAAGTTCGGCACTCGTAGGGAATATAACCGGCGCACAGAAACGCTCTTTGAGAAACCAAAGAATTACAAGATTGTCATATCTAAATACCCTTCATTGCTTGAACCGCCCAAGAAATCAGATTTTTCAGTGGTTGCGTGTAACTCCTTCTGAAATCTCACACATACCCCAATCCCATAGCCACGAACATCCCTATTCCTAGAAGCACCATTATCACTCCTGCTATGAGGTGGAGTTTCTTGAGTTTTCTTGTCCTCCATTCCTCTGCTTTCTCTGTCGTGGTGAAGCCGAAGTAGATTGCCAGGGTTATCGCTATCATGGGCAGCACGAATATGAGGTTGTACAGCAACAGCATCGTAAGCGCGTAGTTCTTTGTCGCTGTCTTTGCCAGAAGGCCGAGTATGACTATGTAAGGCCCTGATGTGCACGGCAGCAGGAACAGGCTGACGACGAATCCTATGAGGAATGCGCCAGGCACTGACGTGACTCCCTTGAGCAGGGATTTCATCTTAGGCCTCCACGAGAGAGGGACTTCCATGATGAACCACTTGCCGTACCAGAGGTAGTCTTTCAGGTTGAACAGCCCGACGAGTATCGCAAGTGCCGCGATGACTGCATAGAACATCCGCGTGAGCCCTGCTGCCTGCAGTGCTGAGAACAGGCCTATTCCCATGAGTAAGTATGATATGTATATCGACAGCGTGAATGCGAGCCCTGCCCAGATGACCCTTCTCCTGGATCCTGCCGCCAGTATGGTTGTCAGCAGGAGTATGAGGACTGCGAATGCGCATGGGTTGATGGCGTCTACTGCTGCCGCAGATACGACCGCTCCTATCGTCAGCTTATCCATCGTGGCTGTCCTGTCAGGATGCTCTGCCGGCGAAGTGTCGCCTTCTATTGTTATCGGCTCATCGCAGCTCTCGACAGGCTCCAGATCTTTGGGTATGCAGCTTTCGCATCCGAACTCTATGCAGTACTGTATGTCCTGCTCGATGCCCCGTCCGATGGCGTCGTTGAAACCGACGATCATCTTTCCGTTGATGAATGTGGTCGGCACCCCTCCCACGTCCTTGCCGTAGGATGCTGCCATCCTCTGCATGAGTTCCCTGTTGTCTTTGTTGAAGTAGACCTCATAAGAATGGACTTTCAGTGTCGGGTATTTCTGCTGCATCTCCTGGAGGAAAGCTTCCTCGCGCACGCAGTGCGGACAACCCCTTCCGTAGAACAGTGCGAGATCAACATCCTGTGATGCGGTGAGGGATGTTGTTAGGTCCTGCGCAGCTGCGCCTAGCACGCTCAGCATCAGTGCGACAATCAGCATCAGCGGCAGTCTTTTCATGTCAGCATATGTTTTTATCGCCTGTTTTTAAATCTTATGCACCATTGAGGAGTGTTCGCGCCAGTATGCCTGCCTGTCAAGAATGAGACTGGCCTATGGCATCGGGACTATTGTGTCTTCTATCCCAACTCTCCTGCTGTCTTCCTTGCTCGCTTCAGAAACGTCTATGCCCAGTGCACCGACCAGGTCATCGATCATCCAGTCTACCATTTCAGGGATGGGCCCTGCTGCCTTTACTATTATCTTTCTGCTGTCAGGTCTTCCGTCAGGTATTGCCTTCGCTATTATGATGTGTGTCTCTGCGTCGCGCATCCTGAACGTGTAGAATATCATCTCCTCACGGATGTTTGTGCTCTGCCCGTATGAGTTGGGTGGCCTGAGGGGTGAATAGTGCTCCTGGATCCTGCTTGAGAGGTCGGCCCCCTCATAATTCCCTACGACGCATTTGATGTGCATGTTCATTTCCTCTCTATTGCGGTTTCAGCTCTTTTGCTTTTATATTGTTTATCATTTCTCCTGCCTTGAGCCATTCGCTCCCTCTGAGCGTGTCCGTGCTGATCTGCAGCGCGTCAGTGAAGCCGAAGAGTATATCTCTTACCCTGTCGTCGACAGAGCCGGTCACCCCCACTATCACCCCTCGCAGCTTCTTGACAGAAGTGCCTTGGATGCTGTTTGTCGGTCTCATCGCCACAGCGACTATCGCGTACAGCTCTCCGTCCTCTCTCCAGGATGCCTGGTACGTGACCTCTCCTTTATCGTTGTTCATCACGCTCATGCAGCTGCCGGTCCTTTCTCCGAGCTTCTGAGAATAATCTGCGATCCTGCTGTCTAGGTCTTCTCCTTTATACACTCCTATCCTGTACCTTTCAGGCACGCATGTCTAACCCCCAGAACATGCCAGGATAATATAATCATCATTTATAAAGCTTGTTCAGTGCTTTTTGACGGTTTCTTTTTTAAGCTTTTTCAATGCTCTTCTTTTGTAAATTAATCGACTATGACTCTTTAAAAAGAAGTTGAGCAAAATATATATAGTGTTTTTATCACACCTGTGTGGCGTATCTGAGTGGGGGAGCTCATATTTTCGTATCCAATTCCGGGTGAAACATGGTTAGTATTCAGACAGTGACTACATCCAAGAAGATGAGGATATTGTTCTTTCCTCTGGCATTCTTATTGATAACTGTATCATTGTCATTCATCGCTTATGCGCAGCATTCTGAGGCGTGCCCTGTCGCCGCATACGAGGGAGACCTCATCCAGCTCAGGCCAGAGGCTTTCGACCCTGACCCTGAGATAGGCCCTGCAGGACGTCTTCTGTGGGCGTTCGGCCCGCCTTTTGACATCTATGGGAGATGGCAGACCCTGAAGGGCCAGAGGGGGATATTCAACTTCTGGGTGTCTGTCTCTGACGGCGAGCTGAAGGACACAAAGCATGCATGCGCAGAGCTGTTTCCCAATAATCTCAATCCAGTGCTTGATCCTGTCCCCGAGGTGTTCGTCACCCGCGGCGAGAATGCCAGGATAGACGCGACATGCGTCGACCCTGACGGCGACCCTGTCGAGATATCATTCAGGTTCAATGGCAAGGATGTCGCTTACATCCAGTACGAGCCTCCCGGAGTCTACAATGTGGATGTCACCTGCACTGACGGTTTCGGCGGTGTTGATTCTGAGAGGACAAAGCTGCACATACTCATGCCTGAGGTCCAGGAGATCCCGAGGCCGAAGCCTGCTCCTGTAGTCATCTCGGAGCCTGCTCCTGTTGTTGTCGAGCCTTCTGTTGTAGAGGTCGTGCCTCCTGCGCCGTCGGTCGTCGAGGTTGCGCTTCCGCAGCCTGCTAAGCCTGATGTTTTGGAGGTCCACTACCCTGCAGAGTGCCCGCCCTGCCCTGCATCATCTCCTGCCGGAGAGATAGATGTTGTGGTCTATGATTCGATATATCCTGTCGACACGACCAAGGCTGATTCGGCAGTGTTTGTTGTCGAGGATGCGAAGCCAGTGCACGCGCCTGCGCCTGCCCCTCCTGTGCTGAAGAAGGCCGAGCCGGTCGTCATCTCAGGATGCGACAAGGACAAGGCAAGGAAAGACGAAGTGGATGTAGTAATGGGCTGCTGCTGAACGCTTATTCATTTTCACATGATAAACTGAATGAACAAAAAACCCGGAGGTGTTTGGATTGAGATTTCACCGAAGAACATATTTACGTCTGAAGTATAGGGAGTCCCCTCTCAAGTGGAAGATCCTTATAGGTTCTGCAGCAGTGGCTGTCCTGCTATTTGCCATCCTGGTGCTGGCAGACCTGCCGCCGCCGCAGACTTACGTGAAGCAGCAGGCTTCAGACACTTACACCAAGTACTTCTTCTCAAGGCAGGAGTGCAGGTACATATTCCCTGAGGGGAGCTGCGTCGTGGACGACAAGTACTGCGACCTGAACTCGTATGACTACCAGGTCATCGAGCTCGAGCCTTACTCCAAATACTGTGAGGCAGGCACTATAGTATACAATGAGCCTGAGAAGAACAACCAGCCCAAGATCGTCGCGAGAGACACTAACGGCGAGTGCGAGTTCATAGTGGATGAGGGCAAGACAGTCAAGCTGGTCCCTGAAGGGTATGATCCTGACCCTGACATAGGTCCTGCTGGAAGGCTCATCTGGACTTTCTACGAGCCTTTCGACAGCAAGGGTATGTGGAAGACCAAGAAGGGCGATGCAGGCAAGACCTGGTCAAAGGTCAAGCTCTCTGACGGCGAGCTCTATGACGAGAGGGAGTTCTGCGTCGAGGTGCTGAAGACCAACTCCGCGCCTGTGCTTTCAGGCCTCCAGGACGTGACCGCCAAGGAGGGCGACAAGGTCACCATCAGCCCGAAGTGCACTGACCCTGACGGCGACAAGGTAGTCATAACGATATCAGGGTTCATGACATCCGGCGAGAAGGTGCTCGGCTATGACGATGCTGGCAAGCATGACGTCACCGTCACCTGCACAGATCCTGAGGGCGAGAAGGACAGCAAGACCATGACCGTCACGGTGATTGACGTGAACAGGCCTCCAACCCTGGACGTGCCTGAGTCAGTGACTGTGGATGAGGGCAAGACCGCAAAGATAGTCGCGAAGGCATCAGACCCTGACGGTGACAAGGTCACGGTGGATTTCGCAGACCCGTTCGCTGCTGACGGCACCTGGAAGACCAAGAGGGGCGATGCTGGTGCGTATGACGTGCCCGTGACCGCATCTGACGGCGACAAGCAGGTCACCAAGAAGGTCAAGGTGACCGTGAACAAGGTCAACTCTGCTCCAAGCATATCAGGAGCGCAGGACCTGACCGTGTACGAGGGTGACAAGATAACCCTGAAGCCTAAGATAGTCGATGCTGATGGCGACAAGCTGACCGTGAAATACACGGGTTGGATGACGTCGGACACCAAGCAGACAGGCTATGATGACGCAGGCGAGTATGATGTCACCATAACTGTCAGCGACGGCATAGACACGGCAAAAGAGGACGTGCACATCACTGTCCTGAACAGGAACAGGCCGCCGGTGATAACCAAGCTGCAGTGATGCAGCAATTTTTTTTGTTTTTTTCTTTTATCTTTTTCTCTAAAGACCGGTGCTGTCAAGTTAAGTGTCATGCCGCCTAGTGAGCTGAGTGCAAAATAGGTGCTAAATGTCGCAGTTCAGCAGAAATAGGCAGCGAGAGAATCGCAGCGAGCGCGGCATGACACACTTCTTGACTTTACCCTAAAGACTGAAGCTCTCCGAGAACATTTTCATGCTGTGGAAATTAGTTTCGTCCTACGCAGTGGTGGGGCGTTGCGGGGCGCTATTTTTTCTCATCTCTCACATCATGCCAGAACCCGTATCTACTCAGAATTTTAAGTGGAAAAGGCCTGTAAACAAAGTTTAAAACAGAAATCTTTATAAAGTTCGGTGCCTGTTTTTCCCATATAATTCATTTTTATTTTGCTTGCAAAAAAGAAAAAGGGGTGTTTGATTTGGATGAGGAAGAATATGCGATTGTTTCTAAGAAAGAGTTCTTGGCCCTGAAGAGGGAGCTTGACCGTTTCAAGAAGAATCCTCTTGAAGGTTCTGAGTCTGGCGAGAACCTGCAGGCCAGCATCGATAATCTCAACAAGAGCCTCAATGTCATGCTCGAGGTGTTCAAGCAGGCTGCTGAGGACATGAAGCTTGAGGAGCATGACACTGGGATGGTGGCCAAGCAGATAGGCCCTATCAATGACAAGATCGAGACGCTCATCGACCAGAACCAGAAGATAGCGAAGGGCATAGTCGCGATAGCTGACATGGTGAAGGAGAAGCTTGAGGAGATCAGCGAGAAGGCTGTGTCGAAGCCTGCTCTGCCTCCGTTGTCTGGGGGTCCTGCTCCCAGGTCTGCTCCGAGACCGGCTGCTCCGCCGAGCTTCGGCCCTGCTCCACCTCCGCGGCCAGCGCCTCCTGGATTTAGAGGTCCGTCCGGCTTTGGTGGTGGTCTGCCTCCGTTGGGTGCTCCTGAGGGTATGGAAGAGGAGGAGCTTCCTCCATTGGGTCCTCCTGGCGCGCCTCCCGGCCCTGGCAGAAGGGACATAATGAGCGGGTTGATGAAGTGATTCGCGATGGCAGTCAAGCCAGATGATTATCCGGAGCTGAAGTCTGACGCCCCTTTAGGTAAGAAGGAGAAGTTCCACCCTGGGAAGATGAGGCGTTTTGTCACGCATCTTTCTGCTGCTGCGAAGCAGGCCGAGGAACGTAGTCATAAGAAGCAGAAGGTCAAGGAGAAGATAGAGAGCATCAAGGCTGTCTCTCTCAACAAGCGCAGCACCAAGCAGATGATAGAGCATGAGCTGGGCTCTTTTGAGGATGTTATGCAGGAGATAATCAAGGATGAGGAGAAGATCCTCGAGGAGCAGAGGAAGGAGACCCGTCAGATAACTGAGCTCAGGTCTATGGTCGAGAACCTTTCCCGGAAGCTCATAGACATCGGCAGGGATTACGCAAAGGAGATTGAGGAGAAGGATGACAAGATCCTTGAGCTGCGCGAGGCATTGGCCGCGGCGCACATACACATCTCTGAGTCTGGCGAGGACAGGCAGAGGAAGATAGAGGACATCGAGCGCAGGATAAAGCAGAAGAAGGATGTGCCTTCCCGGACGCCGTTCGTGCCGAAGACCAAGGAGCAGCACATCGCAGATGTCGAGTCGCATCTCAGGTCACTTGAGGAGCGCCACAAGGACCTGAAGAGGATGGGCATCCACAGCAAGGGCGAGCTTGACCGTGTCCAGCAGGTCATCGACAAGCACAAGACAGCGCTGGCCAGGGCGAAGGGCGCGCCATTGCCCGCGCCGAGATCTGCCGCAGCAAAGCCAGTTCCAGTCCAGAAGCCGGTCGCGCAGAAGAAGCAGTCTAAGAAGCCCAAGAAGAAGTCCGGGAAGAAGTGATTATTTCTGTTTCAGTATTTCTTCGCTGCTGTAGACTTTGACTGCGTCTTGTCTCTTCAGTTCTTTGTCGTTGGACCAGAGTCCACAACCCATTTTCAGAGCCAATGCGAAGTACATCGTATCTTTCTTATCCGGGGTTATGGTCTCTGCTTGGTTCATGGACTGCGAATACTCTTCTTGCGGTATGACTGTGATGATATCCTTCAGCTGGTGCATTGTCGTCACAAAGTCATCTCTCGTGCGGTGGGTCTTTAGGAGTATCATGTCTTCGTATTTGAAGAACTCGTCTATCATGAATTCGCAGGCATACAGTTCGAGGGACTTGTCGAACATCAGCTCTGCTGTGACGCTGTTCTTGATGAGCGCTGAGAACAGTATATTGGCATCTATGACTAATATCATTTTGCAGCCTTGTGCCTCCTCATCACCTTCTCGCTGACTTCCTTCCCGAGCCTTAAAGCGTCTTCTTCAGTGAGCTCGCTGTCTTTCGTGAATGCCTTGAACTTCTCCAGCATCATGATCCTTTTCTTTATCGCTTCTCTGGCTACTGCGCTCCAGTTCATGTCAGGAAAGCAGTCCATCTCCTTCTTCAGCTCTTCCGGCACCGATAATGTTATGCTTACCATTTGTCTCACCCGTGTATTACGTTTAATATGTTTATTATGTATAACACGTTTGAAGTATTTAAAATCTTCTATTTGGCTCTCCAAATCGACTCATAAAACACGCATCCTGCCTGGATTGCAGCAGCTGATGGTGACAAGGAGAGGCTGAAGAAGTATTCCCACATCTGGTTTACCCACATCTGGTTTAAAAGGTATGGAAGGACGACAGGCATGGGATTTTACGTAAGACAGGACACTGCTCAGGATGAATTGCGGGCGCTTGTCCTCAACTACGACATCGACCTCTCCAGTGCTGGCGGCGGCGACAACCTCTACAACCTTGCCCGTTTTGCTTCGGAGAAGTAGCCCAACGTCGTCGTTTTCAGGCGCGTGAATACGTGACCTCGTAACAGTGTTTTTTTATCCTTTCTTTGGATTTTGGCAGCAGCCAGATAATCAGATTGCTTCTGTCTTCCATCAGCCCAAAATCCAACTATACTTGCAATCTTTGATTGCAAGCTCAATAATGCCAGACGAGCTTGCGAGTCGGCATTATTTTTGTTTCTGCGGACTACATAGCGAAGCCTGGTGTGAGAAGTAGTATCTTAAGCATTAAGAAAAAGAATAACTAAAAAATTAAAAATGGACCATTACAGGTCCTTTGCCATCACAGTCTTTCTCTGGTTTGACTCAGCCCTTTCGCATGCGGCCTTGAGCAGCTGGTGCGCGAGGCAGTTCAGGTGCTCTGCGAGGTCTCCTGCGACATTGGAACCCTTTGCGGCTTCCTTGAGCTTTGCCTTGACTATGAGGTTCTCGCCGTGTTTTGCGCTGCACTCGAAGCTGAACGGCACGTCCTTGCCCATGACTGTCTTCCTGCCGTTTGCGTCTGCTCTCTTGACAGCGTCGTCGACAGCTGCGCTGACCTTTGCGCTGAGAGCTTCTGCCAGGTCTCCTGCAACATTGAATCCTTTGCAGACTTCCTTGAGCTTTGCCTTAACAACCAATATGTCTCCCATTAATACTCACCCCATTTGTTGTTTTATTATAATGCGCCTTAAACCTCTCGATTTAAGCCCTACGAGTGGTTTAGAATGCCCTCTTCTATTTAAAGGTTTTGATTTGGGATCTTGGAATTCTGGGTTTTTAGGCGCTCTAAGTGGTGAATTTCGATTCTCTTTTTAAAAAGGTTTTCAAAACATATTTAAAGCCGCCTTCAAACCGTTTTTGGATGCTCAGGGAGATACTGGAACTGGTCTTCATCACTTTCATCCCGGCGCTGGAGCTGAGGGCTTCCATACCTTATGGTATCCTGAAGCAGCACATGGACTGGGTCGATGTATTCATCATCTGCGTTGTCGCGAACATCCTCCTTGGCATCCTGGTGTATTTCCTTCTTGATAAGTTTGTCCACCTGGTCATCAAGGTCAAGGTCATAGGAAAGGTATACCATAAGTTTGTCGAGCGGACCCAGAAGAAGATACATCCTTATGTCGAAAAATACGGGACTTTGGGCGTCGCGCTCTTCATCGGCGTGCCGCTGCCTGGCTCTGGGGTGTATACTGGTGCGCTGGGCTCTTATCTGCTCGGCCTTGGCTACAGGAAGTTTTTCATTGCCTGCGTCGTAGGTGTCATAATCGCAGGCGTTGCGGTCACCCTGATTACATTATTTGGCTCTGGCGCCTGGAACTTCTTTATAAAAAATGTCTGATTCTTGAAGTGCCCTGCTTCAGGAAGTGTTCCCGTATGTTCTGCTGAGAGGAGGGTTCTTTTCCTGTCCCTTCACCCTTGTGAGGTGCACCACGTTGCTTGGTATCTCTTCCTGTATCCTTTGATAATATTCGACAGTGTATATTAGTGCGTCCCTCAATGACTTGCTTGAGGGGTTATGGCTGAGGCCCATCCTTGCGAGGTTCTGTGCCCACCAGTACTTTTCGCTGAGGATCGCGATGGTCGCTGCCTCGAAGAGATACCTTGCCTTCTGGTCGCTGTCTTGATTGCTGTCCGCGATCCCTATGTATGCTCTTATCGCTTCTTCCAGTCTGTGCTGTTCACGCAGCTTGTGCGCATGACTGACTGCTCGTGCTTCTGCTATCTTTGCCATGCTTGACCTTGCTATGCTGGTTATGCCTTCGAGGATCAGTTCGAGCATCTTCAATCACCTTATTACGCCCTAATACAAACTTGTATTTAAGACTATTTACGTCTTTTTTCGTGATTTAGGGGCCTATTTAAGCTTTTCTGTTTGTAACCACTGATAGGTAATGACGAAACGAAAGGTTTATAAACTAGCTCTTATCCTATATCATTTGGTGTTGAGAAATGTCTGATGAATACAAGACAAAGGAACAGATGCAGGCAGAGATGCAGGCACGGCTGGATGCTCACTTTAGGCAGATTGGTGCGGACGGCAGCAATTTTGAGAATTCTTCAAGGTGTGCTGCCAGGCGTTCCGACAGTATGGAATATGATGGTGTGATGTACTTGTTCGCTCTTGATCCTAATAATTCTTATATGTGTGTATCTTCAAGACCTTCAGAGGAATAGGCGATGCTCTTCCCAGAGCTTTCTGACGAGTCACGTAGCAACCTGGAAGCTAAGTTGCTTGAGAAGATCCCGCTCTATCTGAATAAGGGGGATTATGAGGGTGTTCTGTCCACTTCTGAGCTGATAGGCGACCTCCGTGATTTTGTTTGCATTGATGTTGTGGCTACGCTCTCAGCAGCCCGAAAGTCAGCTTGCAGGATGGGCATTGTGGCTGAGATCGAAAAAGGTGGTGCTGCAGCCAGGGGCAAGGATTATGCTGCTCTCGCCCGTAGCGCGCGGAGGATACGCTCGTACGCAGAGGAGCTGAGGATTCCTGTGCCTGTCTATGTCCGTTGCTATGAGCAGCTGTTGAGGAGACAGGAATTTGATCGCGCGTTGAAGAAAGTGCTCAGTGATTAGCTTCCTGTCGCTTTCTGCTTCTGTCTTTTCTTTTCAGAATAAGTGTAAGGCACATGCACTTTCTTTCCGCTTCGCGGCTCCAGTCCTGTGTAGTACATGCATGTTGATATTGTCATCGGCATCGGTGTGAACAGCTGGACCTGTTTTGTAGGTATCTTGTTCTTCTTGATGAACTGCGCGAGTTCCTCTGCCTCTTTGTCTCCGCTGCCAGGGTGCGCGACTATGAAGTAAGGCACCAGGTATTGTTTCTTGCCGAGCCTCTTGTTCATCTTTGAGTATTCTAAAACAAACCTTTCATACACTTTTATGTCTGGCTTGTTCATGAGCTCGAGCACACGCTTGCTTGCGTGTTCCGGAGCCACCTTGAGCTGTCCTGATATGTGGTGCTTTGCGATCTCCTCAACAAATTCTGGCTGTGACATTGCGAGGTCATACCTGACTCCGCTCCTGATGAACGCCTTCTTGACTCCGGGAACTTTTCTTATCTCTCTTAGCAGGCCTATGAGCTTCTTGTGGTCATGGTCAAGGTTCTTGCACGGCCCTGGCAGGCAGGTGTTCTGGCAGTCGAACCCGCGGATGTGCCTGAACACGACGTCCTTGCCGTCGATTATCGACGGCACGCGGACTTCTTCCTCTCCTTTGTTGAAGCTCCTGCAGTTCATGCCGTACATGTTCGCTGTGGGCCCGCCTATGTCGTAGACGAATCCCTTGAATGCAGGGTGTTTTGTCATCTGTCTTATCTCGTTGATCACTGATTGCTCGCTCCTGCTCTGGATGTACCTTCCCTGGTGGAAGTTGATCGAACAGTAGTTGCATCCTCCGAAGCAGCCCCGGTGCGTGACTATCGAGAACAGTATGGGCTCGAGCATCTTTACAGGGAACCTGTATTTCGGGTGCTGTGCGCGGGCGAACGGCAGCGAGTACATGAAGTCGAGCTCTTCTGTCGAGAGAGGGTATGCTGGCGGGTACTGCACTGCGTAGTTGTTCTCGTACTTCTCTGCCAATGGTTTCGCTGTGAATGGGTCTGAGTTGCTTGTCTGTATGTTGAATGACCTGACAAATTCCTGCTTTTCTTTCTTTGTCTCGTCGAAGCTGGGCAGCAGCACTGCGTCTTTCGGCGGCTCTTTCTGTTTCACGACAGTGCCGCGTATGCATTCAAGCGCTTTTCCGCTCTTCAGCCTGCTGCAGATCTCCAGTATCTGCCTCTCGCCCATGCCGTACACGAGAACTTCTGCGCGTGAGTCGAGAAGTATGCTCCTTCTCACGTTGTTGTCGAAGAAGTCGTAGTGCCCGAGCCGGCGAAGCGATGCTTCTACCCCTCCTATCACCAGCGGCACGTCCTTGTATGCCTGCCTGATCATGTTGCAGTAGACTACTACCGCCCTTCCTGGCCTTCCCTTGTCTCCTGCGTATGCCTTGTCGACGTCTCTTTTCTTTTTCAGAGGGGTGTAGTTCGCGAGCGAGCTGTCCATGTGTCCGCCGGTCACGCAGAAGCAGAGCTTCGGCTTCCCCAGCCGTGTGAAGTCCTTGACAGAATTCCAGTCAGGCTGGTCTATCACCCCCACCTTGTAGCCTTTTGCCTCGAGCAGCCTGCCGATGAGCGCAGTGCCGCTCATTGGGTGGTCTATGTACGCGTCCCCTGATACTATTATGACATCCAGCTCTTTCCATCCGAGGGCGTCGAGCTCTTTCTTTGTTGTCGGCAGAAATCTTTGCATCTACTCTCGTAAATGCATTTGGTTTATAAAGTTTAGTAGTAGAAC
>JAHJSS010000078.1 GCA_018830225.1 Nanobdellota archaeon
GGCAAAATGCGCATCACTGGCCACTGGAGGCTGACACCTTCCGCATATTCCTGCACAAGTGCCGGTTTCCACCCATCCATCCAACCGACGCTTGAGCGGTGGCGTGGGCGGAGCAGAAAATCATTTTGGTGATGCAATAGACAAAAATTTAAATATGCAGGAAGAACAAGGTATTGTAAAGAGGTGCAACATGGGCCTTCCGAAAGCAACAGCGTATCTTGTCGAATGGTTTGTAAGGTACACGAAGAACCGCGACCTGCTGTTCAGGAAGATCTCTGAGATTAAGGAAGAAGGTGAGAATGTCCTTGTCAAGCAGAAGGACGGCAAGACACTCCTCTACCATGTCCAGCCCTTCCCGGATGACTTCGGAAAGCTGGCAGAGTCAATCCAGGAAGAGCAGAAAGGTATAGTAGTCTATAACTCCAAGGAAAACTTTGACAGCATGATGAAGGAATGGAAACGGCTGTCAGGGATAAAAGGCCTGACAATCTACTTCGTGAACCCATTCTCCAAGCTCGAGAAGAGGTGGATAATAAGCCCGAACATACACAGCAAGATATCAGACGCTCAGTCCCTCAAGGAAGGGCTCAACTCCATGTATCTGATGGTAGACCCGATATCCAAGGAAGAGGTCGAAGAACTCACCAAATAACTGATTTATTTCTCACCACTTCGACTTGTTTATGCCGAGATAGAATCCAATATGATTGGTCAGGATGTGCAGGATAGGCACTACAACCAACAGGAAAAGCACCACCTTCCACGAAGGCACATAGACAAACGCAAGGAACAAGAGGGCACCCACAACGAAATCAAGCTGGTCGAAGGGTATCCAAGGCCTGCCCGGCTTCACATTCACCCTGCGCTTGAAGAAACTCTTGACTATGTCACCGAACAAGGCACCGAAGCCCAAAAGCACGCCAAGAATGACAAAATTGTGCGCAGAATAGTCGATAAGGCTTGCCTGCCTAAGCCATCCGGATGAAGAGAAAAGCACAGACTGCACATATGATGTGATGATTGCAGCAATTATGCCGAAGAAAAGCCCCCTATAAGTCTTGTGAGAACCAAACAAAGGCTTCCCTTTCCACTTGGCGCCGAAGTCCACAGGATAGTCAAGGAAACGCATCTTCTTGAAAAGCGGCGGAGCCATGTTGGCAAGCAACGCAGGAAGCAGCAAGTACAAAGATTGAAAAGCAAAAAAAACAAGACCCATCTTCCCCTCCTAGAAGAACTTCTTTATCCTGAACGCGCTGATCATCAATATGGCCGAGACCAGGAATATGAACGGGTACCAGCTGGTAAGGCCGAAGAAATAAAATATGGGCACGATGACGCCGTTGGCAGTTATGGGAATTCCCTCGAAGTAGTTCACCTCCTTGATATTGAACCTGGAAAGCCTGAGCGCGCCGGCGGCAAGGAATACCATGTAGATTATCGCCGCGAATATCCAGCCCTCGCCGATGTTCTTTGTCGTCTGGAAGGCCAGAACGACAGGAGCGACGCCGAAAGACACAATGTCACACAACGAGTCGAGCTCCCTCCCGAGAGGCGTGGCCTTCTTCATGTAACGCGCAATCTTCCCGTCAATCAGGTCAAAGAACACAGCGACAAGCATGAAGACCGAAGCAAGCTTGTAGTCATTCGCGATGGCAAACAGTATGCTGATCATCCCACATAGAAGGTTCATCAGCGTAAGGACATGAGGAAACTCAATCATACGGAACAGGCTGAAATTCTCCTTGATGTTCATGTTCAAAACCTCGCAATTATCGTTTCACCATCCAGGACCCTCTGGCCTTCCTCCACCAGAAGATCAAGCTCAGGGACCACAAGCAGGACCTGCGACCCCAGGCATATGAGACCAATCTCCCCCCCTTTATGTATTTTTTGCTTGGGCCTGGCAAAACAGCGTATCCTGCGGGCAAGGAAGCCGGCCACCTGGACGACCTTGATCCTGCCAATCCTGCTGTGGCTGATGACAATCTCATTCCTCTCGTTCTGCAAGGCCTGCATCGAGGCAGCGTCCTTCACAGCGTTCAGGAATCTCCCTTTCCTGTATGACACCTTCTCCACAACACCATCGACAGGCGCGCGCTGGTAATGGACATCGAAAGGAGTCATCATGATCACTATCAAGTAACCTTTCTTTATGGTGTCATTGACGAGCAGGTCCACCTTCCCGAACAGGCCTTTATTGACCTTGGTGCCCTTGGCCCTGCCGCCGACTATCATTATCTTCACTATCTTCCCGCAGGCAGGAGATACTATGACATTACCTGCTGGGACCTTGCGGCCTGGCTTGCGCAGGAAATAGAACCTGTAGAAAAGAAAGAATAGAGCGAGCGCTGCGAACACTACAGCAAGAGCAGCCACAACCACCACTGATATTCCTCCAGCCATTTTAAGGATAGTAAAAAGCGAAGTGGAACATTATCGGGATAGCAATCCCGATGAGGACGCCCACAGCAGCCTGGACAGGCGTGTGGCCGGTTATCTTGAGTATCTCCTCCATGCCCAGCTTCTTCGCCCTGATGATCTCATTGACTGTCTTGGTAAGGGTGTCTACAGCATGCCTCACGCCGAACGCGTCCCTCACGACAATGACGGCGAATCCTGCCGCCAGCAGGAATAGAGTCGAGAGGAAACCCTCGACAAAGCCGATGCTGACCGCGAGCGAGCAGACAAAGGTGGAATGCGAGGAGGGCATGCCTCCTGTCGCTACAAGCGCATACCAGTCAATCTTCCTCTTCCTGATGGACTTGTCGATGAACTTCCATATCTGGCAGATGACGCTTGCCACGACGACAGAAACAACAATCTCGTTCGTTACCAGTTCCTGAATCACACAATCACCCTCTCTAACTTTTTTTTTGTATTTGTTCAGCTTCTACTATCGCAGCGCCGCGCTGCTAACGTGCTTTTCCGGCAACCAGGCAGTGTTCCTGGCTTTATCGCTTGCGCGACCGTGAACATTCATGCCGCTTCGGCCGGTTTCTGCATATCTTTGCTGCCCGACGCCAAAGCGGCGGCGCTGCTAAAATGAGCTAAACAAATACTTTTTTTTTAATCAACAGATTATCCTTATCGCCTTCGGGAATACGCTGACTGTCAAAGGGGTCCTGCCGATAAGCTCAGCATCAGTGTGAGCGAGCACAGGCTTCTTTGACTTTATCCTTATCCTCTTAACCTTGAAATACTCCAGGTTCGCGAACTCTGTCAAAGGTATGAAACCCTTTGACGCTGCGCTGACGAAATACTTGAACATGTTTATCAAATCAGTCCGCTTGAATATGCAGACATCAAGATAGCCGTCATCAGGCTCTGCATACTGGGCAATCTGGAAATTGTTGCCGTAGTACTTGACATTTCCTATAACGACGAAATAGCCCCAGCGCGGAAGCACCTGGTCGTCGAGCCAGACCTCGAGCTTAGAGGGAACATGGGTCAGCAGGGTCTGCAATGCTGTCAGAGGATAGACCCCCCTGCCAAGAAGCTTCTTCAAGACAGGCTTTATGCTCGCGACAGCGTTGGCGTCCATACCCACCCCTGCAGTGAGTATGAAAAACCTCTTTTTGGCCTTCCCAAGGTCAAGAGAGCGGCATCTCCCGCGCACAATGACCTTCGCAGCATCCATGTATCCCTGCGGGATGCCAATACCTTGGGCAAGACAGTTCTCAGTTCCTAAAGGTATTATCCCCAGCTTTGTCTTAGAGCCTGCAAGGCCGTTGATTGTCTCGTTGATGGTCCCGTCGCCGCCAGCAGCGATCACGACCGAGTACTTCCTGACAGCAGCCCTGGCCAGCCGCTTTGCGTCCAGAGGCCTGCAGGTATTCCTGACATCAAGCCTTATGCCATTCCTGCCGAAGAAGTCTATCAGCTCATCCTCTATGTCCTTTGCACGCCCTGCGCGCGGGTTGATGATCAAAAGATACCTCCTCATCTTGACCTTGCCTCATCAATCATCCATCATCATCTCTTGGCGAAGCGCCACATGAACTCAAAGTAGTTCCTGAACCCTGTCGCGATGTTGTCCTCCCTTATGAGGATGCCGACGGGGTCAGGCCTCCAAGCGACTATGCATATGTTCCTGTCATAGATGTTGACAGCGGTATTCGACGTTATCTCATCCGGGACAAACCTCACCTCTGCCATAGGTATCTTTGAGATGTAAGGATGCCTCCTCTCTGACTCGTTGAAGATGATCCTGACCTTTATCCTCTTCTTGACACGCTGCCTGTCGAAGTGCGGGAAGTAGAAATCAAGTATCTCGACAGCCTTCGTGGTGGCGCCCCAGATGCATATCTCCCTTGCCTTGTCGAGCTGGTCATCGAAAGCGCTCTTCAACGCAGCCTTGCCCCTGAAGAAGAGAGTCTCGTTCTTGCCCTCAGTCATCTGCTGCAGCGCCTTCAGGTCAGGAAGGATGGCCTTCACGTCCTCTTCCTTCTTATGCAGGATCTCGATGAGACGCTCAGGGCTGACTGCCTCGAAATACTTCCTGTTGTTGGACTTGATGTAAGAGACAAGGCCCTTCTGGATGAGCCTCTCGATAGAGTCATAGACAGACCTGCGGTGGATGCCTGTGTTGCGCGAGATGGTCCCTGCAAGGCTGGCACCCTGCTCCAGAAGAACGAGATATATCTTCGCCTCTGAAGAGGTCAGGCCCATCTCCTCAAGCACTTTCTGTTTCATGAGAGAACAGACAGCAGAACAGTATATAAAATTTGTGGGAAATTAACCACCACAGAGGGAGCAGCGCCGCGTGAAGCTCGGTGTCTGCAGTTCTTGCTGATGTCCGGCATCCCCGTAAGGGACATCCCCCTGCCGGAAGAGAGTATTAATCCAAAGCACCTGCGCTAACTCACGGCGGCGCTGCTGGAAGAAGACAAAACAAGAAGAAAATGGGAAAAACCCGAAAGATTATTCAATCAAGCGCTCTCCTCTTCCTGGGAAGCGGTCGGGACAGCGGCCTTGCTGATTATCATCACGTCTCCGATGGACTTGACGAGCTGATGAGGGACTATGACACCTCTCGCAGAGCCGAGGACCTTCGAAAGATAAGAATTCTTGGTGGCCTTGACACGCCAGCCATGGACCTTTGTCTTTGTGATGATAGCCTCTTCGACATCACCGAAGTACTCACCGTTATCAGTGAAGACCTTCATATCGTATGTTTCTGAAACGCGCTCCAATTTCAACATGCTAATCCCTCCTTTATGACAGTAAAGTCTAACCTTAATATTCCCTATTCCTTCTTGATTTATAAACTTTACTATTGAATA
>JAHJSS010000079.1 GCA_018830225.1 Nanobdellota archaeon
GTTAAACCACAGGTGGGGAAAAACCCCTTTTCTTAAAGAAATTATTCTAAAAACACACTCGACGACAAGAAACACACCAAAAACACGATAAAACGCCTAAGAACTCAGAATTCACACATTACAGAGGGTGTCCGGACGGCCTGTGCGGTTATTAAGCAGCCTTTCGTATTTGTGCAGTGTCAAACAATTCAGCCAGACCAATAATCAAAAACTAAAGGTTATCAGCTAAAATGCCTGATTTTCATGTAGGTAACTAAAAGTTTATTTACTCTGATTGCTTTTATAATAACATGAAATTTGATGAAAATCTGGCTGCCTTGCACGGATACTTATGCGCAGATGGATATGTAACAAGAAACCTTCCGCATCAGAAGCATAAGTATTACAGTATCGGTTTGCGAAATACGAATAACGTTTTATTGAAAGATTTTCAACAAAGATTCTATAAATTTTTCTCAGAAAAGCCGAAATTAATCGGAAATGAACGCTGTCGCATCTACTCGAAAGATATATATCACAAACTAATGATCATAGGACCGTTCCATTCCAAAAACTGGACATTCCCTCAACTCCCTAAAAAATATCTCAAGTTCTGGTTAAGGGCATTTTTTGATTGCGAATCGTGGGTGGTGGTAAGAACTGCCCAAGACAGAAGAATCGCGGTCGAATCCATAAATCATGATAGCCTGTTGAAAATAAAAAAGGAATTGAAACAAAAATTCGGAATTCCCTGTTCATTATCAACACGTAAAAATAGAAACACACTTGGTTTGCATATTTATGGAAAAGATTGCCTAATAAAATTCCAAAATAAAATCGGTTTTTTACATCCTGAAAAGAAAAAGAAGCTTTCTGAAGCAATAAACTCATTCAGAGATTATAAGTGGAGGTTTCAAAAGAATCCAAACAAGAAAATCCTGAAAATGATACTAAGAGAAAAAGCTAAACTAAAAAAACCTCACACTGTACGATTCAACTCAATAAACAAGGAGAATGTATTGCGACTCTCAAAGGATCTGCTGAAAATATACGGAATCGAATCTAGAACATATGAAAGAGTTAATGGAGAAGGAAGAAAATACTTCGAGCTTGCGATATATAGAGAAGAATACATTAGAAGACTTGTTAAAGAAGGCGTTTTCAGCCAAAAAAAGCTCTCAAAGCTAGATGCTTCTTTTTTTAAGCAAAATATATAAATAGAACCGTAATGCTCTAAAACGGTGTTAAATATGAAAGAGAAACTTCAAAGACTGAACGATTATGAGTGGCTATTGCCCAAAACAGCCCGAGAGGGTATGCTCGTTGACGCAAAGGTATTTGCCAACCAGGCAGTGATGGACGCGATGGAAGATGAAGCAATAAAACAGCTAACGAATGTTGCGATGCTTCCAGGGATTGTAGAACCTGTCTGTGCCATGCCGGACGCCCACATAGGATATTAGGTGAAGCATCTGCTTGCCTGACCTGAGATGGGCTCCCCATGGGTGCTGTTGGCGCCTTTGACGATCAAGAAGGAGTCATATCCTCTGGCTGCACAGGCTTCGACATAAACTGCGGAATAAATATGATACGCACCAACATGCACGTGAATGACGTCCAGGAGAAGATGCGAGAGCTCATCGCAGAGCTGTTCAAGAACATACCCTGCGGGGTAGGGAGCAAGGGAAAGCTCAGGGTCGAGCCGTCAAAGTTTGACAGGGTACTCACAGACGGATGCGAATGGTGCGTGGACAACGGCTACGGAGTAAAGGAAGACATCAAGAACACAGAAGAGAACGGGAAGATGGAAGGCGCAGACCCCTCAAAGGTCAGCGAGAGATCCAAGCAGAGAGGGAGGCCGCAGCTCGGCACGCTCGGCGCAGGAAACCACTTCCTCGAGGTCCAGAAGGTCAACGACATATTCGACGAGAACCACGCGAAGAGGTACAAGCTCGAGAAAGACCAGGTCGTGATAATGCTGCATTGCGGATCACGCGGGCTCGGGCACGAAGTGGCCTCTGATTACCTTCACATACACGAGAAAGCGGCAGAGAAGTACGGCATAAAGCTCCCTGACAAGCAACTCGTGTGCGCGCCTGTCAACTCGCCCGAAGGGCAGGACTACTACAAAGCCATGAAGTGCGCGGTCAACTACGCTTTCGCCAACAGGCTGGTGATGACGCACTGGATAAGGGAGACATTCGAGAAGGTCTTCGGAAAGAGCTGGGAAGAAATGGACATGCACACAATCTACGCAATCGCGCACAACATCTGCAAGCTCGAGGAGCACACTGTCGACGGGAAGAGAAGGAAGCTGTATGTGCACAGGAAAGGCGCGACGCGCTCATTCCCAGACACTCCCGCGCTCATCGCAGGCAGCATGGGTACCGCTTCGTACATACTGCACGGCACAGAGCTGGCGATGCAGAAGACATTCGGCTCGACGTGCCACGGAGCAGGAAGGGCGATGTCCCGGCACGCAGCGATAGACCAGTTCAGGGGAGACCAGATAAAGGCAGAGCTGGCCAAAAAAGGCATAATTGCACGAGCAACATCACCTATGGTGCTAGCAGAAGAGGCACCCAAGGCATACAAGGACATAGAGAGCGTCATCGACACAGTCCACAAGGCAGGCATATCGATAAAAGTCGCCCGGATGGTGCCGTTGGGAGTGGTGAAAGGCTAGAAATAACCCTTCTCTTTCAGTTCTTTCATCAGATCGTTGAAGAAGCCCAGCAGTTCAGGGAACTGCTCCAGATGTTTTGTCTTCTTTGCTCTCAGGTTCTCCTCACTAAAACCCCACTTTCTCCAGTCCTTGGTATGAATAGCCCAATGGACCATGGGCTCAAGCTGGTCTATTGCCTTTGCGAACTTCGCTTCCCGTGTCTTTCCCAACTCATATTCCCTGAAATGCCGCGAGAACTCCTCTGAAACAGTCTGAGGTATTGTTTCTGCAAGACGTCTCGCCCCCTCCTCCTCGGTCTCTGTCTTGTTCCTCCGCCTCTCGTCATCCAGAATGAAAAAATCTCCTGTCTCTATCTCGACGAGGTCATGGTAAAGGAGCAGCTTCAGGACCTTAAGCTCATCCAAAGGCCCAGCCACATTCTTAATAAAGTGCTCTGCAAGCACCATACAACCATAGACGTGCTCTGCTGCGCTCTCCTGCCTCTTGCCGACCTCTCCAGCCCGGTGTATCGACTTAAGGTACAGCAGTTTCTTGAGTTGTTCGAACTCTTTCATCTTCCGTATTTCGCGATGTATTCATTGATCCTGGCCTTGAACTGGTCAGCGTCAAGGGGCTCGCAGCCGAGATTCGATAGTATCTTCTTCAGGTTGGGGATGTGCTTGTGGGGCTCGTCAGTCATTATCTCTGCCTCGAGCAGGTAAGCGAAGTTAGGGATGTGCTGGAGCGAGAGGGTGTACTCATGGCAGTCCTTCTCGCAGACAAAGTCGGCACGCTCTGTGGTCCAGCTAGGGTGCTGCTGAAGCCCAACAGACTCGAGAAGAGCTATCATCTTATGGCAGTCATCGACAGTGTTGAGGCGTATCGTCAGCTCATTCCTGGACACCTTTGTGGGGTCAACGTCCTTGAGCACGACCTCGCGTACCCTGTCAGAATACCTCACACGCACGTCATGCGGCCTGAACTTCACTGTCGTGATGTTGTCCTCATAAACCTTCCTGAACTTATGCGGCAGAAGCGTCTTCAGGTAGCGATACCTCTCTTCTGTCAGCAATGCCTTGATCTCAACTTCCTTCATGGCAGGACAAGAAGAAGCGCTCAATATTAAATGTTTTGGAACAATATAAAAAGAAAAAATTAGATCGACGAATCGATCTTCTTCGCAAGGTCAACTATCATCCCAAGGGGGCATGTTCCGCCGAGGCAGGATACCTTGACGAAATAATCTCCCTTCAGGAAATAGACATAGTTGGGCCTTGTGGAAGACATCCTGGTCGCAGTGCAGGACTTAGTGCCCACACCAGCGCTCTCAGCGCCGGCAGCGCAGTACATGCTATATACACGCTCAGCCTCAGCAGAGTCAGTGTAAAGCTGGGTCTCGACATTCACATAGATCTGCTTCGGCCCGTCATAGTCGCATCTGCACACATCTACACCCTTGGGCATCTGAGGCCTCTGGGGGCAGTCAGTGGTCTTTGACCAAGCTCCGCCGAAGACAGCAGCAACGTCATCAGTGCTCAACTGCTCACAGTCCGCCTGGCCCGCAGCAGGTATAGTGCGCGGAGCAGCCGGAGCTTCAGCAGGCGCCTCAGCCGCAGGAGCTTCTGCCTCAGCAGGCTCGCCGACAGGCTGGGCAGTCACAGGCCTTGAAGTCACTTCCTTGCCCTTATCCTCCTTAGAGCAGCCCACGCTGAACACAAGAAGGACAATCACCAAAACACCAAACAAAGCAAACAGCTTCCTCATTTTTCCACACCTCTTGAACATAATGCAGCCATTGAAATGCATTCAGTATTTATTTTTTGTGATTGATTATTGCTACACAAGCTACACAATGGCACTATAAGAACAAAAAGATGCGGGGGAAGGGGTCCAGGAACCAAATGTCTTGCCATTTGATAGCGCCATCCAGTCCCATTGCTACGCAATGGGACGCTATAATAACAAAAAGATGCGGGGGAAGGGGTTTGAACCCTCGTAGGCACTAAGCCACTACGCCCTGAACGTAGCCCGTCTAGTCCACGTTTTGGTGTGTTTGACCACTCCGGCACCCCCGCAAGTGTACGGGCAACAGGAGAAACCAGTTGTTTTTAAAGGTTATGCTTAGAACGGCTCAGTAGAAAGTAGAGCAGGTGTTTAGCTCCTATGTTGTAGGAGATTAGTCTGTTGTATATTTCGGCGCGTTGGGCGCGCCATGAGCGTGCACGGATGTGCACGCCGAATAAGCGTTTTATTGCGCTAAATA
>JAHJSS010000080.1 GCA_018830225.1 Nanobdellota archaeon
CAGGCAACAGCAGCATAAAAAGAAAGTACGGAAGTAGCGTAAGCTCCCATTCTGTGCGGACAATCCGCACAGAAGTCTATGGCAGGCTAGCCTGCCACAATCTCTTCTTTTGGCTTTTTAAGACTCTCGGGACAGAGCCGTGTTATTGAAAAGATTTTTAAACAACCTGTTTCTTTTTCAGCTGAATGAAACGAGGACGTCCTGTAAAATCAATGATACGGCAGAACATCGTTGAGATAATACACTTTCTCGGCGAAGGGTATGCCTACGACATATATAAGCATTATGTCGCTATCTTCCCGCAGGTCACGATGCGCAGCATCTACTACCACCTCAAGAAAGGGGTGACTACGCAGGAGTTCGTCATCAAGCATATCACAAAGGAGAAAGGAGCCTACTCATGGGGGCCTGAAGCAGAGAAGACATACTATGCGCTGGGGCCTGCAGCAGCACCGCAAGTGATGCCTAAAGTCAAGGCATACTTCGATAAGAGGAATAAGGACTGAACAGGGCATAAAGCCCTATAAACGCTGATTCTGCAGTCCCGCTTAACCATTTTGAAGTAGCAAACCAGCATAAAATATATAAACCACGTCTTCCCACCAAATGGTGTGGGGGATGTGATATAAATGACAGCTGATGATTCTAAAAAGAAGCCTGGGGGAGATATCATGAGGGACGGCAGAGCAATCACTCTGCAGATGCCCGCAGTAAGCCCAATGCATACACAGCCCACAATACAACCCATACCCCCAGCACCATCCACCGCAGCACAATACGCACCAGACGATGCTTCTCCGCACACATCTCCAGGCATCGGAGCCGCCTCTCCATTAGAAGAAGGAGTAGCCAGCATAAGCGACCTTGTAAGCGGCCTGCAGAGAGAGAACGAAGACCTAAAAAGGACAATAACCGTGCTACAGGAGGGAAACACAAGCCTCAATGATTTCTATGACAAGACCATGAAACAGTACACTGCAAGGATAATGCAGCTCCAAGACCTGCTGCGAGCTCAAGGCCTACAAATACCGCCTCTTCCAGAAGAAGCGCAAGAAGGGGATAAAAGCGTCCCCACGCTAATAGGAATACTACCAATCCGCCCAGAGACCAGGCAGCCTGCCGAAGACAGAGAGCCCAAACTTCCGCTGGAAGACGGGCAGTACATCGACGGGCTTGTGGAAAGGGCGAGGGCACAGCTCACAGACGCGTTCTCCCGAGCAGAAGGCAGCTACGAACAGATCCTCGTGCTTCTCGCAGAGGGGGCTTATAAGGTGAGGAGACGGTCTGTTGAAGAGGTGTGCGAAAGGCTCAAAGCATCGGGAGTCCCTGAAGGTGAAACAAACAGGTACAAAATGGAACTTATCACAGACATTGTCCTCCAAGGAAGTGTCAATCAGGACGTGCTGGAAGCAGCGCAGATACTCGACGTGAGGATCGCGAGCATGTCAGAGAAAAAAGCAGATATCACCCGAAGAAAAGAAGAGCTTGAGAAGCAAGAGGGAACCATCAGAGGAATCCTTGCAAAGTCAGGAGATTTCCTTGCAGAGATACAGGGCCTCAAGCAGAGGGAAGCTGAAGCAGCAGACCTTGAGACCAAGCTGAAAAAGATTGACGAAGACGTCAAAACAAGAGAATCAGCACTGAAGGGAGAAAGAGAAGAGCTGGACAGAGAAAGGCAGGAGCTGATGATGGACGCAATAAGCGTCGGGAACTACTTCAAGCTGCTCAGAGGCTACACTGCCAGGTTCAGAAGCATGATATATAAGGAATTCCTAGGATACCCTGCGCGCGCGGAGAACATCATGAAAGAGCACGGCGCCAAGGGTGTCGCAGTACTGGTCACTAACAGCTATGCTGCAAAGCTCAAGCAGATGGGGACACTCACTGATGTTGTCGCGGGCCTGGAGAAAGCACATGTGGACCGGCTGCGGTCGATACTCACAAGAATAAGCTGGAATGAGCGAGGATTCGCTACAGGATATGACAGCCAGCTGGGGCTTTATTTCATAGCGCCGGTAAATGCTGAGATCCCTGTACTGGGCGAGGCTGAGCCCAACAGGATGGATGTGGCATACTTCTGCGTAGTCTCCCCGAGCAATGATGAGAAGATGCTTCCTGAAGGATATCTTGAGAAGATGATGCCAGTCTCGGCATCCCTGACAGAATCAGTGGGGCTGAAGTACACCTCATTCCACTTCTTAGGGGAGTTCCTGGATTACATACAAGACCGACTGAAACGGCTTGACAGGATATCAAAACCCTCAAAATAGGCTTTTTCTGCACTTAAACGCGCTTTAGGCAAAAAATCGCAACCTTTAAATATATCTATTATTTAGATAGATGAATATAATAATAAAGATTTTTATTATTAATTTTTAGATAGATATATCATCAAAATAGATAAATATTTAAACAAGCAGGCCTAACCTCCTGAATGGTTTAACCCCCTACATACCACGCGCCCGGCAAGGGCGCATACACCCCCAATAATTTAATTACATTGATCGGTATGGCAGTAACGCTAAAGTACAGGATAATAGAACTTCTGTCTAAAGACTCAACTGAGCTGTACTCGGTCTCAGACATCTCAAAGAAATTGGGGGTGGCTTATTCTCACGCGCACACATCAGTAAGCACGCTCGCAAAGGAAGGAGCCATCACTATCAAGAAAATAGGCAACGTATCTGTCTGCAGGCTAGACCTGAAGCAGCCGCTGGCGCTATCATACCTCTCGACAATAGAATCGCGCAAAGCAGCAGAGTGGGCTGCCAAGAACCCGCATTCTTCAAAGATAATTGAGAAGATAGAGCAGGCCAAGGACAATATCCACTCAGTGCTCATAAAGAACAACAAGATCATACTCATAGTGCCGGAAAGGATAACCGGCGTGGACTTTTCAGCATTCAGGAACAGGAGCGTGATGAACAGGACGCACCTGCTGCGGAACAGGCACTACTACAAGGACTGCATAATACTCCACGGCGCTGAAAAGTTCTGGAGCTTCATGGGAGAATAGGCCAATACAAAACATTTCCAAAATTTTTCAAAAAAAAGAGAGGTGAACATGCCAGAGATAACAAAGGAAGCAACGCAAACCTGCGGTTTGCGGGCCTCTTTTGTCACAAGTCAAAAAAGAGGTGAATGGTGCCAGAAATAACAAAAGAGGAGATGGAGAAACTGCTGGCCAAGTACAAGACACAGCTAGAGGTAAACCTGACGCCCGGAGACGAGGAACTCCAGAGCATCGGCGTGATCAGGTCCAGGGAGTACTCTGAGTTCAAGCAAGAGTACCTGCCCAAGCACATGTCCTGGTACGAGAAGGCCTGCAACCAGTCAGAGAAGCTCTTCAAGATGGTCCCTGACAAGAAGAAGGCAGAGCTACTTCAGGAATCAATAGATGTCTGCCATCTCAATGCGACGCCCACAGGAACTTATACACTCTCCTTCATGTTCCCTCTCGCATACATATTCCTCGGCGTGCTGGTGTCATTCATGCTCACCGGCGGCGCCCTCTTCTTCCCGGCATTCTTCCTCATAACCGGCGCGATACTCATATTCCCGCTCGGCAACTGGCCGCACTTCCTGGCGAACGGCTGGAGGATGAAGGCATCCAACCAGATGGTCCTGTCCATATTCTACGTAGTCACGTACATGAGGCACACCTCCAACCTGGAGCTAGCGATAGACTTTGCAGCCGAGCACCTCTCGCCCCCTCTCTCGCTGGACTTCAAGAGGATAATATGGAATCTCGAGACAGAGAAATACTCCACTGTGAAGGAAAGCCTGGACGCGTACCTGGACTCATGGAGAAAGTGGAACATGGAGTTCATAGAGTCCATGCACCTTATTGAAGGAAGCCTGCTGGAGGGAGACGAGACCGCCAGGGTGGCGATGCTCGACAAGTCGCTCGACGTGATACTCCAGGAGACATACGAGAAGATGCTCCACTACGCGCACAGCCTCAAGTCACCCATCACCATGCTCCACATGCTGGGAATAATCCTGCCGATATTGGGGCTTGTAATCCTGCCACTTGTAGTGAGCTTCATGGAAGGGGTGGCCTGGTACCACCTCGCCACGCTGTACAACATAATACTCCCAGCATCAGTCTATTATCTCGGGAAACAGATACTATCACAGAGGCCGACAGGATACGGCAACGTCGACATTTCAAAGAACCCTGAGCTGAGGAAGTTCAGGAACTTCGTCATAAAGGCAGGAGCGACAGACATCGAGATCAACCCGATATATGTCAGCATCACAGTCGCGATAATATGCCTCTTCATAGCATTCCTGCCGATAACATTGCACGTCCTCATGCCAGGATGGGACATAATGATAACAAACGGCGGCGAGATAGCGATGATAGACACATACATCAGCGATGATGGCAAGTTCTACTTCATAGGATACAGGGAATCAGTAAAGCCTGAGTTAGGTATGATAGGCCCGTTCGGGCTCGGCGCAGCGCTGCTGAGCTCATTCATGCCGCTCGCAGTCGGGCTTTCCATCGGGATATACTACAATGTCAGGACAAAGAACGTACTCAAGATAAGGAATGATACAAAGAAGCTCGAGGGTGAATTCGCATCCGCACTCTTCCAGCTCGGAAACAGGCTCGGCGACGGCTTCCCTGCAGAGATCGCCTTCGCAAAGGTGGCCAACGCGATACCCGACACGTACTCAGGACAGTTCTTCGCATCAGTGTCGCAGAACATAACAAAGCTCGGCATGAGCATCGAGCAGGCAATATTCGACCCGCAAAGAGGCGCGATACTCCAGTACCCCTCAGACCTCATAGAGACCTCGATGAAGGTCCTCATCGAGAGCGCGAAGAAGGGCCCACTGGTCGCTGCGCAGGCCCTGATAAACGTCTCAAGGTACATCAAGGAGATGCACAGCGTCGACGAGAGGCTCAAAGACCTCATGGCAGACACAATATCATCCATGAAGTCGCAGATAAAGTTCCTCACGCCGGTGATATCAGGAATAGTCATAGGGATAACCTCGATGGTCACCACCATACTTGTCAAGCTGGGAGACCAGCTCAAGAACCTCCAGAGCGAGAGCGCGGCATCGCAGGCAGGGGGGATGGGAGCGGTCGGGCTCACACAGCTCTTCGGCGACGGCATGCCCACTTTCTATTTCCAGATCATCGTCGGCTTCTATGTCGTGCAGATAGTCTACATACTGACAATACTCGTGAACGGTATAGAGAACGGCTTCGACAAGCTCGCAGAAGAATATGAGATAGGAGTAAACATGAAGAGAAGCACGATAATGTACTGCCTGCTGTCCCTGGGAGTCATGCTGCTGTTCAACATGATAGCAGGCAACATAATAGGTGGAGGGCTAGGCTAGTAGAAAATCCGACCAGAATCACCTGCCGGTCACTATCTCGACGACGTCCCTGTGCTTAAGCTTATGCTCCTTGCCGACGGTCATCTTTGTCTTGACATCTATGGCGCGGATGAAGCTCTTGCCTATGTCCGTGTGGATGCGGTATGCGAAGTCAAGTGCGGTCGTGCCCTTGGGCATCAGGAAACAGTCAGGAAGCACGTTCCCGTGCTGGTCCTCAAGCTTGTTCACCCCGCCAGGGAAGACCGCGAAGTACTCCAGGAGGTTGAATACAGCGTGGTCAAGGACCTGCTGCACACCTGTCGAGCCGAACTTATCAAGTATGTTATTCTTTATGAAATCAAGGGCGGCCTTCTGCTTGTCGTTCAGCCTGCTGCCGTCCAGGACAGTGAATGACTTGTCACCAGGGACGTAATCGATAAGCTTATGCTTGGCAGCCTCCCTCAAAGCGAGCTCTGACTCTGCAGAACAGGGTATGATCATATAATCAGGGAACATCTGCTTCACGCGCTCATAGTTCTTCTCAGCGCCAGGGACATCCACCTTGTTGGCAGCTATTATCATCGGCTTTGTCAGCTTCCTCAGCTCAACAGCGACCTGCTTCAGCTGTTCCTCAGACCACTTGTCAGGCTTTGACATGTCGAAACCTAGCTTACATATTACCTCCTCAGCCATCTCCTCAGTGACCTTGAGCCCGGAAAGCTGCTTGCCTATCGCCTTGGCGATGTTGCCGCGCTCCTGCATGACCATCCTCGCAAAGCGCTCCCAGCCCTTCTTAATGATGCCAAGGTACCACATGTCAAGCTCCTCCTCAAGGAACTTAACGTCATTCACCGGGTCGTAGCTCAGAGGCTGGACAGGCTCGCCTTTCTCGTTCACACTGCCAGAGATGTCTATCACGTGGACCAAAGCGTCAGCCTGGCGCAGGTCATCAAGGAACTGATTGCCCATGCCAAGGCCCTGATGAGCACCAGGGACCAGGCCAGCGACATCCATCATGTCAATAGGGACAAAGCGCTTGCAGTGGATGCAGAAACCCTCCCGCGGGTTACACTGCTTCCCGAAATCCTTGTCGACACAATCGACCCTGACAAAACCCACAGCATGGTTAGGCTTGATCGTAGTGAAAGGATAATTCGCGATGTCGACCTCTGCAAGCGTAGCTGCCTTGAAGAAAGTGCTCTTGCCGCAGCTCGGCTTGCCGACAATCCCCACAAACATAACAGCCTGGTGAAATCTACCTTGGTTTTTAAATGCTTTTCTTTTTGGTTTAAAACGCAATCAAAAAGAATATATAGCCCGTTCGGAAAAAACCTCAGCGGGTTAGCATGAGAAAAGCACCGATCGTATTTCATTATGGCTGCATGGCCAGTGAGAAATCGCTTGTGCTCATACAGGAGTACAGAAAAGCGAGGTCTGTCGGTGAGACCTGTCTCTGCTTTGTCCCAATCACCGCTGAGGATCCCAAACACATAGTGTCCCGCTTCATGATGGGTGAAGGGGATGAGAGAGGGAATGAAATCAAAATACCTGCAGCGGGAGTCAAAGATTCCACTGAACTCCACAACATAGTCAGGGATTACGCCAACAAGTCATACCAACTCGCCAAAAATAGAGGGCTTGTGATATCAAGATTCAGGCTCAACGTGATAATCGACGAGGTGCAGCTGTTCGACGAGCAGATAAAAAAAGTCATCGAAAGGATGGCATACAACGGCATACGCGTCATCTGTTCGGGCCTTGACCTTGATTTCAGGGGAGAGCCATTCCCCCTGAAAGGAAAAGGAGGAGTCACTGTGCCGGAAATCATGGGCATATCATCTGAGCTGCACAGGCAATACGCACGCTGCGCGCACCTGCTTGAAGATGGAGCACCCTGCGGACGGAACGCCACAAGATCCCAGCGATTCCGGGACAGCAAACACACCACCCCGTCGCATTACAAAGATTCGACAATCTTGGTGGGCAAAAACCTATACATTCCTGTCTGCGAAGAACACCATGTCGTGCCGGGAAAATATGACTCCATCAAATGAGATGTTTCTAACAAGTCCCCAGTCTGGGACGAAACCTTTATAAAACTAGTTTGTTTAGGACAGCGATATGGCGCCACCATACGAGCTAAACAAGCCCTGGGTAGTGAGGCAGTTCAGCCTTAACTTCAAGCACATATTCAGCTTCGAGTACCTTTACAAGCGGCTCCACGAGTGGCTGATAGAAGAAGGCTACTGCGAAGACAGCTCAGGAGACAGGGGAGACAAGTGGATAGAGACCCTGTACCTCGAGAGGGTAAGCGGCAACGGCGCAAAGCAGATATGGGTCTGGTGGAGAGTAGACAAGCCATACGCGAACCCATTCTTCAAATTCTACCTCGACGTTGACTTCCACGGGCTGAACCTGAAGAACGAGCAGATAGTCGTCGACGGGACAAAGGTCGACACCAACAAGGGGGAGGTAGAGGTATTCATAACAGCGAAGATAGAACTGGACCCGAAAGGGGAGTGGGAGAAGAACTTCGTGCTCAAGAACAGATGGATACAGAACTTCTACCTCAACAGGATATACAAGGACAGGATCGAGCAGGTAGAGAACGAGCTTGTCCGAGACGGCGCAAGGCTCCTCGGCGCCACAAAGCAGTACTTCCAGCTCGAGTCATGGCTGCCGGAATACGCGGCGCCGCCGTTCCACCCCAAGAAAGGGGAGTAGAGAGCGAAGAAAATTCTCAGCATTTGTTCAGCTTCTTAATCGCAGCGCCGCGTGAAGCTCGGCGTATGCATATTTATGTCAAAGGGCCTGTCTCCCCGTAAGGGCTGCCAGCCCTTACTCCGTGCGGGCGGCACCTCGCTCGCTACGCTCGGAGGCATCCCCCGACAACGGCCTCGTTGTCTAGCCAGCAACGCCTCGCAAATTCACGGCGGCGCTGCTGGAATGAGCTAAACAAAAACAATTATGTCATCATTCACCGTCCAGAGGGACTTCTATACCTGGATGCACTGCCTTGTGCAATATCCCTGCCTCCTTTCTCAAGATGTCTGCCTTGTCTGTGCGCTCCCATGTGAAGTCAGGGTCGTCGCGGCCGAAGTGTCCATAGGAAGCAGTCTTCTCGTAGATTGGCCTGCGCAGGTCCAGTTCCTTCAGTATCGCTGCAGGCTTCACAGGGAAATGCTTCGCAACAAGCTCTGCAATCTGCTCCTCAGGGACCCTGTTCGTGCCGAAGCAGTGCGTAAGTATAGACACCGGCTGCGCGACACCTATCGCGTAAGCAAGCTGCACCTCACACTTGTCAGCAAGGCCAGCAGCGACGACATTCTTCGCGATGTAGCGCGCAGCGTAAGCTGCGCTGCGGTCAACCTTAGTAGGATCCTTGCCAGAGAAGGCGCCGCCGCCATGGGAGCCGTGCCCGCCATATGTATCGACGATGATCTTCCTCCCTGTCAAACCCGCATCGCCCACCGGACCTCCGATGACAAACGAGCCTGTCGGGTTGATATGATACTTTGTATCCTCATCGACCCATCTGCCACAAGTAGGAATGATAAGCTGCTTCACAATGTCTTCCTTGATGCGGGAATGCGGAATGCCTGGCTTGTGCTGCGTCGAGATGACCACCGTGTCGACCCTCAAAGGCTTCCCATCCTCATACTCAACAGTCACCTGGGACTTGGCATCAGGCCTGAGATAAGGGATGGCGCCGGACCTGCGGAGCTTCGCAAGCTGTATGAGCAGCTTGTGCGACAGGACAATCGGCAAGGGCATGATCTCAGGGGTCTCATTGGTCGCGTAGCCGAACATAAGGCCCTGGTCTCCTGCTCCCTGCTCCTTGTGGAGGCCTTCACCCTCACTGACTCCCTGTGATATGTCAGGGGACTGCTCCCTGACCAATACAGAGACCTTGCAGTTGTCAGGGTCAAAGCCGCAGTCAGGGGTGTAGCCTATCCTCCTGATTGTCTTCCTGGCTATAGAATCGAAATCAAGCTTTGCCTTTGTAGTGATCTCACCCAACACGATCACGTTGTTGTCCTTGACAGCAGTCTCGCAAGCGACCCGGGAGTAAGGGTCTTCCCTAAAGCAAGCGTCAAGCACAGCATCAGATATCTGGTCGCACACCTTGTCAGGATG
>JAHJSS010000081.1 GCA_018830225.1 Nanobdellota archaeon
TTCTTTACCGCAATGGCAGTTCCAACCGGAAAAGATATATTGTTGTTTGTATCTAAAGAGTCAATTCGTAGTTTTGTTTGTTTCATAGCAGATTCATACAAAACTACGAACCTTTTCTATTTAACTGTCAAACTTGGGATTCAAGCCAGCAATCGAAAAGCTGCCTATGTGCATCAAAGCAGCAGAAAGATAATCTGATGCAGAACCAATCTGATGTGTCTTCCAGAAACTAGGTGATCTCCTTCTCCAAAGCCTTGATCTCCTGCTGGAGCTGCTTGATCTTCTCCTCATTGGATTCCTGATGCATTATCGCGGCGCACTCAGGGCACTTGAACTCGAAACCGACAGCCTGCTCAAAGTCAAGCCTCATGCAAGAGTTGGGGCAGACAAAGAAGCTGCTCTCCTCCTCTCTTGCGAGCCGGTCCTGCAGCCTCTCGAGCTTCTCTTTCTTCAGAGTAATAGCAAGATGCTTGATCTGCTTGATCCTGAAAGTCCAATAGTATATGTACCAGCCCTTCTTCTTGTCCTTCCTGCGTATGAAAGAGACAAGGTTGGCATGGTAAAGCCGGTAAAGCATGTTCCTGACGACATTGATCTCAAGCTTCATGGCTTCAGCGAGCTTGAACTCAGAGACGTTCTTCTTGTTCTTCAGAAGCTTGACTAAAGGAAGAACATCCTCCCCAGAAACAGACTTCACTACGTCCTCAACTATCTTATTTGACAACTTCATTTTCGATGTGGTCATTCCGCCGGTGACCTGTTCTTTCAGCAGCCAAAAACCCGTTTTCGGCGGTCTACACAAGTTTTTGACAGCTTTTCTGTTATATCTGACCTTATTTTCAGATAGTAATATTTAAAAACCTTTCGGTTATTTTGGCTGTGTCCCAAATCTCGCCTTTGGCGGGTCAGCGCCAGGTTCGGCTTGATGCGTATCATTCCGAAGGCGCTGCTTCCCCGTAGGGGCTGCCAGCCCTTACTCCGTGCGGGCGGCACCTCGCTCGCTACGCTCGGAGGCATCCCCCAGCAACGGCCGCGCTTATGATATCGACGGGCCTTGCCATAAGGCGGCACCACTACTTTCTACTGAGCCAGTTGAAAGCCAAAGTTTATAAACAAGCATATTTCCACGCAAAACAGTGATTTGAATGGTACAACCTAGCAGAAGGTCAAGAACGCTGAGAAGGGTACACAGGAGGACACCTGGCAGCAGAACAGTACTCCATTTCAAGAAGCGAAAGCCTGCAAAGGCCATATGCAGCCAGTGCGGCAAGGTCCTTGCAGGGGTGCCAAGGGAAAGGCCATACAAGATGCAGCGCCTGCCCAAGACCAAAAAAAGGCCAGAAAGGCCGTACGGCGGCAGGCTGTGTTCAGCATGCGCCAGAAGGGCAATAATCGCAAGCGCCAGGAAGGCGCAGAAAACCGAATAAAATCATCACATCATATTCATAATCTCTTTTAATGGCATGTGAAGCAGCACTGGCGACAATGCTGCGGATAATATTGTAAAGAGAATGCAGATACTCTCTTCTGTATTTCTCTGGAGGGCAACAAAATGATGGAAGTAGGAAGGCTGTGCACCAAGACAGCAGGAAGGGACGCCGGCAAGAAATGCGTCATAGTTGAAGTGCTCGATGAAAAGTTTGTCATGATAGACGGCGAGACGAGACGCAGGAAGTGCAATGTAAAGCACCTCGAGCCGTCAACAGAGACGATCAAGCTCGGCAAGGGCGCATCACACCAGGACGTGGTGAAGGAATTCAAGAAGCTCGGCATAGAGATCAGTGAGACCAAGCCAAGACAGGCAAAACCCAAACAGAGACGGACAAGGTCCGCCGACAGGAAGAAGATGGCGCTGAAAGAGCCCAAGAAAGAGAAGGCGGCACCCAAGAAAGAGCAGACGCCGAAAGCCGAGAAGAAAGAGACAAAGCTCGAGAAGACGCTGAAGGAAGAGTGAACAATCTAATCATTTATTTTTTTAATATTCTTTTGAATTTACCGACGGAGAATCATTACGGGAAAGTTATGTACTTCTTGAACGTCGCCATGTCGATGTCATAGTCATCGAACACGGTGAGCTTGAACTCCTTCTCAGAATAGACGTCAGAATAAGACACGTGGACAGGGACTATCTCAGAGACGGTCTCGCCCGGAAGCATCCTTCTGTAGGATTCGGGCAGGAATACATCATCATCCCACCAGACAGAGGCCTTCCCTCTAGCATTGAGCTTGAGCTTTATCTTCGTAGGGTTGACTATCATGCAAGGCTCGTTGTTCGTGACAGTCAGCTTCAAAGAGGTGATGCTCGCCCAGTTATCGCCCCTGTTCTCCCGCTGGAAGTTCGAGACATCAACCACAATCTTGCTGTAAGCATAGTCAAACCCTGCGACCTTGTTGGTGCAGGCAGGCTCCTCAGCAACCTCTTCTTCCTCAGGATCTTCAGGTGCAGGGATATATTCAGGAACCTCATCAGAGAGATTAATCTCATCAACGTCAGACTGTTCTTCATCCTCATCAGCAATCTCTTCTTCATAGTCTGCCGCGGCTGATCCTTCCTCTGCAACCTCGTTGCTCGGATTGACCTTCAAGACCTGGGTGGTGCGGCTAGAAAGCTGTGAAGGGCCTGATGAAGTGCTCCCAGAAACCGTGTCGTTTGCAGACAACCTGCCAAGCATGAACACAGAGACCAAGACAAGGATGAACAAAAGAGTGATGCCCGCATACTTCAGGATGCTGCGGACAGAGACAGTGCTATCAAGGAAGCTGTCGAACAAGCCGGTCCTCAAATAAGAACGCGCACTGCGCCTGTACTTTTTCGAACGGCTCTTAAGATGAATACCACTAATCCTAGATTTAGGCTTTGCCTTACTCTTGCCCAATGTCTAACCTCCCCCTCTTTCAGGCTCCAGAAATCCAGCAAGATTTAAAAAACTATGGTTAGACCTATTTAAAAACTTTATAAAGCTCTGTCATGTTAAGCTCAAAGCAAGAAACAGGCATCTCAAGCTCCCAGTTGGCCAAGACCTGGGGGTGGAGCTCACCAATGTATGCCACATCAAGCCCGCCGACAGAGATACGGGCAACCCTGCCAGGTATGAACGAAGGATGCTCAACCTCTTTTGACTCATACTTGAAATCAAGCGCCTGCGCCAACACATCAAGCACCTGCTTTATCCTGGTGAAATCAGCATCAGGGCCGCACAGCGCCACAGCAATGCGCGCAAACTCACACACACCTGTCTCTGAAGAGGCGTCCAGCTTGAAGCAGTTGCCTATCTCAAATATGTTCTGCGGATACTCAGTGCCCTTGTTGTCATGCAGCACCTTCATGAGGCAAGGAAGCATCCAGGCCCGAAGCACATTGTAATCAGTATTCACCGCGCTCTCAAGCTCAGCGAGCTTAAGGTCAGTGCCCATCTTAGAGTTCTGGTCATTTGAGTTAGTGAGGTTGTACGTGCTCGTCTCGATCAGGCCGAGACCTATCAGCACATCAGAGATCCTCCGCCTGAAGACCTCAAAAGGAGACTCCTCGCCAAGCGTGGCGACATCAGGTATCTCAGGCTCGAACTTATCATAGCCGTAAGCGATAGCCACATCCTCTGCCAGGTCGACCATGTGAAGTATGTCCGCACGATAGGCAGGTATGAGCACAAAGCCCATCTCAAAACCATATCCCATCCTCGATAGCAGGTCGGTCATCTGGTCCTCAGACAGCCTGAGGCCGAGCCACTTGTTCACGAAAGGCACGTCCAGCTTCATCCTCCTCGGCTCCAAGTCAGGCGTGGTCTTCTTACCGTCGGGAAACTCAAGCTCCATCGAGCATATCTTACCACCCATGTCTGCCAACGCAGTCACTATTATGTTCAGACATATGTTGCACGTGTTGAAATCAAAACCAGAGCACTCGATGAATACCTCGCTCGTCTGTCCTGTGACCTTGCCTGTCCTGTGAGAATTGATGATGGGAGGCATGGAAAGTATCTCCTTGTTCGCGTCAGCAAAGAAAGGGAACCTATCTTTACCTTCCAGAAGGTGGCCGTACTCCCTTCCTGCCGGATGCTGGCTAATGATCTGCAGTCCAGTCAATTCCCTCGGGAACTCCAGAGGCTGGAACTTCACCTTCTTCGGATCCTCTGCAAAGTACCTTATCGGGAGCTTGATGTGCTCAAGAGGATAGACGCCAATGGCGAGCTTCTTCCTGTTCCTGCCGAAAGTCACGTGCAGCTTCTCCTGGATCTGTATCATCTCACGTATCTTCTCGTCATTGAACTTCAGGTTCTTCACTATGGCACAGGCAGTGAAAGGCCTTACATCAGAGACAGACCTGTCAATCACCACCTTGGAGCCGGAAGGCACAACAGCATACTTCCTCAAACCTTTCTTCACACCGATGAAGGAAGAGAACGCCCTTGCAAAACCCTGCTCGGAGAGCATGTCAGGACGGTTAGGGAACACCTCAACATTTATCTCATCACCCTCGACAGACTCAAGGTCAGTGCCGAGCATAGGGATGCGCTCCCTGAGCTCAGCGTCAGAGAGCTCCTTACCTACAAGCCTGTTGAATACGGTCTTGTTCAGCTTAATGCTCGGCATATTACCTCATTACCTCATCCATTGTCTCATGCCCCTCAATTGAGAGAGGTCGTTCTTGTACAAGTCACGCAGGTCGGTTATCTTGTAGTACTCCATCATTATCCTGTCAAAACCAGGGCCCCATGCAAGCACAGGGACAGCCTCGCCAAGCAGAGGCTCCACCACTTCTGGCCTGAATATTCCGGCACCGCCAAGCTCCACCCATTTGTTATGCATAGGATGGAAGACATCAATCTCCACGCTCGGCTCTGTGTAAGGGAAATAGGCAGGACGGAAACGCGCCTGAGGGAAACCGAGCTTCGTGAAGAACCTCTTGAGATAGCCGAGCAGGTGCCTGAAGTTGGCGTTCTCGTCAATCACGATGCCTTCTGTCTGGTTGAACTCGAACAGGTGCGACCAGTCAATGGCCTCATTCCTGAAACACCTTCCTACAGCGAAGAACTTCGCAGGCCGGTCAGACTTCTTCAGAGCGGCAAGGGTCTTTGCGGAAAGGACGGTCGTGTGAGTCCTGAGTATAATCCTCTTGGCGGTCTCAGGATCCCATCTGTACTGCCAGCCAATGCTCTCAAGATCACCTCCATGCTCGTGCATGGCACGCACCTTATCGACAAGCTTCTTATCAGGAAGCTTCCCCTTTGCAGGGCTCTTCATGTAGAACGTGTCCTGCAGGTCCCGCACAGGATGGTCCTGCGCAGTGAAAAGAGCATCAAAGTTCCAGAAGCACGTGTTGACCATTGGGCCCTGCATCTCCTTGAAGCCCATCTCGATCCAGACCTGCTTCGCATAGTCAGTAGCCTGATTCACGAAATGCCTCTTGCCCCTGCAGATCTTAGGCACATTGATAGTCACATCATACCTTCGGAAGGTCTTGCCTTTCCAAGAACCATCCCTGAGCATATCAGGCTTCAGACGGTCAATAGCATCCCCTGCCTTGATCTTCTCTTTTGACAGCGCCTTGCCGACGTCGGTGAGCTCGAAACGCTTGATCTTCTCAAGGTCAGACCTGACTATGTCTTTCCTCTTCCTGAATATATCGTAAGAGAATCTCTCTTCAGGAGACAGGGCAGAGGGCTCAACACCACCTTTTGATATCCTCTTCAGGAAAGCCTCCTCAAGCCATTCCTTTGACAATGCCTTAAGGCCATGATCAGTCACAGAGACAACGCCCTTGTCGATGCTTATCGCTGCCTTGCTCTTAAGAAGACCCAGGCAGACAGTAGCTTCCTCTGCAGAGAGGGACGCTGCCTTGCCGATGTCCTTTATAGGGAGAGGACTCTTCTTCAACGCCTCAAGGAACCTCCTCTCAGGAAGACCTTTCTTAAGATATTCCTTGCCATTCGAATCGAGCTGTACAGTCTCCTTGACCTCAGATGATATCTTCAGAACCCCCTTGTTCTCAAGCCACTGCAACGCGCGCATCGCCTCTGCCTCAGAAAGCTTTGAGAGCTTCATAAGCTCCTTCAAGGTGGAGCACTTAGCGAGAAACGGCACTGCTTTCCTCTCCAAAGGATGCAGAGACTCTACTAACCTATTGATATCCATGGAGTGGAGGGAAAGAGGACGCCTTTAAAAAGATTGTTGTCAGTGGGGCTTAAACTATCTGATGTTTAAAAACCAAAGAATAAAGAAAAAATAATGCGATTACTTGCTTTTCATGACTTCCTTGGCAGGTTTCATGCTCTTCCACGCAATATCGAAAAGGTTCTCCAAAGCATTGGAGAAGAAAGGCGTGTTGACCCAGATACCGACATCATAGGTAGGATGCACTTCAGTGTCATCCATCACCATGAAGATGATCTCGGACTTGTCGACTATGCAGAACCTCGCCTTTGTGTTGACATGCCTGATCTCTGCGATGTCACCAAGGTCCTTTATCGCACCGGAGCACTCCTTGGTCAAAGGAGCAGCAATCCTGATCTTCACTCCGCGCTTCTTGATCTTCTCGAACGTCGGCTTGAGACCCTCGATCTTCCTCAGGAGGCCCTGAGTTGTAGTCATGATCGAGACTGAATCCTCAGCGTTCCTTATCGTCAGCTCAAGATGATTGTAAAGGTTGTGCCTTCCCTTGAGGCTTCCTGACAGGTCAGATGGCTCCACAAGCTCGATGCCCTGCGAGTGCAATGCAGAGAGCTCTTCAATGACTTCAGTGCCCTTCAGATCCTCGAGGCGCTTTACCTTCTCATTCGCCTCCTCTGCCATGTTCTTCTTGACCCTCTCAAGGACTTCTTCAGGAGGGACAGCGATGTACTTGATCGGCTTACCGAGCTTGGTCACTGCGAAGCCTTTCTTTTCAAGGCTCTCAAGAACATCATAGCTCCTTGACCTGGGGACATTCGCGATATCAGAAAGCTCACCAGCAGTCGAAACACCCCTTGAAAGAAGAGCAGTCCAGATTTTCACTTCGTAAAGATTCAGAGAGAAATAACGTCGCAACTTGCTCAGGAATTCTTCTTTTACAATCATTGTTAAACCCTCCCCCTTTTTTATTTTTAACAGATTTTTGTTACTGAGATGAATAGACTAAATACTACTACTTAATATATGTTACGATTTTTCACTCCCCCATTATAAGCACAAAATCCACTTAAAAAGATGATTAACCACATGTCAGTGAAATGTTTGCTGTATCTTTAATAAATGCTGTGTCACGAGGTGTGACACCAGAAAGAATCACGCCGCAGCCTTTTCCTTGCGATCAAACTTCTTGGCCTTGGCGAGCTGTGCCTGCGCAGCATCTGACGCACCCTTCAGCTGGTCGAACTGCTTCTGCCTGATCTTGGTCAGCTCTGTCATAGCCTTGTTGAGAGCATCAATCGTCTCTTTCTCTGCATCCTCTATAGAAGCAAGCTCATTCTCTAAGTATGAAGTCTGGGTCTGCACTGACTTGACTGCCTCACCCAAGTCTCCATATGACTTCTTGACCTCTGCCTTGATCCTGTCTGTCTTGCGGTCAGCATACCTCGATATCTTCTCCTGCATCTCATCAATCTCTATCAGGTCCTTCGCCTGCTTGACCTCTTTCGGGTTTCCTGTTGCAGCAGCCATCTTCGCTAGCTGCTCCAATGCTCCTGCGACATACCTCGAGACCTTGTTGCCGAAGTCAGCAGCCTTCTCGATATGCCATGTGCCCTGGACAAGCTCGCCGTTCTTCATTATGAAAGGCATTATCTCGTTCTTGTTGAACTCTATCGTGCTGTGGATGAACTGCTTGTCCTGCTCAAAGATGGTCGTGGCGTGTTTAGTGGCCTCAACAACAACCTCCTCAGGGAGTGAAGTGTCAAGCTTGGCCATGGCATTCTTGAATTCCTCGCATGCGACATGTATCCTCTCGACATTCTCACCGATATGGCCCTCAAGCTTCTCCATGTTCTCAGCGAAACCGGCGACAGCCTTCTCTGCAGCGATGATCTTCTTCGCCTCTCCTTTCATGGCTTTCAGAACGCGGCGGCCTTTCAGGAGGACTGCATTGACCTTTCCCTTGATGTCATCTATCTCTGATACAGACTTCCTGAGCATATCCCTCTGCTGCTCAATCTGGCCCAGCTGGTTATCGAGCTGGCGTCGGGCCTCGCCTTTGGCAGACTTCCTCTGCTCGAACAGGCGCTCTATCTGCTTCTCTTTAGACTCCAGCTTCCTCTTGATACTCCTCATCTCTTTATTCGCCCTCGATCGCACGACATTCTCTACACGGATCTCCGAGTTCATGATAACGCTGGCGTGCTTCGCAGCCTCTGTCATTACCTCGGTGGTCTTCTCAATCGCCTTGAAAGAATGCTCCTTTGCCTTGTGCACGAACTCAGCATCAGTCGAGATGTTCATGAGTATATCGACAAGCTGTTTTACATTAGCCTTCAGTTCAGCGGCCTTCTGGGTATCATCAGTTTGTTCCATCGCGTGCTGCTTGATGTGCCTGTCAACCGCAGCAGCCATCTCAAGCACTTTCATGTCGCGCTTCTCAGCGCTTATCTCAGCATTGTCAAGATCGGTCATTGTCTTGCTTATCTCCTCGACACCTGCGGCAAGCGCGGAGGCGTGGCCTTCCAGCTCAACATTCCTCTCTTCTACTTCAGCCTCTGCTTCGGTGACCTCTCCGAGAAGACCCTCCTTGTCAGCAAGACGCTCTGCCCTGAGTTCGCGCTTTCGGATCTTCCTCTCAATGCTAGGGTCGAACCCTGCCGCTGCCTCGAGGCGTTTTTCAGCTCCACTTCCTAGCTCTGTCTTCTTTATCCCTGCTTTTATTCCCCAATATGCAAGTGCACCAATCCCGCCGAAAACAGGCAGCGCCAAAATGTTGCCGAAAAGAAGGAAAGATATCCCTGCGACAAGAGCGATCATACCCAGGTAGCCTCCCTGAGAAAGACTCTTGCCCCTCCAGAAGAGGAAGACGCACAGGACTATGACTGAAAGATAAGTCACGTACATAGAAAATGGCGCGTTGAAGATGAAATTCAGTGTGAACAATATCAGACCGATCGGCAGCCCGACGCCCTTGAACCCCTCTTCCTTTACGTCACGGACCAGCAGATAAATCCCGAAAATAAAACCTAACCATATTATCTGGTTCAGAGGAGAGTACCCCTTAAGGAAGGTCATTATCCTTCCATCGCCACCCAGGTAATTACCGTAATTGCTGAAGAATTCAGATGCAATAGCACTCCCTGAAATATCTGTGAACGCCATATACCTCACTTAAAAACAACAGGATTTAAATATGTTTTGGCCTTCAATCCCAAAACACTAAAGAAGGTGAGCCTATGAAAGACTTCATCGCCAAGATAAAAGAGCAGGCAAGGAAAGACCCTAAACGCATAGTCTTCCCTGAATCAACAGAGGAAAGGACACTCAAGGCAATACAGACCATACTCAAGGAAAAGACTGCTATACCCATACTTCTAGGGAAAGAGACAGACATACGAAAGAGGATGACACAGCTCAAGCTCAAGATAACAAAGATAACAATCATCGACTATCTTGCAGAAAGGAACAAAGACAAGCTAGAGAGATACGCCCAAAAACTCCTCGAGCTACGCAAGGACAAAGGCATGACCATCGAGCAGGCAAGGGAGAAGATGAAAGAAGAGATATACTACGGCACCATGATGGTTCATGTCGGAGAGGCAGATGGGCTCATATCAGGCGCAGTCCACTCGACAGGCCACACAGTCCTTCCTGCATTGCAGATAATAAAGGTCCGTGAGAAATTCCACAAGGTATCAGGAGTGTTCTTCATAAGGTTCAAAGACGAAGTGATGGTATTCGCCGACGCGGCAGTGACAATAGAGCCTGACGCGAAAGACCTCGCAGGCATAGCAATAGACTCGGCAAGGACTGCGATAAGGTTCGGCATCGAACCGAAAGTGGCGCTGCTGTCGTTCTCGACAAAAGGCAGCGCAGACCACCCGATGGTCAAGAAGGTGCAGGAAGCGACAGCCATCGCAAAGGAAAGGGCGAAGAAGATGCTCCCTGAAGCAGTCATCGATGGAGAGATGCAGCTCGACGCAGCAGTGGAGCCGTGGGTGGCGAAGATCAAATGCCCCAACGCACTGATACAGGGAGATGCGAACGTGCTGATATTCCCTGACCTACAGGCAGCAAACATAGGCTACAAGCTGGCAACATTCTTCGGCCACGCAGAAGCGATAGGCCCTATACTCCAAGGGCTGAGAAAACCTGTCAACGACCTGTCAAGAGGCTGTACAGTGCAGGACATAGTTGACATAACAGCGATGACTGTGATAGAGGCGCACCACATAGAGAAAGGAGCTAAGGAGTGAATTTTATCTTTCAGTTCGTTCTTATCAGTCTTCCAGGGTGGATGTGTCACCGACAGGCAGACCGAGCTCCTCGCACTTCAGCACCCTTCTCATTATCTTGCCTGAGCGGGTTTTTGGAAGCGTTTCACGGAACTCTATCTCCTTAGGGTAAGCATGGCCAGCAAGCTTGGTCTTGATGAACTTCTGGATGTCTGCCTTAAGCTCATCAGACGGGGCGAAGCCCTTCTTGAGAGCGATAAACGCCTTGATTATCTCGCCATACATCTCGTCAGGCTTGCCTATCACACCAGCCTCTGCTACAGCAGGATGCTCGACCAAAGCAGACTCGACCTCGAACGGGCCGACCCTGTGGCCCGCTGTCTTGATGACATCATCAGCCCTGCCCACAAACCAGAAGTAGCCATCCTCATCCATCCAGGCACGGTCACCGCTGATGTACCAACCATCCTTGAAATAAGAATCATACTTCTCCTTGTTGTTCCAGACCTCTACCATCATCGACGGCCAGCCGGGCTTGATTGTGAGATTGCCCTCTGTCTTCGGAGGAAGGACCTTACCCTTGTCATCGACAATCGCTGCAGTGACTCCTGGGAACGGCTTGCCCATGCTGCCTACCTTTATGTCCATGCAAGGATAATTGGCGATAAGGATGCCGCCAGTCTCTGTCTGCCACCAGTTATCATGGAAAGCAAGACCAAGATGCTCAAGCCCCCACCAGATGGCCTCAGGATTAAGAGGCTCTCCGACAGAAGCGAGATGCCTGAGCGATGAGAGGTCATACTTCTTAGCGATATCAGCACCCTCTTTCATCATCATCCTGATGGCAGTAGGCGCGGTGTACCACACAGTGACCTTGTAATCATTGATCACCTTGTACCATTTCTCAGCGCTGAACCTCCTCGCATCGACAATGCTCGTGATGCCGTTCGAGAAAGGGCCGAGTAGGCCATAAGCGATGCCAGTAACCCAGCCAGGGTCAGCAGTGCACCAGTAGATGTCATCCTCATGCAGGTCAAGGATCCACTTAGTCGTAAGATGCTGATGAATTATATCATAATGCGTGTGCACAACCCCCTTAGGCTTGCCGGTGGTGCCTGATGTGTAAAGCATGTAAGCCCGGTCTTTAGGCTCCATGTGCACTATATCAAACTTATCAGACGCAGAATCCATCTCCTTATCATAGCTCAGCTCGCCATCTCCGGGATTGAAATCACCGGTCACAATGACCTTCTCGAGCTCAGGAAGCCTACTGCGCACATTGTCGACACGATCTTTCAGCGTCGTGTCTGTTATGACAATCTTCGCGCCGCTGTCCTTCAGCCTGTCGAACAAAGCATCAGGGCCGAAAGCAGCGAACAATGTCGAGGCGATGGCCCCTGTCTTCAGTATGCCCAGGAAACTCACATAAAGCTCCTCTATCCTCGGAAGGAATATGAAGACCCGGTCACCTTTCTTGACACCATGCTTCACGAGGACATTCGCAAACTTGTTCGAAAGCATGGCAAGGTCAGCGAAAGTGGGCTGCTTTGTCCCTGTCTCTTCTATGATGTGCAGGGCGACCTTCTTCTTGACAGGAGTCTTCAGATGGCGGTCGACAGCCACGTAAGCCGCGTTCATCTTTTCATCGACAAAGAGCTCAATCTCGTCCTTATGAGCATCATATGAGAAATCCTTTTTCGCAGAAGCATAATCCACAAGGTTAGGCACCTTCTTGAGCTTACCCACCTCTTTACGTATGACCTTAGGATGCATTTCCGTCATCATAACACCTCTTTTGCACAAAAATAGGGGGCTCTGTATAAAACTTCCTGCTTCGCAAGGTTGCCGCCAGGCTCCGCGCCGTAATCATATTTCTGCAGGCGCTGCCTCCCCGTAGGGGGCGTCCCCCGGCAACGCGCGCAATGAAGTTGACGAAATGCGCTTCGCAGAAGGCGGCAACACAGTTTTCTACAGAGCAAAATAGGGAAATTATTTAAATAGTTTTCCTGTTTATAGTCTCCTGGCAAAAAAGAGGTGGAGAATGGAGCATGTACTCATACTGAACATCGGATCTTCTTCAATAAAGTATGACCTGTTCCAAGGGGAGAAGACAGCGCTCAAAGGATACATCGAGCGGGTCAAGGATTACGAGAAAGGGATAAAGCAGATAATCAATGAGATAAATTCGAAAGGGCTCAAGGTCGACGCTATAGGACACAGGGTAGTGCACGGAGGGACACACTCGGAATCCGCCCTGATAGATGCGAAAAAAGTCAAGGAGCTAGAGAAGATATCAGAGCTCGCGCCGCTACATAACATACCTGAGGTCAAGGGGATAAAGACCTGCATGAAGCTGTTCAAAGTCCCCCAAGTCGCGATATTCGACACCGCGTTCCACCAGACCATGCCAGAGAAGGCCTACACATATGCAATACCCCAGAACCTGGCGCAGAAGCACAAGATACGGCGGTACGGGTTCCATGGCACGAGCCACAACTATGTGGCGCACGAAGCAGCAAGGCTGATGGGCAAACCCCTGGAGAAGGCGAAGATAATAACCTGCCATCTCGGCAACGGCTGCAGCATAACAGCGACAAAGCACGGCCAGTCAGTCGATACCTCTATGGGGTTCACGCCGCTCGAAGGGCTTGTGATGGGCACCAGGTCAGGGGACATCGACCCTGCGATAATACCATTCCTTCAGCACAAAGGGAAGCTCAGCTACAAACAGATAGAGGAGATGCTGAACAAGAGGTCAGGACTGCTCGGGATCTGCGGAAAGAAAGACATGAGGGACATACATGCCGCAAGAGCGACAGACAGGAAAGCAAAACTTGCGCACGACGTGTTCTGCTACAGGCTCACCAAGTACATAGGAGCTTACATAGCGGCGATGAACGGCGTCGACGCAATAGTGTTCACGGGAGGAATCGGGCAGAACGCGTGGTGGGTCCGCGAGGACGTGCTCGAGAACTTCAGCTACATAGGGCTGAGGATCAACAAGAATGCCAACAGGAACAACGAGACAAAGATATCATCATTCGCGTCCAGGGTGTGGCTCTTCACGATACCGACGGACGAAGAGCTCATGATGGCAAGGGACGTGAGGAAAGTCCTGGCAAAATGAAGAATAAATAAAAATGAACAATAAATAAGAGCGGCAAGCCTCAGTCATGTTTCCTGACAGACACTATCGGCGGCGTGCTGCTCGCCTCGTGAATCACCCTGCCTGTCACATTCTTGGGCACGTAGAATATCCTCTTGCCTTCAGCGCCGATCAGCTCACCTTCAGGTATCCCTCCGTGAGCAAGCTTCCAGACTTCAGGTTTCCCGATGCCCCCAATCGACTGTTCGACATTATCCACTTCTATCGAGACAAGAACACCATCCTTCGACCGGACCAGGAATCTCTTCCGCCTGAGAAAGCCTGCCTTTGTAGTCACGACAAATGTCTCATGCATCAATACCACCTCAAAAATTCATCTTGTATCTCAATATGGCAGCGATTCCGCCCAAACCGTCAAGCCTCTTGCCGCCGTCATGCTCGGACGATATTATCCTTATGTCAGAACCGGTCCTGTCAGCGGCCTTCATGATGTCATTAATCCTGCTGAACTTCTCTTCCTGACGCATCCTCTGGATGAACTCGTCAGTTATCAGCAAGACCTTTGCGGCGCCTGCATTCACTGCATTCTCTGTCTCATCGACACCGTATGCAGCAGCGCCCTGCTTAGATATCTCTGAAAGCAGCTCCTCAACAAGGTTTATCTCAGAGGCTATGCGGTCCTGCTGAAGCACCGATTGCACCTCCGGACGCTTAAGCACCTCATTGATCGCTCCCTTGTCGCAGGACGAGCAAGTGGCGAGCACAATCATCTTCTTGAGCTCCTGGTCCTTGAGGCTCTTCAGCAGCTCCTCTTTCCAGAAAGCAGGGCTCCCAAGGATCACGTGCTTGATATCATGACGCTTCACATACTCCTGCAAAGAGCTGATTATTTCATCATAGAAGTTCCTGGAAGACTGCTTGACATCAGCCTTCTTGGCAACATCACCCTTTAGCTCAGCGACAACGTCAAAGCCATACTTCTTCATCAAGGCGATGTAAGCTTCCTCGCGGTCAAATACGCAGATGAGAGTGTCAGGCCTCTTCTCCCTGGACGCTTCCTCAAGCCTCTGGCGCTGGTACTTGAGCCATTCAGGCTTGGTGATGGTGAAGGTCGTGCCCTCCTCAACATTGAAAGTGTGATAAGAGCCTTTAGGGATGTCCTCCTTACCTTCTGCGACCTTGCCGGACACCCTCAGAACATCAGAATACCTGTGGAACTCGACCTTCTCAGCATCAATCTTCAGGAAGACCGGCTTCTTCACGATCTTCTGGGAGCGCTCATCCTCCCCGCCAATCTTGATCTTCCGGAATGTCCTGCCCTCAACAACGTCACCTACATCAATCATGTTGGACAGGTACCAGAGGTCGTCCAGGTTCTCAACAACGAGCTTTGCCTCGTTCTTATGAAAGTGCAAAATTTTCATCTTGTAAGCCCTAAAACCGGCTTTTTCAGCCGGACAAATAGAAAAACATAAATATATAAAGATATTCATTTTGGGGTATTACCACCATAAGCGCGTATAAAAAGGTGAATACTTCATGCGTATCCCAAACCCCCCCAAAATAATAGCCAGTTCTAGGAAAGCACAGGACGCCGGAAACGCGGCAACCCTAATCGCTGTCATCGCATTGCTCATCATCTTCTACCTGCTCTTCATCCCGCCAAGCTTCAGGGACCAGATACTTGAAGGAAACGAATCGACATCAACAACAAAGGGCACAGCAGGGGGGGCCAACGAGACAATAATGAAGGCAAGCCCTGGCACCCTGTCACGCATATCATCAGAAGAGATAGAGCACAGCATACCCTCGATAGTCCTATACTCGAAGAAAGAGTCGAAAGTCATCGACTCAGTGGCATTATTGTCAGTCAAATCATCAGTATTCAGCTCAAAGACCGCGGCGATGCAGTTCACGATAGAAGACCTTGAGAACACAGACAACCTGCTCCTGACGTTCATAGACAAGAGAAGCAAGGGAGGCCTGGTGATATCAGCCAACGGCAACGAAGTGTTCAACAGCGAGGTCATGCAGGAGAACCCTGCGCCGATCAGGCTGAACAAACAGTTCCTGGTCAGAGGCAACAACAAGATAGACTTCGCAGCAGAGAGTGTCGGATGGAGATTCTGGAAGGCGAACAGGCATGACCTGCAGAGCATACAGCTGACCGGCGAGATAAAGGACATCTCCAGACAGATGAGCAGGAACATATTCATAGTCTCAGCGACAGAGAAGTCGAACGTCAAGAGAGACATACTAAGGTTCACGCCAGACTGCATGACCGGCAAGACAGGCAAGCTCAATGTCATGATAAACCAGCACTCAGTGTACTACTCTGTGCCTGACTGCGGCGGAAGGATAGCCATAGAGTTCACGCCAGACGTGCTCAGGGAAGGGGAGAACACGATAGTGTTCGATAGCGAGGAAGGCAGCTACTTGATAGACCTGATAAGGATAACATCAGAGCTCAAGGAGGTGCTGCAGCCGGCATACTACTTCGAGATCACAAAGGAGACCATGGGCGGCGTGAGGGACGGCAAGTACGACGTCATGCTGAAGCTGGCATTCACAGAGGACAAGGACCAGAAGGCAGGCACCCTCAACATAAACGGAAGAGAGACCAGCATATTCCAGCGTGAGAGGACATACACCAAGAACCTGAACGATTACATCATAGAAGGCAACAACGCCATAAAGATAGTCCCTGAGACAACGCTGGAGATAGTCTCGATGGAAGTTGTAAAGGAGTGACAGCACATAATATTGAAACCTAATCATTTCATCATTTTCATTTATACGCGCGCATGAACAAAAGAGGTGACGGTAGTTCTTATGCCTTTAAGCAAAACAAGACGAATTCTGCAAGAGATGCTTAGAGAGAAGAGAGCGATGGCGCCCGCACCAATGCCAAAACCCATGCCCAAGCCAGCTCCAAAGCCCGCACCAGCCGGTGGAGGAGCAAAACCCGGCGCAGGAGGGCAAGCGCCAGCAGGCGGAGGCGGCGGTGGCGGAATCACAGACATGCTCGGCGGAGGAGGCATGCCCGGTATGCCCGGCGGAAATCCCTTAGACCAAGTAAAAGGAATGGTCAGCACAGAGTCGGGAGGACTCATCAAGCAGCATGAGGACAAGATAGCAGAGCTCAAGCAACAGATAGCCCAGAAAAAGCAGGAGCTCAATCAAGTCGAACAGCAGATATCCGGCGCGAAAAGGCAGCTAGACCAGACCGAGCAGCAGCTAGACCAGGCAAAACAACTTCAAGACCAAGGCCAGCCCCAAGACATCGCAGGATTAGAAAATTCAAAGGCGCAGATAGAGGAGCAGATAGAACAACTTGAAACCGCAAAATCCGCAATAGAGGAAGAGATAAGCAAACTCAATAAAGAGATATCAGTCGAGGCAGATGCGATATCCGGACTCAAGTCAGACCGTTGGACAGAACTGAAACTCAAGGCAGTAGGGTTCATCCCTGAGGCAGGAATGGCTGTCGAGATGGCTGGCGAGCAGGCAATGCATGCAAAACATCAGATCATAGAAGGGAGAGTCGCTTCAAAAGAAGGAAAACTTGAAGGGGCTGAAGGCGAGGCACAACAAAAGGCAGAAGCAGCAGGTGCTGCGGCAAAAAGCGCAGGAGCAGCAGCCGTAGCATCCAAGCCGAGCTCGACACCGTCAGCAGGCGGCGCTGCAGGAGGCGCTGGAGGCGGCGGTGGCCGCATAGGAGGAGGGCTTCCTCACGTCGGCGGTTTCGGTGGAGGAGGCAGCGGCGGTGGAGCCGGCGGGGGAAAGCCACCAATAATAACCGGCCTCCTTGTAGGGCTCAGCGTGCTCGGAGGAGGGCTTGTGGTCAAATCATCAGGAAGCTTCGACATGACAACACTCCTACCGGTAGTACTCCCAATAGTACTTTTCATCGCAGCGCTGATATGCATCAGGCTAAGGACAACACACTGGCTCTTCCTTGTCATAGGGATAGTCCTACTAATAGGCTCACTCTATGGGATCGCGACGAGGACAGCGCCGCATGCACTGGCAGCATACCAGTCAGGAGCAATAGGCGAAGCAGGGGAAGAGACAAAGATAGCATCGAAGAAAGGAGTATCAGGAGTCATAGAAGACTTCAGCATATCATGGCAGAGACAGATGGCAATGGCCACAGGCCAGAACATAGAGGGAGATGTCGACCAGCAGGTCAAAGAGGACGTCGGGCTTGAGATACTGCCGCCATACCTGCCAAACCCCACAAAGCTGAATCTCGACGAAGCAAGGACACTCGAGATAGGGGCAAGAGTGAAGGGATTCGACCCGAAGACACCGATAACAGCCACAACAGTCTGCCACATGCAGACAAGGGACCAGGCATACAGCTGGACAGGAGGCACAAGGAAAGTCAACCTGAACCCAGGAGATTTGCAGAGACTGAGGCCTGAAACGATAGAAGGTCACGCGTTCGACAGGGACATAACCTGCTATCCGAGGGTGAGCGAGTGCGGGCACTACATAGTCACGATATCATCACAAGCAGACCATCTCAGGACAGACGCGCAGATGCAGAACTACATCATAGACAAGGAGATACTAAGGCAGAGGCTCAGGAGCTACGCAGAGTCAAAAGACACAGAACTCAGGTCAGAGGGACAGGTCAACTCGGCGATAAACGAAATCTACAAAGGACAGGTAGGCAACTTCAAGTCTGTATCCCAGAAAGGCGCGATAAAGGTAGTGATGGCGACGCAGCCGCTGGCGCTCATAGGCGTATCCAACAGGCCTCCAGATGATGTTACTGAGCTCACTTTCAGGATGGGCGTCGAGAACATGATGAACGGCTGGATAAGGACACTCAACAGGGTAGAGGTCACGATACCAGGATATTTCAGGCCGGTGCAGGAGTTCTGCGCCAGCTGGCAGCTGGAAGGAAACAAGCTCATACTCAAAAATGACTATCTGAGCACAGTGAACCTATATGATACAACACGCGGCATGCAGAAGATATTCCCGTCATGCCATCTCGTGCCGTCAGGAGAATACGCACTGACAGAACCGACAGAAGCTACATTCCTGGCGCTCGTCGACTACAACTACATCGTGCAGTCAGAATACCCCACAGAGATAAGGACAGCACAGGGAGAGATATGCAGGGAGAGCGGGAGCACTGGAGGGGGTGCTGGCGGGAGCGGCGGCAGTTCAAGTGCGGCCCCGGGGTCTGCAGGCAATAGAACAGTAAACAACTCCAGCGACTTAACGACGTCTTTGGGCGGAAACACATCATAATCTGTGAAGGTGGAAGTATGAACTCAAAAAACATTAAAACAGCATCATTATTATCAGCCATAATTCTTCTCATAACATTGACCGGCTGCGGCGGCGGTATGGGTGGTTTCTTCAAGGGCAAGACAGACAACATAGAGACATACAACTTCAGGCAGGGCATTGACTCGGTGTCAATACAGTTCATAGAAGGCATGCCTCCGAGCCAAGTCTTCATCGGGACAGACTTCAGCACAGGACTGAAGCTAAAGAACACGGGCGCATTCGACATATCAGGAAACGCAGAAGTGACAATAAGCGTCCCTGACGCATCAGCATTCAACTTCAAGGAAGGCAACAAAAAGCAGTTCGTGATGAGAGGCAAATCACTGTACATAAAAGAAGGCGAAGAAGAGGTCATGACATTCCCGATGAAAGCATTGTGCTTCCCAGGATACGCAGAACAGATAGTCAGGAACTACACAAGGAAGATAAAGGCGACAGCATGCTACTACTACGAGACCACCGCAAACGCAGACCTCTGCATAGACACCAGGAAATTCCTGAGGGCAGAGAAGGAAAGGTCTGAATGCCAGATGAGAGACCTGATTCTCTCAGGAGGGCAAGGAGGACCTGTGGGAGTCTCGAGGCTATCACCGACAGTAATCCCCCAATCGACAGAAGAGGTCACTGTGCAGCTGGCGATATCCATCGACAAGCTCAAGGGAGCGGACTACAACATATTCCATCCTGACGCAGGATGCGCAGACCCGCAGCAGCTGAACAGGGTGCAGGTGAGCGTGGAGATGGGCGGAGAACCCCTCGAGTGCAGGCCGTCAGAGATACAGCTTAAGGAAAGGCAGTCCGTAAGCATGATATGCGAGAAGAAAGTCAACCCATCCCTAGGCGCGTTCCTATCTCCAGTGATGGTCAACATGAGATATTATGTGAACCAGATACAGCTGAAGGATATCACAGTGGAACCTCCGCCCCTGGAATACGGCCAGACAGTCAACTGCGCATCCATCGGAGGCGCGCAGGCAGGAGCTGCGACAACAACGACAACCACAACCTCAGGAGGAAGAGGGGATGGGTGCAGCTCGACCTATCCAGGGCGCAGCTGCAGGACAGTAACCTGCAATCCGGATGAAAGCATAGGTGTATGCGCTTCAAGGCTCGGATGCACCACAGGACTATGCCCTGGCGGAGATTACAATATATGCTGCCCATAAGGCCTGATTCCACCGAAAAATATAAATACTCAAAAACCGAGAATCTTGACACACAAAGCCTGATGGCTTTGGTGTCCTAAAATTATGGTCCTTAAATGATTTTATGGCAAAAGAGGCATAAAAAGATGGTAAACAACAAAACAATCATTGCTTTCAGTCTAATCCTGACACTGCTACTGATCACAGGCTGCGGCAGCTTCGGAGGAAGAAGTGACGGTCCGCCTGTATCCGCAGAATTCGTTGCAACAGGGACAGAAGGGATAGTCATGAGCTTCATAGCAGACCAGCCCCCTCTCAAGGTATACACACAATCACCGCTAACATTCCTTGTCGAGATAAGGAACAGGGGCACATACACTGTCCCTAGCGCAGCATTCTACCTGACAGGGTTCGACCCGAACATCATAATGGGACTGCCGCCTTCATACATCCTTGCACAGTCGCTCGAAGGCAAGAACCAGTTCAACCCTGATGGAGGATACACAACAGCAGAGTTCTCGACATCCACTGTGACGCTACCGACAAGCATGCCTAACTACAAACCAACATTCATGCTCACCGCATGCTACCCATACCACACAATCGCGACACCACTGATATGCGTAGACCCCAACCCCCTGGACACGACATCTGACAAGGCCTGCAGGGTACAGAAGGTCTATGCGACAGGCAGCCAGGGAGCTCCTGTATCTGTGCAGAGCATAGAGACAGAGGCAAGGCCGACAGGCATGTTCTTCAGGATACACATAGCCAACATAGCAGGAGGCACAGAGCAGTCAAGCGGGACAGTATACGACCAGACAGCGATGCAAACCTGCCCAGGAGGACTGCAGTACAAGGACCTGAACCAGATAGACTATATGGTGTCCATCGCAGGACAGCCGCTCGACTGCGATCCTAAAGGCAAGATAAGGCTCGTCAACAACCGAGCCACAATATTCTGCAAGTACCTGAACCTGCCGCAGATACCGGCATACCAGACACCGCTAGAGGTTGAGCTCAGCTACGGCTACAAGAGCTCAATAGCAAAGATAGTCGAGATAGAGAACCTCAACTTCGCGAGGTAAATATCACCGAACAAAAAAACAAATGTTCAATAAACAATCACGGTTAGACTAGGAGGTCAAAAAATGAGGAAAGCAATCCTGATAACATTCGTCGCGTTCCTGCTGATATTCGCGGCAGGATGCAACAAGCAAGACAAACAAGGGGTAGTAGGCTCAAAATTCGTCGGAGGCACAGAAGGCCTGTCGATAAGCTTCGCGCCAGGATCAATACCTGACAAGATCCTTGACAAGGACCAGCCATTCGGCATAAGCGTGGTCCTGACAAACAAAGGAGACCACACCATAGAGAATGGAGCTGACGCGACAGTCAAGATAACAGGCATAGACCCTGCAGACTTCGGCGTAAGCGCAGGAGACCTGGTCCAGGACAGCCCTGGGACGATCAGGGGAGCGCAGAAGGATGTCCAGGGAGCAGTCATACAGGGAGAGACAGTAAGCCTTGACTTCCCTGCAAGCGGAGCAAGCTTAGCACACCAGAAGACAATAGCAGGTTCGGTGACATACAACGTCAGGGCAGATGTGTGCTACAAATACGGCACAGTGGCCAACACAAAACTCTGCGTGCTTGAGGACATACTAGGGACGCGGGGGTCATCAGGCAAGCTCTGCCAGATAAACGAAGACAAGGTCGTCGACAACTCAGGAGCCCCTGTCCAAGTAGCATCATTCAGGGAATCAGTATCATCAGCGAACAAAGTGTCATTTGTCTTCAAGATAAAGCACATGGGCACAGGGACCGTCCATGAGATGGGCAGCGAGTGCGCAAAGGAGTTCCAGCAGAAAGACAAGGTTCACGTGAAGGTCGACACAGGCATATCAGACGGCCTCACATGCTCAGGACTCCAGGACAGCGCAGCCTCGGGATCAGTGTATGAAGGCAATGCGCAACTCCTCAACGGCGAGAGGGAGATCAGGTGCACGCAGAACATAAACAGCCCCACAGACCTCGAGAAACTTGTCATAATAGAGCTAACATACGACTATGACCAGCACATAGAGAAGAGGCTTGAAGTCCAGCACGTCGGAGGATAAGCACTTAATCTTTTATAACCCAAGTTTGACAGTTAAATAGAAAAGGTTCGTAGTTTTGTATGAATCTGCTATGAAACAAACAAAACTACGAATTGACTCTTTAGATACAAACAACAATATATCTTTTCCGGTTGGAACTGCCATTGCGGTAAA